>NZ_JAAUWV010000025.1 GCF_014694405.1 Pseudoalteromonas sp. S16_S37
GACAATGCCCATTCAAAACTGGCGTCAGGCGATGAGTCGATTTATTATCGAATTCGAGGAACGCCTCGAAAGACATATCAACTAAATGGCAGTTACACAGAATCTGTTACAGGGTCGAAGTGAACGAATAGGCAATTCATTTTGTCACCCATCGTGATAACAACAATTACAAGCCTTTTTATGAGGCGTTTTAAACTCATTTAATGATGACTAGCTCATACCAACCTTTATGCTAACGTTTTTCATCCAGTATAAAGAGTGGGTATGAGCTAGAGTGACCAGTAGCGTTTAATATGTGGTTTTGCGTGGTCTTACTTCCGGAATATATTTACGCTCTTGAATTTTATAGTATATTTCAGTCGCTTTTTCAGTGGCTTGCTCTATTTGAGAAGGAGAAAGCTGCTTTTCATCTAACTGACGGCTTTTAGCGGCTTGCTGATTGCCATTGTATTCGGCAATCGTGTTCCAAATAAAAGACTTTTCGATATTTTTACTTACTCCAAGACCCTGATAATACATCAAAGCTAGGTTAAACTGTGCCAATGTGTAATTGCTGGCCGCCGCTTTTTCATACCAGTCCATAGCGACGTTATAATCTTTAATTACACCATCACCATTGGTATACATAACACCTAGGTTAAACTGGGCCGCTGCTAGGTTTTTCTGAGCTGCTCGCGTGTACAGTTCAACAGCGCGCTGTTTATCTTGTTTAACACCTCTGCCTTGTTCATACATAACTGCAAGCGAGAACATAGCATCAGCAACACCTGTGTTCACCGCATCTTGGAATAGTTGGGCGGCTTTTCTTAGGTCTTTAGGTACGCCAAAGCCTCCCTCATACATTTTTGCCAACTCATAAATACCTGGGCCGTAACCCATATCAGCTAAATATCTGAATTCTTTCAAGGCGACTTCAAACTCACCTTTGTTGGCTGCCTCTATTCCTTCTTCAAGGCCTGCGTTACTTGGGAGTGCCCATGTCAATATACCGACACACAGGGCAACTCTAAATTTGTTTTGCCACATGCTACGTCTCCTATTATTTGACAATCTCAGTTGTTGTAATAATTTACTGAATCACAAAGATAAAGCAAACAATACAATGAATGTATTCTATTGGACCATTATTAGTAAACTAAGTGCAAGAGAAGAATGTTGTTTTGGCCTTTACCTTTATAAATACAGAGAAGTCAGAACTTATTTACAGGGTGCAATACTGAGAGGGTGTAACGCTTCATTGGGCTTTGCGTAGCTTAGGCGTATCAACCCAGAGGTAGTGTGATACCTATCAAGGCCACTGATGGAAACGGTATTTAATTTTTCTAAGTCTAAAAAACCATCTTGGCAATAAGCTTTATCGTTTTCTAAATAAACGTCTGTTATCTCTCCAATCACTAACACTGTTTGGTTTAGCTCTATGGTTTGCGTACTTTTAAGCTCCACAGCCATTTTTAACTTACTTTCTTTAACAAACGGCGCGATGCAGCTGCCGGTATAGTATGGTGTTAAACCCACAGCTTTAAATTCAGATACATCCTTGTTATAACGTGCTGATGTTTGGTGTGCCTTTTCAACTATATCTGCATTAATGTGATTGATGGTGTACTGGCCAGTTTGAAGGATATTCTCTAGAGTATCTCTAGGCACAGAGTGCGGCCTCATTATCATACCTATTAATGGAGGATGAGCGCCCAAATGAAATACCGAGCTCACTATTGCTAAATTCTCTTGACCTTGATCATCGACTGTACCGATAAGGTTAGCGCTTTTGAATCCAGACAACGAATTAATAAAGTGCACTCGAGTTTGTTTATCTAAGTTTTCAATATCTTGTTTTGTAAAATGCATATAATTTTGCCTTCGATAATTGCGATGTATAATTACCAGTTGATGCTATTTCCCTGCCAGTCAATATAGTCCACCAGCCCGTTATGCTCTCTTGATTCAATCAAATTGCTGAGCTGTTGAGCAACAAATGATGGGGAAAATAGCTTTCCCTCTGGAACATTGTTTTGAAATGGTTTGGAAAGTGGGCTGTCGGTTGTACCGGGGTGAAACAGCACACATTTACAGCGCTTGGCACGTCTTGCAAGTTCGATTGATGCTGTCTTTACTGCCATGTTTAGAGCAGCTTTACTGGCTCGGTAGCTGTACCAACCCCCTAATACGTTATCATCAATACTAGCGACTCTTGCGCTTAAAAAGGTGATCACACACGTACTTTGGTGAGTTAAATGCTGACCAATACCCTTAAGCCAAAGCATAGGCGTGATGGTATTTGTTTTCAAAAGCCAAGTTAGGTAGTGCTCGTTGAAGTCTTCAAGGCGCTTTTCAGGTCCAAATTGTTCATTATGGAGCTGACCATTGAATATGCTGATACTTTTCGCAAATCGGATATGTGATTTTATGCTTTCTGCTAGAAGTAATATCTGCGCCTCAGAGTAATCACACTCAAAGTGAGTATGGTTATTGTCTAACTGCGACATAGCACTTTGGCTGACAGTGATAAGTTGACTATTGGGGGATCTGACTCTTTGCTCTTGTATAAATGCTTGAGCGATTGCGCTGTTAGCCCCGATTACGATGACACTATCTTTACTCATTGATATCGCATCCCGACCGTGTACATTGATTCGGTAATAATAATTTTGATATCGCCATGCGATTGTTAGCAAAGAACAAGTAGCCTTTGTCTGCAAACCAGCGCATAGGCATAAGGCGTAATAATATCAACCACCGATGTCTTCCTACCGCTTTCCAAGCTTGATAGGTGGCATCTAAACCGAGCCATACTATGCCTTGAGCGTCTTGCAGGTGTAGAATTTTAAGCGCTCTTTGCTTATCAATATTCGGGTTTTCAGTAGCAAAATTGTCGCTATGCAAGTCAACAAGGGTAATTCGATTATGTTTGTCGTGAGACTTTAAGTTTTTCATTTCAGCCACACACAGGGGGCAACGGCTATCATAAAATATTTTCATGTCACGTCTAACTTTAATTTTGATACAGTAGCTTACGGTCAACAGGTAAAAATAGATCGCTCGTAAATCGAATTAATCTCGGTATAGTGAGTAGTATAAAATCTCGACAAAGGATGCATTATGACTGAGCAATATCAAACGTTACGCACTAACGTAAGCATGTTGGGTGAACTGCTAGGAAAAACAATACAGCAGGCCCAAGGGCAAAAAGTGCTTGATAAAGTTGAGCAAATTCGCAAGTTGTCTAAATCTTCGCGCAATGGCAATGAACAAGATCGCGCCTTACTCATAGACACGCTGCATGGTTTGACCGATGAGGAATTACTGCCAGTAGCGCGCGCATTTAATCACTTTTTAAACCTTGCTAACGTTGCTGAGCAGTTTCACACAATATCAAAACAAGGCGCGCCTGATGGCATGCTTAGCACATTAAAAAATACCCTAACACAGCTAAAGACAAACGTTGATGAAGGGTCATTGAATCTGAATCAAGTCGCACAAGTAATCGCAAATTTGAAAATGGATTTGGTACTTACAGCGCACCCCACCGAAGTAACAAGACGTACTATCATAAGCAAACATGTAGAGTTAAGTGAGTGTCTAGAAGCACTTGAATTACATATTTTGGATGAACATCATCAAGACTATCTGCTTGATAGAATTGAGCAGTTAATCTGCCAAGCATGGCATACCAATGATATACGCGATAAGCGTCCTACGCCGTTGGACGAAGCAAAATGGGGATTCGCGGTTATAGAAAATAGCCTTTGGCATGCTGTTCCTGAGTTTATTCGCCAATTTCACAGCTACAGCGAAGAAATCCTTTGTCTGAAGCTACCTGAAGATTTTTCACCTATCACTTTTACTTCATGGATGGGCGGCGACAGAGATGGTAACCCATTTGTAACAGCGCAAATTACGCAAACCGTGTTAGATCATGGCCGCTGGATGGCGCTTGATTTGTATTACAGAGACCTCGATAAGCTTAGTGCAGAATTATCAATGCACTGTGCAAGTGATGAGCTCAAAGAGCAAATTGGTGAGCAAAGTGAGCCTTATCGCTACTTATTAAAACTACTTAAGTCTCAAGTGAGTGAAACAATCTTTGCTCTGGAACACAAAATAAAAAATGAACCAACCAAAAAACAAGACAAAATTACCCACGTTTCGCAGTTAAAAGCGCCCTTAGAGCTCATCTATCGGTCTTTATGTAAGGTAAATATGGATGTAATTGCGAATGGACTGTTGTTGGATGTGATCCGTCGTTTAAATTGTTTTGGCGTTAATTTATGTAAGTTAGATATACGTCAGGACTCGGCACGCCACACCGAGGTATTCAGTGAGCTGACGGGCTACTTAGGTCTTGGCAAATATGCAGATTGGTCAGAGCAAGACAAGCAAGCATTTTTACTAGCAGAGTTAAACTCACGCAGGCCTTTAATACCAAAACATTGGCAGCCTAGCAGCAACGTAAAAGAAGTGTTAGATACATTCGAGGTGATAGCCAATCAAGATGAGCATGCATTGGGCATTTATATTATCTCGATGGCGCAAAATGCATCAGATGTTTTAGCGGTTGAGCTATTGCTGCAAGAGAGTGGCTGCAAGTTCAAACTCCCAGTCGCTCCTTTGTTTGAAACGCTTGATGACTTAAATCGCAGTGCGCAAGTAATGACAGAGTTGTTCGCACAATCTTGGTACAGGCAGCACATTAATCGCAAGCAGTTTGTGATGATAGGTTATTCCGATTCAGCCAAAGATGCTGGGATGATGGCCGCAGGATGGGCACAATACAGTGCAATGGAAAAGCTGGTAGATATCTGCGAACAGCAAGACATTGAACTGATCCTATTCCATGGCAGAGGTGGAACCATTGGTCGCGGTGGCGCTCCTGCAGCTCAAGCTTTACGCTCACAACCCCCAGGCTCTCTTAAAAATGGCTTGCGGGTAACGGAGCAGGGCGAAATGATCCGCTTTAAATTTGGTTTACCCAAAGTGGCAGTGCAAAGCTTAGCTATTTATAGCGGCGCAATTATAGAGAGCAATTTGCTGCCTCCACCTCAACCAGAGAGTAGTTGGCAAGAGGTGATGGAACTTATCAGCAGTGCCTCATGTGAGCATTATCGCAGCATTGTGCGTGAAGACCCGCAGTTTGTACCGTATTTTAGAATGGCAACTCCTGAAGTTGAATTGGCAAAATTGCCGCTAGGCTCTAGACCTGCCAAGCGTAATCCTAATGGTGGGGTTGAAAGTTTACGCGCTATTCCTTGGATATTTGCATGGAGCCAAAACCGCCTCATGCTGCCAGCTTGGTTAGGTGCATTGCAAGGTCTAAAAGCGGCTGTTGAAGAATATTCAGAGCAAACGTTGAGACATATGAGTGAGCAGTGGCCGTTCTTTAGAACACGGCTAGAAATGCTAGAGATGGTATTTTGTAAAGCGGACAGCTGGCTCAGTGAACATTATGAGCAAGGTTTGGTCGATGATGACTATAAGCCTTTGGGCAAAAAATTAAGGGACGAACTAAGCCAAGCCCGAGATTTAGTGCAACGCTTAGCGCCTGATTCTACATTGTTGTCGGCGCAGCCTTGGATAAAAGAATCAATTGCACTGCGAAACCCCTATACCGATCCACTCAATGTGCTACAGGTTGAGTTATTAAATCGAGCTCGCTCAGGACACAGCGATGACATTGATAATGCGTTAATGATCACTATGACAGGAATTGCCGCGGGAATGCGTAATACCGGGTAACGCATACTGGGTAACGCATACCGGGTAGCGCTAAGCAACATATCTTCAGTGTCAGTCTTTTTGCCATCTTTTGCGGCTATGCTGGCACTGCTTCTCAAACAGGCAGTAGGCTCGATTTAGCAAAACCAATCCTTAAGTATTAAATGCACAAGAAAAAACAGGTGTTTTTGATTAAATTTATTGACATTGGTTCTCATTTACTTAAAATCGACCGACTGGTAATACCAGTAGGTCGATTTATGAGCGAACTTACCAGTTTTTAATTCGCTATCGCTTTTATTGAGGTCCAATGTCAACACTATCTACTAGTATCACTTACGATGATACGACATCGCTAATTTTAATGACGTTACGTGGTTGCGTTAGCGCTGACGATGTTGTGAGTGTTTATCGAATCGCAAATGACTATGCAAAAGCGCACAATAGCTCAAAGATTTTGATTGATTTGAGCGAGGTAGAACATCGTTTTGAGGCCATCGACATTGTTGACTTTATGCCAAAAGTTGCGCACTACATGCGAGACTTTACGATTGCAAGAGTCGTTGGTTTTGAAGGCTACATGCATGACCTGATTTTGCAAAAAGCGAAGCGATATAACGTTAATGCTGAAAATTTTGAATGCTTTAAAACTGCAAAGCAATGGTTGTGTAATTTGTAGATTGTGCTTACACTGTCCTGCCATTAATCAATCATGTTTTAGTAATGGCAGTATTTAATCCGCAACAAATAAAACAACTACAAGAACAAGCCAAGCATACACGCGGTCATTTTTCAAAAGCCCAATTAAGCGATTTACAAAAGCAGTTAGACTGCACTTTGGAATCATTACTCAAAGCCTTACTACCGGTGGCGGCAACATTTTCTCAAGCACCTATTTCTCATTTTAATGTTGGTGCTGTTGCATACGATAAAATCAGCGGCAATGCTTATTTAGGGGCAAATCTTGAGTTTTCACATCAAGCTTTAAGCTTGGTAGTCCATGCAGAACAATCAGCAATTAATAACGCATGGTTAAATGACGCTAAAGAAATAAGTGCGATGGCAATCACCGATGCGCCATGTGGCTACTGCCGACAATTTATGAATGAGCTATCAACCGCACAAGCGCTTAATATTATGCTGCCAAATCTCAATACTCAGCTTGGTGAGTTGTTGCCAAGTGCGTTTGGTCCTCAAGAGTTAGACAATTCTGAGCGTCTGCTAGCAAGCAGTGAGGCAAAAATTATCAGTTTGTCGAGTGAGATAAGCGAGTCGTTAAAATTACACCTACAAAGCGCTTATGCGCCTTATTCAAAGAACATCTCAGCTGTCGAAATATGTACAGTCTCAAATGGCAACTTTTACGGTCGCTACGCGGAAAATGCCGCATACAGCCCAAGTTTATCTCCTATGCAAAGCGCACTAAGTCAGCTTGCATTGGCTGGATTGACTGCAAAGCAAGCTGGTATTAGCCATATTACTTTGGTGCAAAGTGAAGGGTTTGAGAATCAAAAGGCGGTTGCTGAAGCCGTTTTAGACAGTTATGGCATAGATTTGCAAATTAAACACGTGACAGCAAAATACGCATAATTTGGCGCATTGCAATAATGAGTTTAGATGGCCTCTAGGAATAGAGGCCATGAGAGTAAAATAATTATTTTAGTAGTATTTCTGCCGCTTTTAGCACAACAGCCACTGAATCGTGCTCTACTTTTGCATGATCAACGGTTGGGATCTCTTGACGTGTTCTGTTAACCAAAACACCCGCCACACAAGCTGCTTTTAAGCCTAACGTTGCGCACATAGTAAATAAAGTCGCAGACTCCATTTCATAGTTCATTACGTTTAACTTTTGCCACTCAGCACAACTACCTTGGAACGCTTTGCTCACATAACCTGAATAGGTATCGTAACGTTCTTGGCCGGGATAAAACGTATCACTAGACGCGGTTATGCCGATATGATGCGGAATATTTAACTCTTCACATGCGTTGACCATTGCTTGTGTACAATGAAAATCTGACACAGCAGGGTAGCTCAAAGGGGCAAAATGCTGACTTGCGCCATCTAGTCTAACGGATGCGGTACTGACTAAAACATCTCCCTCATTTATGTGAGGCTGTATTGCACCTGTCGTTCCAACACGTAAAAAAGTACGAACACCTAATTGCGCTAATTCTTCAACCGCGATGGAAGTAGATGGGCCACCGATACCCGTGGAGCAAATTACCACAGAATGGTTGTTTAGCGTTGCTCTGTAGACATGAAACTCACGAGTTTGGGCCAAACAGAAAGGGTCGCTTAGCTTGTGTGCGATACGTTTTGCGCGCTCAGGATCGCCCGGTACAATTGCTAGAGTAGCACCGTTAAGTGCCTGTTTATCTAGCCCTAAATGAAATACCTTATCCATAGTAAACCTTATTTTTATCTAAAGCGTAATGTTTGTTATTACTGGCCTTAAAGTACAGGACAGATGTCCGATTTTGCGGTTGCAATTGTATGCTTACTTGCATCTTTAAGCTTGATCTTCTAAACCTTAAGTGTAGCAATATAAGAGGACTTATTATGCCAGCATCTCCACCGATTGATAAACATACCGAATTTGCACGTTGCTTTGAAAGCAACAAGATAAGCACTTTTGCGGCTTTCCACTGGCTCGCACTTGCCTTTAAAGACATGACAAGAGCGCCAATGCTTAGCTTAATCTACGGTTTAATTTTTACCATTATTCCCGCCACTATTATGTGGCTTGTGTATCAATCTGGAACACATCTTGTCATTTTACCTGCAGCGGTTGCTTTTGCACTTATTGGGCCTGCGTTTGCAGCGGGTTTGTATGATGTTGCTTGGGAGCTTGAAAAAGGTCACACGCCGACGTTTATGCATAGCCTTAAGTCTATGTTTAGAAACCCAGCAGGAGAGTGGGGTTTTGCAGTTTTACTGATGGTGATAATGATAGTTTGGATGCGTTTAGCTGCACTTATCCATGCTTTATACCCAAATGTTGCAGACCCAACTTTTGAGCAATTGTCGGCCTTTCTAACACTTGGCACTTTAGTGGGTGGAGTTCTTATGGCGTCGGTATTTGCGATTTCAGCGTTTACTCCACAAATTATGATGGAGCGCAGAGTTGATATTATGACCGCTGTAGTAAGTTCAATGCATGCCGTTAAGTCGAATGTAGGCGCAATGTTAGTATGGTGTGCGTTGATAGTGCTTCTCGTCCTTTTAGGATTTTTAACGGGAACGGCAGGGTTTATTATTATCATGCCATTGCTAAGCTACGCCAGTTGGCATGGTTACATTGCAATTATTAAAACTAAAAAGCCAAGAGGATACGAATAACCTTTAACTATTCATTAGTTATGAATATTAAACCACGGCGTTAATGCCCTTCATTGCATGCCGTGGTTGACA
Source organism: Pseudoalteromonas sp. S16_S37 (assembly GCF_014694405.1). GTDB lineage: Bacteria > Pseudomonadota > Gammaproteobacteria > Enterobacterales > Alteromonadaceae > Pseudoalteromonas. The sequence goes on from NZ_JAAUWV010000025.1 coordinate 9,130, forward strand.
TTAACAATCACGATGTTATACCTCCCTTAAGTTTGATTTTATCACTGCGCTGCCAACGCCTTAATATTTGAGTTTTTTATTTAAGATGTTGTATATAAAAGATTTATATTTTTCACTATCTACGCTCTCATTACTAAAGCTTGGTACTAGGCAGCATATGCCTAAGGCTGCTTGATAGAGCAAGAAAAAAATTGCAAAGCGCATTAATATGCAAGATCGTTATCTTTGGAGGCTTCAAATGGCGAATACAAAACAACAATTTATACAAAAACTTGAGCACTGTTTGTGTCCCCCTGGAGATGGTGTATTTACTGTAAACACAGCAAAAGAAAGAAAAGATGCATTAAGAACCAAATTGTATGGTCAAACCGAAGGGGTTGACGCGCTTTGGAAAGCATCATTGGCAAACATTGAACAAAGTGAACATAAAGCCGCCATATTGGGGATCAGCTCTGATTGTGGCGGTGGTATTTTAAGAGGCGCTAACTGGGGACCATTATTTCTGCGCTCAACACTCATCGAGCAGCAACCACACGTGAGGGCTTTTGATTTAGGTGATGTTCGCGTTATTCCACATCTTCTTCACGACAAATATTTAAATCAAGCGACAATCAGTAATTGCCAAAAAGCGCTGTATCAAAATGAAAACAGTGAGTATTACGTATCACCTCTATCTATTACAGAAGATGTATGCGACGGCTTTTATCAACAATATCCAGAGAAAGGCATATTTGGTATTGGTGGAGACCACTCAATAAGCTACCCGTTAACAAAATCATATTTAAAAGCTAAACGTGATGCAGGCAAGCGCACGGCAATCATTCATTTTGATGCACACACAGACTTGTTAGTTGAACGTTTAGGAATTGATTTATGTTTTGGTTCTTGGTGCACGCATATTCTTGAGTTTTTACCAGCACCTCACCATCTTATCCAATTCGGTATTCGTTCAAGTGGTAAAGACAAAGCACACTGGGAGTCAACATTTGGTGTTAAACAGCATTGGGCACACGAAATTCGTGAGCAAGGCGCTGATGCCATTGCTGCGCAGGTAATTGCGCAGCTTAAAGCGGATAATGTTGATGAATTGTATGTCAGTTTTGATATTGATGCGCTGGATGAGGAATTCGCTTCAGCAACAGGCACACCAGAGGGCAATGGTATGACGCCTGATGAGGCGATGACCATATTAAAAGCGCTACGTGCAGAGTTTCCTATTACGGGTGCCGACATGATGGAAATAGCGCCTTTCACCGATAGCTCATTGGTTGGGCAAACTAGCTCAGAAACGACGTTACGCGAAGGTGCAAAACTATCTGCATTCTTGATTGACGCTATCAACAACTCGTAACCTTTTGTGATAATTCTAAAAACGGCTGCTATTTAAGGCGGCCGTTTTTGTTTGATTTCTGTTCTAACCAAGGTGAGTACGCTATATTTCTTGTAGTTCACATGGTTACAGGTAGTTACTGAATGCGATTATGGTTAGTGGTTTTGAGCTGTGTTTGCTTATCATCTCAGGCAAATTCGCTCAATGTCATGACAGAGGAATTCCCTGATTTTCAATACACCAATAAAGAGGGTGTGTTAGTTGGCTCAGCGGTGGATAAAGTCAAAGCCGTTTTGCAAAAAGCCGATATAGACTATGTTTTTAGTGTTAATCAATGGTCGGTAACTTACAACGCTGCGCAACGAAACCCCAATAGCTGCATTTTTTCTATCGCTCGTTCAGACTCAAGAGAACAGCTATTTGACTGGCTTTTTCCTATCAGTACCTTTTCGACATCTTTTTACGGTTTGCGTGATAAAAAATATAATATCAATAAGTTAGACGACGCATTAAATTACAAAACAGCGGTAATAAGACAAAACTTTAGTCATCTGTATCTCAAAGAGCGGGGGTTTGAAGAAGATAGACACCTAATCATGATCTCTAGCTTTGACAATGTTTTTGAACTATTGGCAACAAGAAAAGGCTTTATAGATTTGGTGATCTTAAGTGATGTGCAATTTGAGCATAAAAGCAAAACAGAACACATGACCACAATGTTAGAGAAGAAGTACACATTACCTAATTTTGGTGCAAAGTTGTACTTTGCTTGTAACAAAGAGCTTGCACCAAGAACCAAAAGCAAAATCATTGAGGCATATAAATCACTTTACGAATAATATGGCTATGGCGTGGCATTATTTTTTGATCGAAGGCCAGACAAAGCCATGAAAAGTATCAAGATAAAGCTGTTCTACCTTTTCTCGCGCCCAAGGCGTTTTTCGCAAAAACTTTAAACTAGACTTTACGCTTGGGTCATGGGTAAAACAGCGAATATTAATCGCCTCCCCCAGTGCTTGCCAGCCAAGTTCTTGCTCTAGTTTAATAATGATGTCTTCTAGTTTTACACCATGTAATGGGTTGTTTGGCTGCTGTTGCGTCATGAAAGCACTCTAATTACAAAACCGCTAGTTTACCCTGATTGTCTTTACTGGGTCTAGCCTAATAGGTTGGCCTTCTTTATTTGCTTTTAACCACACTAATTGACTCTGTGGTTGGTTACTGTATTTGGGGCTGCAAATAAATAACAAATCAAACTGCTTGATTAGCGCCCCCTCGCTATATTGCGCACCTTGATACCAACAAACTCGATGTGGCATTTCAAGCAATGTGACCTTTTCATGATTCGAATCAACAGCAAATGAGTAACTTGCTGTTATTAATAAAGCACTTAAAGCGATATAAACAAGTGATTTCATGGCAGAACTCCCAGAGTTGGCTAATCTTTAAATAAAGCAGTTATACGCTTTGCAGAAGTAACTATAACAAGATAAAAACAAAAGAAGGGGATCGCAATGGCGTTTGATCAAAATATGATGGCAGAACTTACCTTATTAGCTAAATTTCCACGAACCAGTATGCATCAAGGTATTAAAATACACAGTGATGCTGAGCAAAGTTTAATTGACGCAGCACAGAGGCTGTATGATAAAGGAATTATAGATAGCCCAGATGGCGGTTATCTTACCGATCTGGGCTTGGACTTGATCTCTCATCTAGACCAAGTTCATTGTGCATTGCAATGATATTACTGTGCGTCAGGTTGATTCTCTGGCGCAGCATCACTAAATGCGGGTAATTGATTACAACGCTCGTAAATGGCAGCTATTTTAGGGAAGGGGGTCATATCAACATTAAAACGTAGCGCGTTGAATACCTGAGGCACTAAGCAAACATCTGCGAGTGAGGGCTTATCACCAAAACAGAATTCGCTGTCGCCTAGCATTAATTCAAGCTTTTTAAACCCTTCTATGATCCAATGACGATACCAAGTATTTTTTTGTTCATCATCAACATTCAGCTCTTGGCTTAAGTATTTAAGCACTCGAAGGTTATCGATTGGGTGGATATCACACGCTATGGCATAGCAAAAGTTGCGAACCTGTGCTTTTTGCCAAGGATCGTTTGGCAGTAATGGGGTATCTGTATGAGTCTCTTCAAGCCATTCTAAAATGGCTAATGACTGAGCTAAAACACCTTGCTCGGTTTCTAAAGCCGGTAGCAAGCCTTGTGGGTTTTTGCTGGTGTACTGCTCACCTTGTTGTTCTGATTTTAGTAGGTTTACCGCCACAAGTTCATGTGCAATATTCTTTAAATTCAGAGCGATACGAACACGATAAGCGGCAGATGAGCGAAAATATGTATAGAGTTTCATAGTCTGTTCCTTAATCACGACAAAAGGCACTCAAAAGAGTGCCTTATCATTTTTTGGTAAGCGCTATGTTACGCGCCTTTGTAGTATTTTTTAATGCCTTTCCAACAATCTAGATAATTTTGCTGACGCTCTTTACCTTCAAGTGCATATTTGGTTGGAGAAATTACATAACGAGATTCAAACATAAACGCTAAGGTATTTTCGTAGCGTTGTGGCTCAAGCTCTGCATTTGATGCTTTTTCAAATACATCTGCTTCAGGCCCGTGTGGAGACATACAGTTATGTAAGCTCATACCACCTGGTACAAAACCATGCTCTTTAGCATCGTAAACACCTTCAATTAAGCCCATGAATTCACTCATGATATTACGGTGATAGTAAGGAGGGCGGAAAGTGTTTTCTGCAACCATCCAACGTGGTGGGAAGATCACAAAGTCAACATTCGCAACACCCGCTGTGCCAGAAGGAGAAGTTAAAACAGTAAAGATTGACGGATCAGGGTGGTCAAAGCTTACCGTATTCATTACGTTAAAGCGTGCTAAATCATATTTGTATGGTGCACTGTTACCAGTCCACGCCACCACATCAAGTGGAGAGTGACCGATATCACAACGGAATAGGTTACCGTTAAACTTAGCAACTAATTCAAAGTCACCTTCTTTATCTTCAAACGCTGCAACTGGGTATTGGAAATCACGCTCGTTGGTGTAGCCGTTTGCACCTACAGGTCCACGCTCAGGTAAAATTAGCGGATGGCCGTAGTTTTCACAGATATAACCACGTGCTTGCTCGCTGATAAGTTCTACTGAGAATTTAATACCACGTGGAATAACGGCGATTTCACCTGGACGCAGTGCTAATTTACCGCATTCAGTGTGCAGTACTAACTCACCTTGCTGAGGTACAAATAAAAACTCACCATCAGCATTGTAGAAGTAACGGCCTTCCATTGAAGCGTTAGCAACGTATACATGAATACCGATACCTGATTGACCGTTGGCACTGCCGTTTGCAGCCATGGTCACTAAGCCATCAATGAAATCTGTTTTTTCTGATGGGATCTCAATTGGATTCCAACGTAACATCGTTGGCGGTGTTGGTACTTCAGTGATTGGCGCGGTGCGTAACAAGCCATTGTCCATCGCTTGATAATCACCTTGTACAACAGATGGGCGAATACGATAAAACCAGTTTCTGCGATTGTCGGCACGCGGAGCTGTAAACGCGGTTGTATTATATTGTTCTGCGTACAGGTCGTATTTTACTTTTTGTGGAGAAAACTGGCCAATTGGTAATGCGCCAGGTAATGCTTCGGTTTCAAACTCATTACCAAAGCCTGTTAGGTATTGAAATTCGTTGCTCATAATTTTTGACTCCTTAGTAGATGAAATCAAGATACTCTCATGTGAGAGTATTATCAAGTGTCTTTCATAAATGAGTTTGTATATAATTGTTTACGAATGTATTCGAGGAGCAAAAGGCGTTGAGCAAGGTGTCACTAAAAATAGACGAGTTTTTACCGTATCGACTCGTAAAGTTGGCAAATAAAGTCAGTAGCGCTTTTTCAAGTGTGTACTTTGAAGAGGCTGGTTTGAGCGTGCCTCAGTGGCGTGCTATTGCGCATTTGGCACAGCAAAAGATGTGCTCTGCAAAGCGTTTATGTGATTTGGCGGAAATAGATAAATCGACTATGTCACGTGCGGTGAAGCAACTCACAGATAAGCAGTTGATTGAACTATGTGCAGATCCCAGCGACAAGCGTGCAAAATTGCTGAGTTTGACGCCAAGCGGGGAGGCACTTTATGCGCAACTCTCTCCAAAGGCACTTCAGTGGGAGGAAGAGCTCCTAGTGGAATTATCGAATGACGAGCGAGCGCTGCTGAGAAGCATGATGGACAAAATAGAGCGTGAAGTAGATAAATTATAGAAAAAGGCCAACATGATGTTGGCCTTTTAACTTTTTTATGCGCTAATTAAATCGGGATTAGAAAGTGTAACGAATACCGATTTTAGCTTGCCACGCAGATGAGCCCTTAACAATTTCTGTGTAGTTACGTACATCAGAACCTTGGTAGCGCTCATTTAGGATTAGCTTACCATTTTCTAGACCACCGAAGTCATACAACTTTTGGTCAGAGTAAGAGATCTTCTTCTCGATGCCCCAGTCGCTATTAAGTAGGTTTGCAAAGTTGTCGACCATAATGTAAAGCTCGCCTTTGTGACCTTCATAGAACCCAGGGATCTCTTGTTTAAAGCTCACATCCATAGTAGTCACCCAAGGTTGCGTACCAGTGTTACGACCAAGGATTTGACCTCTTTCAGTAATACCCGCACGGTTTAGCAGCTTCTCTAGCTTTTCCCATGTCATTGGTGTCTCATTTCTACCTTCTGGGTTTGCTGATTTAACCCAGTCTACATTTGGATCATTAGGACCACTTGGAATGTATGCTAAGTATGCTGATGTGCCATCTAGGCCTCGTGTATCGCCGAAATCACCATCGTTAAATGATCCCATAGTGTAGCTAAATGGACGACCAGAGCGGCGCTCAAAGAATACGTTAAATTTAGACGCATAACCTTCAAAGAACTCTGTTTTGTAGCTAAGGTTTAACTTCAAGCTATGCTCTACTTCATAGTGGCCACGGCCAACTAAATCAACGTTACGACTCTGCGTTGTAGCGTGTTTATAGTTACCATCGGCAGTTGATGCACTACCTGGAGACACATCTTCAACGTCTTGGTGCGTATAACTTGCAGATACGTATAGACCGTTATCCCATTGTTTAGCAAGCGCTGTAGAGAAGATAATTGAACGTGGGCTTACGTCAGCATTGGTCATCATGATGTCGTAATTATCTTTCAAGTCACCAGAGTATCGTGTTTCATAAATGATACGACCTGTTGCAGAACGAACAATTTCGCCATTTTCATCTAACTTAGGTTTTATTGCTGTATTACGCCAAATCGCTTCATTTTCTTTCTTGTGGTATGCAAGTTCAGCAGTCCACTTAAAGCCATCACCTAACATCTCGGAATCAAAGTCGTATTCAAAACCAACTTGAGCACGAATACTTGATGGCAATTCAAAGTTAGGGTCAGTGTACGTTGTACTTCCTGCGCCTTTAACAAGTGATGTGTTAATTTGTTCTGGAACACGCGTGAAATCTACTTGATCAACACCTGAGAAATAGTTGTTGATTGCATTTTGCGACGCTTCAACGTAGGTAATACCGTCGTTTTGGAATGGGTTGTTATACCACACATTTGGAATACCACCTTGGAAGCGACCAATACCACCATTAATCGTTAAAGACTCTGTTGCATAGTACTTAAATCCAATACGCGGCAGGATGATATCTACGCCATCCAAGTTTTCTTGGTTTGTATAACCATATGTGTTTTGGAACGCCGTGTTTAGTGCAGGTTTGTCATCAGATGATAAACGCTCATAGCGCAAGCCCGCAGTCAACTCAAGGTCATCAGTAGGGTAGAACTTATCTTCAACATAAAGTGCTAACTGAGTACGCGTTGCATCATAGGCTAAGTCTTGTGCGTTTCCAGTGTATGCATTTGCATAGGTAAACTTGTAGTTGTCAATTTGACTTCTACGGTCAGTGACAAAATGAAGCTTTTTATTTTCAAAGTCTTCAATGCTACCGAATGTCCATGAACCACGAGAGTTTTTCGCATACAAGTTGTACAGGCGCATGCTATCTAGTTGCGCACCAAAGTTAATTTCATGCTCACCAAGCAAGTAAGTCGCGTCGAACGTTAGTGCAAAAGTTTCAGTTTCAGATTTATTTTCATGACGATTTACGTCACGACCGAATTCAAAAGAATCACCTCGACCACCTGAAACATAGACCTTAACAGTACCTAAATCAGAGTTTGCAATGCTATCGTTAGTAACATTCTTATATGCCAAACCGATTTCTGATGAGAAATCATCTGACCAATCTGAATATAATTTAGCTGCAAAGTTGTTGAACTTGGTTGTGTACTGATAACGCTGAGACGCCATATTTACAGTACCACCACCACTAGCTTCACCACGAGCCTCTTCTTCATCTTGCCATTGGTAAGTGAAGTCAGCGCGGTGAAGGTCGCTGATGTTCCAGCTTAGCTTAACTAGCAAGCTATCGCTTGTATCTTCTGGGTTACCACCGAAACTATCTTGAAGGCCGTATGTGTTATTCAGTGTTGTGATGAACTTGTTGTAATCTGCCTGAGAAACGTTGAATTGGTGTGTGTGTGAAACGCCATCACCTTTAAAGCCGTAGTCCATTTCCTTCTCTTGTTTCCAAGAGTTGTAGTTTACGAAATAGAAAAGCTCATCTTCTACAATTGCACCACCGGTGCTAAAACCAAAACGTGTCTCAGTTAAAATTGGGTCTGTGCTGTTGGCTTCGAAAACTTTTTGACCATCTTCATCAAAAACATTTACGTATTCAGTTTTCTCTTTACCATCTTTATCTATGGTTGTTTCGGGAACTTTTTTCTCTGATAGAGTGTCAGATTTACCAGCTAAGCTAGGCGTGCTTGTCTCATAGAAACCAGTGAATGTGTATTCGTTCGAACCTGACTTTGTTACTGCGTTGATGGTACCACCACCAAAGTTACCTTTTTTTGCAGAAAAAGGAGAAGCGTCAACTGAGATTTGTTCAACAGCATCTAACGCTACAGGAGGTTGTTTTGTAGGATATCCGCCAAAGTTCAAGCCGAAGTCATCGTTTTGACCAATACCGTCAACAGTTAAACCGTTTGTTCTTGGGTTGTTACCAGCAATGGTTAGTTCGCCGTTACCGTTAATGCTAGCAAGCGGGTTTAAACGTGCAACGTCTTTGATATCGTTATTGAAGCTTGGTACGTTAGCAATTGTGTCAGCGCCAAATACGCTGTTTGAACCGCCAGCTTGCTGAACGATTTTATAGCCCGTCACTTCGATTTTCTCAATTTTTTGTAACGGCTCAAGTTGACTGTTGATACGGTGTGTATCACCCAGCTCTAGGAAAATGTTATCAAGCTGAGCGTCTGAATACTTGTCAGAGTCAAGCACTACGCGGTAAGGACCACCAACACGAAGACCTTTTGCGATAAACGCACCAGACTCGTTAGTTGTAAATGTGCTAATTGTGCCTGTAGGCTCGTGAATAACAGTAACTTTAACGTTAGCGGCAGCTTCTCCAGTTGGAGTAGTAATTTTACCACGCATTGCCGATGAAGTGTCAGCTGCGAATGCGCTTGCTGATACGCCAAGAGCTAATGCTAATGCGCCGGCCACTTTAGTTAAGCGAACGTTTCTCATTGTGTTGTTTCCCATGTGTTTAGGTTGTTTCAATTTAAATAAATAAAGCTAAATGGTTGCTTCCGTGTTCAAATCTCATTCAGCTAAAATTTTTGTACCTATCATCAAAATTACATCAAAACACGGCCAGCTCCTGTAAAGGGGCTAACCGTGATTGTTTGTTTAATAAATTCAATCGATAGGATTTACTGCTTAGAAGTCGTATTTAACACCAAAGCGGATTTCGTATAACGATGGCTTGATTTCAAAGTCAGTACCCGATGGGTTATTGAACTTTTCAAATACATATTGTCCGTTATCATTGATTGACGCTGTTACAGCATTTTGCATTGAGTTACCTTTGTTAAGTGTGCCCCAATCGTCATTTAGTAGATTGCCAACGTTTTTAATTACGAAGAACGCTGAACCCTTATGACCTTCAGCAAAACCGCCAAACTCTTGCTCAACTTTCAAGTCAAACGTCACCCACCACTCACCGTCTTGTGAGTTACGGCCTTGAATGTAACCACGCTTCAAGCCCTCACGCTCTACCCATGAATCAAATGCAGCTTTATCGAAGTCTTCACCGTACACGACGTTAGTTGCGTCAACTTCAGGTACGTACAGTAGGTCGCGATTTGCATCAGCATAACCGAACATGCTAGAACGGCCACCTTCGAAAGTGTAAGAATAAGGGTTAGTTACGCTTGCTTGACCGAATAGGCTGAATTTAGTTTCCAAACCGTCGAACAACTCGGTGTTGTAAGATAGGTTCATTGTTACGCGATGCGGAACTTCGTAATCAGAGCGTGATAGACCTGGGTTTTGCGGGTCGTATGTTGCGATTCTGTGAAAGTTTGAGAATGCAACAGAACTGTCCATCGGGTGCACGTCTTTTGCTACTGAATAAGCGTAAGAAAGCGCTAAGTCAATACCATTGTCGAACGATTTATTCATACCAAATGAGATCACGTGGCTGTAGCCATCATCACCTTTAACATTTGTAAGCATCAAGTCAGATTCAAAAGAGTGAATTGAGTCGTTGTATATAGGGCGTCTGTCTGGTGCTGTTTCATTTGAAGATAATGCAAGGTTTCTAACAATAGCAGAGTCTTGCTTGTCCGTGTAAAGATAATCAGCGGTGAATACGTAATCTGATTCAGTTACGTAAGTTGCACCAAGCGACAACTTCCACTCTGAAGGAATTTCAAAGTTAGGATCTGTTACGTTTGTGCTGTCATCTACGCTACCGGTGCTGATCGTATCATATAAAGCTTGTGGAATGGCATAACCTGGTTTACCACCATCAACGAAAGCCACTGCATCAGGACCAAGCAATTGCAGATTTTTTTTATCTGTCTGAATGTTGCGAATACCATCATTTGAATAACTGTTTGAGATCCAAACGTTAGGGTTACCACCTGAATATAGACCGATACCACCGCGCAGCTCTAACTGGTCATTAACTACCCAGTTGATGCCTAAACGAGGCTGCAGTAAGTCAACACCATCAAGGTTCTGCTGGTTAGAGAAGCCATAGCGGTCTTTAAAGTTCGGGTTGTTTGCAGGAACATCATTGCTAGTATACCTGTCATAGCGTAAGCCGGCTGTTATCGTGATGTCGTAGTCGATCAAATCGAACTTATCTTGGAAATACAAGGTATTTAGAGCGTATTTAAACTCACCAGCAGCGTCTTGTGGCTTGTGAGACGACGCGTTACCGTAATATACACGTGCCACACCGTTACGAAGGTCGTCAATGCTACCAAAACGGAACTCGCCTTCGTTGTGTTGTATGAACATGTTGAATACATCTAACTCTTCACGCTCATAACCAAAGTAAAGTTCATGATCATCAAGGTAATAAGTACCTGCGAATTTAAGAGATAAGTTGTCGTACTTTAGTTTGTTTGCCTGACGAGAGTCATCTGGGCCCATATATACGTTTATGTCACCTACTTTAACTTGGAATTCACCAAAGCCAGAAGCGCGGTCGATAGAAATTTGACGGTTATCAAGTTCTGAGTAACCAATACGTACTTCAGTTGTAAATACGTCGCTCCAGTCTGAGTAAATTGATGTTACAAAAGACTGTAGTTCTGCACCACGCTCATATACATGGTTTGACAAAGCAATTTCATCAGAGTCAGCATCTGATTGACTTAGAGAAAAGCCGTCATTGTAGTTATATACAAAGCTTGCACGATGGTCATCATTGATGTTCCAATCAAGTTTAACAAGTAGCTTTTCATCTTCAACAGGCATACTTGGCACCATTGAACCTGCATCATAACCATACACGTCTTTAGTGATAGTGATGATTTCGTCAATAGCAGCTTTGCTTATTCTACCATTTGCATATGGTTTGTACTCAAAGATTTGTGAGCCTTCAAGTTTTTCATAGCTGGTGAACAAGAATAGCGTGTCTTCAACTAGTGGCATGCCAAAGTTAAAGCCGTAGCGTTTTTCAGTGTAGTTACCCGTGTTTTGCTTTTGACCATCAATTTCATCACCAGAAAGTGAATCATTGGTATAGTCAAAGAATAAGCCACCAGTTAATTCGTTAGTACCTGATTTTGTTACAGCATTGATGTTACATGAGGTAAAGCCACCGTACTGGACGTCAAATGGCGCAAGCTCAACAGCTACCTGAGCAATTGAGTCAAAAGAGAACGGCATACGTTCAGTTGGGTAACCGTTGCTGTTCAGGCCAAAGTTATCATTCATGCGCATACCGTCAACAGTTAAGCTGTTGAAACGCGGGTTACCACCAGCACACTGAATTGCGCCTGAGTTACTTTCGTCTACATAAATACGTGGATCTGTGCGTACGATATCTTTGATATCACGGTTGATAGCTGGTTTGCTTTGAAGATCTGCCAAAGAAAAATGAGTAGCAGGACCTGTACCACCCGTTTGAGCAGTAACAGGGCGACCAGTAACAACGATTTGCTCAATATTTTGTTGTGACTTTAACTGAACAGATAAAGGGTAAGTTTTACCAAGAGAGAGGTAAATGTCTTCAATCATGGTATCTTCAAATTTGTCTGAATCTACAATGATTTGGTAAGGACCGCCGACACGCAAGCCTTTTGCTGAGAAAACACCACTTTCATTTACTACTGCAGTTTTTACTGAGCCTGAAGGGGTGTGAATAATTGTAACTTTCGTGCCTGCAGCGGGGTTACCCATAGGGCCAACCACTTGGCCTTTAAGGCTCGACGCTGTGTCATTTGCAAATGCTACACCACTTGCCGCTAAGCTAGCTGCAATCGCCAGCGATAGTGACGTTTTGCGCAAAAGAGTTTTCATTATATTGTTTCCCGTATTTTTAGAACTTACTAGTTATTTAATGTCGCAGTTTTAGAAGTCTTGAGCGCTTCTTTTAGTGGCTGCGCGTTTTTATCAAAAATTTGATTTAATAAGCCTGCCAGTCTAATACCCCCTTGCTGTAAGCGGGTCTTAACTGTTGGCATATATTTGTAAATGTACCCGTAACTTATGTCAGTTTCATTTAAGTCATAAACTTTTTCAGAAATATGATGCGATTCAAGCAACCAATCAGCGGGTTCGCTATTTAAATAGTCTTCTATAATAGCGTTATTTGACGTTTTTATGAAATTTGTAAACTCAGTGTAAGACAAGCGCTCACTTTCAATTAAGCGAGTATCCCAAGTGCTATGAAGATTTGTGTTATCACCAAAAAATGTAACACTGATTTTGTTGCCACCGTGATCGTCAGCTCGACCTGCATGAAAAGGTTGGTGACTATCGCCTACAAGGTGAACTAAAAAGCGCAGCGCAAATCGCTTTTCGTCGATAGAAGCCCGTTCTGATTTCAGTACATTAATACCGTAGTAAATACCATCTAGGATATTCTTAACTTGTTCTTTGGATGATATGTCGTGATGAACATGTTTATGCATATTCTCTGCATCAGTTACATTGATATAGTGCCATTTTGAGGATTTTTTTCGCCAAAATGTGCTGCTGTCCGAACGCATATCATCCGCCCATGTAGAAACTTGTGCTAGAGATTCACCCTCTAATAGAGGCTGCAACGCCTTTTGAGTCGTTGGGGTGATATGTTCAGAAGCTAACTCGCCAACGATGCGATGACCGTTTGCGCCCCAAGCGAATGCTTGCGATGAAGTTACAACCGCCGCTGCGATTACCAAATGAGATAATTTTTTCGTTAACATGTGTTTTTACTCTGAGCAGAAAGCGATAAAAAACCGCTATTTCAATAAGGTCAATTGTCCGTGTTTTTCAAGAAAACAAAAGGAGTCAACGGTATTCATAATTTCTTGTTAATAAATCTTATAAAACAGTGGCTTATGATATATGAGTAAAGTTACCTATTGTAATAAGTAAGAGAACTTGTTGTAATGGCGTTGTCCGTAAGCCAAGAAACTTTAAGTTTTGAACAAAATTCCAATTCTGAATAAAAAATGCACTTTTTTTGTAGTGCTAATACTCTTATTGCTAGCAAACTGGTTTTTGCCTAGCGTGCTTGTTAACAGTGAATTAAATAAGCTTTCACCTGTTGGTTCATATTCATATATATGTAAAACTTCTGGGTCATCGAGTTTGGCGGTATTTAGAGTGCACGTTCCTGTCAGAAGCCTCGCCGAAAAGCTAAAAAAACCGCTTTGCTCTGACCTAGTTATAGCAAAGCAGTATGGTTCAATAGAAATTTATTGGGGTGGTAGTCTTGCGGAACAAATTGAGTTTTTAGCCAAAGGAATAGCGGATGTGATTCTTAGCAAAGACAATGTTATGGAAGCGATGATGGCAGAATCTACGCAAAATTATATGCCATTGATCGGCTATCCAAGTTATACCGCATTTTTTATTTCTGCTCGTGAAAAACCTCGAATTGACAAAGCTTACTTTCTCGATAAAACAATAGGTTTGGTTGACTATCCAACGAGTCGATCGGCGCACATTCTTCCTAAACAGGTTTTTAAGCAGCTAGACATTGACTTGTCGGCTTTAAAAATTGTGTATGCTAGCTCTCATAGCGCTCTGCGGGAGCTGCTATCCAAAGGTGAAGTAGATCTCATCGCGTCATATTGGCAAGAACAGGACCAACAAAGGTTTTCTCAAAACTACATTACGCCCATTGCAGATAATGTGAGCGGCAGTAAATGGTATATAAAAATGACCGATGAAAATACCGATTTGGCTTGCGCGTTGCAAGGCTCAATTAGTGATGTGGTTAATGATATTCAGTCGAGTTACTTCAACAAGCTTAAGCATTATTGGCAATGTGATATTGCACCTTATGGGTTTATAGTGGGTAATGAAAATGAGAACTAAGCCGCAGATATTCATTAGCTTAATATTACTTGTTGCATTGTTTTGGGTATTATTTAGCTTTTCTCAAAGCTATATCATTGAACGTGATGCAAAATATGACATAAGCCAACTTGCCACACGGGTCGCTTTAGATTTAGAAATGTTGCCTGTAGCGGAGCCATTGTTCAATTACAGTGGCGACCAGCAAAAAGTAACCAAGTATATTCAAGAAATAAATGACATGCTCAAAGCTAACAATTCTCGTGTCAGTTTATTGGATATTAGCAGTGCAGAGCCGTTGCAAAACAGCGCTGAAAAAGATGTGTTAATTCTTGAGGCTGCCCATAAAAAAACGGCCATCACTTATAGTGTAAATAAAGCGCATAATGCCATCAGCTACTGTATACCTATTTTGTTCGCATGTATTGCGTGGTTTATGTATCTCAGAGCTTACACCTTTAATAGTCAGAATAAGGTAGTGCCAGCCACGAAAGTCGAAGCTGAAAAGCCCAAATTAGTACTTAATTTAAATACTAAATGTATTTATTTAAGTACTAATCAGAGTCAAAAAATTCAGTTAGCAAATAAACCTCTTTGCTTTTACATTGCGTTGGTTGAGTTTTGTGATGGCAATTCAGATATTATATTGAATCCAAATAAAGACGTACCAGAAGAATTAATCTCAATTGCAAACAGGTATTTTGAGCGTTTGACTGTGCTTGGTCATACGGTTAGAAAAAAGCCTAATTTTTCTAATAGTCTAGAGAAAACGCTGAGCGAGATCCGCGCAGCATTGGATGAGACATTTACAGAGCACCCAGAACTTAAATCAAAGTACTACCCGCCAAAAGCGTACGGAGAGGGCTCTCGCTCCAAACTGCATAGCTATGGGTTGCCAGATATTTGTTTTGAAGATGTTGAAGTAATAGGAAGGTAGCATTGTAAGCTCGATACTTTTACTCCTCAGTTGAGTAATTTAAAAATGAACGAGGTTTAGCTTGCACCTAAAATGGGTAGGTGGTAGCGTTTGTAGTCAGTTTAATTTGTGTGCAAAAGTCTGCGAAGTATTAGATGAAATAATCTTGATCAAAATACTCGCAAATTTACTATCAGGTACTCAAGGAGAGAATTGTGCTTTTCCCATTATTCGATAAAAACTGCAAATTAGTTGCTTGGTTACTACCCAATGCTCATATCTTTGATACAAAGATGAACTGGGTGGCATACCTTAAGAAGGGCCATGCTTGGTCTGCTAAAACAAACAATTGGCTAGGGCCTGTCAATGGCTTAGTTTGTTTAAATAAATCAGGGCAACCTTTGGCTTGGAATCCGCACGACTTAGTAAAAGGCACATCTAGACCGTCAACGCCGTGGCGTTCGTCACGCGTATCTCGACCTAGAAAACCTTTACGACAAGTAACACCATTTAAACCGTCACGACCATGTCGGCCATCTGGTGGCTGGGCTGACGAATCCTTTGCCACTTGGACATCGCAATAGTATTTCTAAAGTTAAATATGACGGTTGAGTGTATTAAAAATAGTACTGCGCATAGGTTTGAAGGTAATCCTATCGCCGAACAGCACCGGCTTAGATATAAATGCCTAATAGAAGGTCAGGCTTGGAATGCTCCTTTTATTGATAATATGGAATATGACCAATATGATAACCCTGCAACGGTTTACTTTATATGGCGTTACAACAAGCAAGTTAAAGGTGTTGCGAGGTTGTATCCAACAACTAAACCTTACATGTTGAAAGATGTTTTTTCTCACCTAGTATCTTACGAAAGCTTGCCTGCGACAGCTAAAGTTTGGGAAGGCAGCCGCTTTTGTTTGGATAAAGATTTATGCCCTAAACAGAGAAAGCAAGCAGCGCAAGAGTTAATATTAGCGTATCTTGAGTATTGTTTAGAACATAATATTGGCGTGATGGTTCCGGCTTATTGGAAAAGCGTATTTGTTAATAATGGATGTCCAATTCATTGGTTAGGAGAGGAGTCGATTGCTGACGATGGCAAAAGGGTCAGGGCAGGGAAGTTATTAGTAAATCATAAAGCGTGTGAGGTAGTAAGAAATAAAGCGGGTATTTATGGCAACGTTTTATCTTACGGATGTGAAAAAAGAGGCACAATGGCCTCTTTTTTAAAATTATAGTAATCCAACCCTAATTGGCGAGTGCTTTTTCAAATATTCTTTTAGCACCTGCGCATCGGTTGCACTGGTAGGTTCAAATCCAGCTAAACTTGTTAAATTCGGGTAGCCATCTCCACCTGCCGCATTGTAGCTATTTATACTCATACGGTAGTTTGCATTTTTGTCTAATGGTTTATTGTTTATGAGTACATTGCTCAGCTTGCCATCGATAAAATCAAACGAAAGTCCATGATACTGCATGTAAGCACCCGAGTCGGGTGGAAAGCGTGCAACCGTGTTCAAGTAGTCGTATAGTTCAGAGCCTTTCCAGTTCATCACCGTGATGCGGTTTTTAAATGGATGTACTTTTAAGATATCTTTATAACTCACGTTTCCGGCTTCTATGCTATGGCGAATGCCACCGCCGCTGATCAAACCAAAATCAGCATCTACTGACTCCATTTGTGCCTTTATTATTAAAGTAGCTAATTTACTTTGCTTAAAACGCACGGTAGAGCGTTTTCCATCGAGGTAGTTGTCAACGTAGCCAACACTCCCTTTAAGCTTTTGTTCGCCAAATGTCTGGTAAGGCTTCAAAAACTCAGCAAGCTTAGGATCTGGTTGAATATAGTCATTAACGTATTCACCATCTGAACCTTTCAAATTGACAGGGATTAGTTCGTAACTGAGTAACGACTTTACACCGTTTTCAATCTTAAATTGTGCTTTACCAACGTATTTTCCCCACTCATGTGCTTGCATGATCCACACGCCATTTTGTTGGTCAGGTGTGCATGCTTTACCAGGAGCGAATTGCGTATCTTCATTGCCTTGTGCATCAACACATACCGGCTCTTGAGAGTGACCGCCAATGATCATGTCTATGGTATTAGGGGCAAGCCTTCGCGCGAGGGTAACGTCACCAGGGGCGTTGATACCGAACTTAGCATCATGATAGTGACCCATATGCGTCACTGCTATCACAACATCAACAGCATGTTGTGCTTTGATAGACTCAACAACAGTAGGCAATATTTCTGCAGGCTCGGCAAATACCAAATCGCCCAAATATTCAGGGCTTGCAATTTTAGCTGTGTCAATTGTGGTTAAACCTATCAACGCGATAGTTAAATCTGACTTTTTGACGATTGCGTAAGGTTGGTAAGCGTGGCTATTGTCTTTCTCATGCAGGATGTTAGCCGACAACAACGGAAAATTAGCCCAAGTTTGCTGCTTATCAAGAACGGCTAAGGGATTGTCGAACTCGTGATTGCCGATGGCCATCGCGTCGTAGCCTAGTAAGCTCATGCCTTTAAAGTCTGGTTCAGCAAACTGCAAATCAGATTCAGGGATACCAGTGTTGATATCTCCACCCGAGAGTAGCAACACGGCGTGCCCTTGTTGTTGGGCTTCAGAGCGCAACCTGTCTATCAAAGTTTTACGCGCAGCCATACCATACTCGCCTTTTTCGTTGTGCCAAAAGCGACCATGGTTATCATTAGTGTGTAACACGGTTAGGTACTTGGGAGAGTCAGAAGGTGTGAGCTGACATGATGACAAAAGGGCACACAAAAGTACCGTAAAAATAATGCGCATAAAAACCATTTATTGGTAAAACTAACTATGCGCCCATTTTAAACTAAAAACTCTAAAGAGAAAGGGATAAAATTATGAATTTTTAGTGTTGTTACATGCTGAAAGCACGGCATCTTCACGTCGCAGAAGCTCTTGTTTAGCAAACTGCGATTTATCGTGGTTTATTTCGACCATCCAATTCAAAAAACTGGCTGGCAACTTTGTATAAGGTTCTCCAGCATGTAGTCCAAAATCACATATTGGCATTTCGTTATTCATTGTTTTCATCCTCTATGTTTATTGGCGATACATGCTAACAAAATGTACGATTAGATAAAGAACAAAGTGTTACATGTTTAATGTTTTTAATGCTGTTTGGTTATATAAATGTAACTAACAGGGTCAGCCATTGAATAAATACCAGCCCACATCCGACTAAAAATAGCCTAAAGCGCGTTTTAACATGGTTATGAGTAATGTGTACAACACTATGGAAAACACGCGAAAAGGCGAACAAAATGGCACAAATGGCAAATATCCATCCAATATTATTGAGTTGTAAGGCGAGTAAATTTACAACATAAAATAGTACAGGTATCTCAAATTGATTTTCGAAATTTCTGCTCGCTAACAATACAGGCTCAGGTGCATGACCTAGTTGCATTGTCTTAAAATCTTCTTTCTCAAGTTGGCCTTGGCGAGCGGCAGCAAAACGTCTTCTGCCCATAACTATCATTACCGCGAAAGTGAGCGTGGTTTGCACGAACATGGCAGCAATGACGATTAAAGTGGGTGTGATGTGCATAATATAGTCCTAGGTTTACAGAGTGTTACAATCGACTTTTGATAAAGGTTGCAAATTATTTCCATAGTAAAGATTATTGGACCCAATAAGCAAATTTCAAATGGAATAATAATGAGAAAGCTATTAACAATAAGTGTATTAAGTTTACTGGTTACGACCGCGTGTACGAGTGCGGACAGAAATGCTAACCCTATTGCCACTACGCTTGTTAGCGAAAAGCTAGTGATCAGCCCAAATGACAATCGAAACTATCTTACAATGACTTTAGATAATGGTATTGACGTTATTCTAGTTTCTGATCCGAGCGTTGAAAAGTCAGCTGCGGCGCTGAGCGTTGGTGTTGGTTTATTACATGATCCAATGAGCCAGCAAGGGATGGCACACTATCTCGAACATATGTTGTTTTTAGGCACCGAGCGCTTTCCTGATACTAAAGGGTATTCAGATTTTATGACGCAAAATGGCGGTGCGCACAATGCTTATACTTGGTTGGATATTACCAACTACATGTTTAAGGTAAACAATAATGCTTATGATGAAGCCTTAGACCGTTTTTCTGACTTTTTTAAAGCACCAAAATTATATCCAGAGTATACAGAAAAAGAAAAAAATGCAGTGAATGCTGAATGGTCGATGCGCCGTGAACTGGACTTTTTTGGTCAATTTAAGTTAGCTAGAAACTTGATGGGAGAACATCCTGCTAATCGCTTCTTACCTGGTAACTTAGAGACCTTAGGTGATAAAGAGGGAAGTAAGCTGCATACTGAAACGGTTGATTTCTACAATCGTTACTACTCAGCAAACATTATGAAAGTTGTGATGTTGTCAAATGAGCCATTGCCAGAGATGGCTAAAAAAGCGAAAAAACACTTCTCTACTATAAAAAATAAGCAAATTGAAAAGCCCAAAGTGAGCGCAAAGCTAGACTTTGACAAAGTTGGAAAGAAGCGAATTCACTACAAGCCAAATGAAGATGTTAAACAGTTAAAACTCGATTTTACTATCGAAAATAACCGTGACCAATTTGCCGTTAAGCCAAACTATTTTGTTACTTATTTATTGAGTAATGAGATGGCAGGCAGCCCAGCGCAAGTGTTGAAAAAAGAGGGATTGATCTCAGAATTAACAGCCTCAGCTGATCCCGGTATTTATGGTAACTACGGTGCACTGAGTGTTGATATTAATCTAACTGATAAAGGCATGGAAAACCGCGAGCTTGTGGTTGCCACAGTGATGCAGTATATCGACCTTATTAAGCGCGAAGGCGTAGACAGTAAATACTTTGATGAAATTCGCACCTCACTAAACAACCAATTCCAGTTTTTGGAAAAAAGCGATGAATTTGCTTATGTCAGCGACCTTGCCGATAACATGCAAAAATACCCTATAAATCATGCGATTAATGCTGGCTTCCATTATGCCAAGTTTGACCCTAAAGAAGTGGCATCGGTGTTGGCGCAATTAGATGCTGAACACCTGCGAGTGTGGTACATCAGTAAAGAGGAGCCAACAGACAAGCAGCTTCATTTTTACGATGGTAAATATAAAGTGGCTGATATTTCGCAAGATGAAATTGACAGCTGGAAAGCACCTAGCAAGTTAGCATTGCAGTTGCCAGGTGTTAACCGCTTACTACCTGAGCAGTTCGCCATAAAAACAACGCCAGAGCAGGGCAAAATGGGCGTACAAAAAGTGTTTGAAGAAAATGGTGTTACAGTTTGGCACACGCCGAGTGAACTATTTGCTCACCAACCCAAAGGAAGCTTACACATTTATATCAATTCACCAGAACCAATGACTAATATCGATGTAGATGTTGCATTAGCTGTGTGGGCTGACTTGTTTGCTATGAGACAAAGTAAACTAGCAACTGAGGCCAGTGTTGCAGGCATGTCAATGTCACTATCACCAAGTAATGGACTGGTTATGAACGTTTCAGGCTTTACTGATAAGCAATCACTATTATTGTCACAAGCTATGGGAGCGTTAAAAGTCTCAGTGTCTCAGGAAGAGTTTGCTCAAGCGATAGATAGATACCGTCGAGGTCTGCAAAATGAAGGTAAGCAATTTCCAATCAGTCAAGTGTTTGGTCAATATCATAGATTAATTAGAGCTGGCAGCTTTGATACTCAGGCGTTACTAAACGCTGCTAGTCAATTAACTTTGAAACAGTTTGATGAAATCCAATCACAGTTATTGACGAATAATCAAGTACGTATTTTTGGCTATGGTAATTACGATAAGGCGGACTTGATTGTCGTTGCCAAAGCAGTCAAAGGGGCTTTGCCTAAATCTCAGCAGATCACTGACTACGTTAAAACAGCATATTGGCAGCCTAAGAGCGGAGAAACGTTGGTTTGGCAACAAGACCTTGATGTCGCGGACGTTGGCTTACTCGACTTGGTTGTTCATCCCAAGGCTGGTTTTAAGCAAAAAGCTGCAGCAGGTGTGCTTGTGAGCCATTTACGTACACATATTTTTGATACGTTGCGTACTGAGGAACAATTAGGTTATGCGGTAGGTGCAACAGCTCAGAATATTGACGACTATTCTGCTATTGGTTTTTACATTCAAACCCCAGTTATGGATGTGGCATCTATGCAAGCTCGTTTTGAGCAGTACAAAACACAATATGCCAAAGCTCTAGAAGAATTGGACAACGATACTTTCTTGCAGCTCAAAAATGCACTGTTAGTATCTTTTAATGAAGCACCCAAAAACTTAAGTGAAGAGTTATCTCCGTTGTTGTCTGACTGGTACAGAGAAAATTTCCAATATGATTCAAAAGAGAAACTGATTAAAGCGGTAGAGCAGGTAACTTTGGCTGATGTGAAAACATATTATCAGCAAACAATGCTGAACCCATCGGCTGCGCGCCTTAATATTCAGCTGCGAGGGAAGAAGTTCCAAGATAAGCCATTTGCTCAGCTACCTAAGCAAAAAAAATTAGCTTCAATTGAAGAGTTATATAAGCATATTACGTTGCAATAAATAAAAATCGGCCAGTATACTCAACAGGTACTGGCCTTTTTGTGGAATAATAATGATAATAATCAATACAGAACGTCTTTCTATCCGTAAGGCAACGCTTGATGACAGCGACTTTATTTTTACTTTGTTAAATCAACGCAGTTTTATTGACAACATTGCCGATAAACACATTCGTTCGATAGACGATGCGCGTAACTATATAAAAGGAGCGTTTTTTGATGCCTATGAATTAGGTGAAAAAGCCCCCTATATAGTGACATTCAAAGATGGTACTGCCATTGGGATTGCAGGCTTTTATCAACGACCAGTTTTCAATGTACCTGATATTGGTTACGCGTTTCTTGACGAGTTTACGGGGCAGGGTTACGCAAGAGAAGCGATTTTATCGTTATTAAACTTTGCCAAAGATAAGCTTAAACTCAGTTCAATTTTGGCGATCACTTTGCCAAACAATCAAGCGAGTATTAACCTTCTCAATGCAGTAGGTTTAAAGTATCAGTCCAAAGTGGTGCTGGATGCCACGCTCAAAGAGTCTAATCTTTATCGTTTGGATTTTTAGCATAGTGATTTAACTCCAACGCAATTTGCTGCGCTAACTCTAACCAAGATGTTTGTAGTGCAGCAACTAATGCTGCAAAGCCGTTATCACCTAGCTCAGTGGTGAAGACAAACGGCTTATATGTCAGTAACTGTTTTTCTTGCTCTGTTTGTTTATAAATAAACCAGTGACCGCTAATTAGCGCACCATTTTGATAATGGCCTGCTAACTCGTTCACCTCAACGCTCAGCACTAGAGGCGTTGGCGTAGGCGAAGGAGTGTTGGCACTTAAAATTTGCCACTGGGGTAAATCGTTTTGTAAAGAAGCTAACAACGCTTTATTAAGCATATAGCTAGGGTGCTCTGCCCAAAAGTTGTTTTGCGCCACAGAGACTCTGTTGTGTTCTAGCAGTTGTACTAAGCTCTGTTGATCACTAACACCCACCACTTTCACTTGATCTAGTAAAAGAACTAAATTGCTATCTTTAGCAGGATTACTTTGCTTTTGAGCAAGCGGAATCGAAAATGTGTAATAACTACTGACATTGTTGCTTGCTCCGGTGCAAGCTCCAAGCAATATAGCGATTAAACACCCCCCAATTAAACGCATTTATTTTTTCCTTGGCTCTGGATCAGCAATATTATTCTTATTAAAAATAAGCATATTTGGTTGTTCATTCAAACTTTTAGCAAAAGGTTTTAATGTGTTTGACAGGCTTTCTAGTTCTTCTAGGGTGTCAGTTAATTGCTCCACCATCGAAGAGTCCTGCTGATAATGCGTTAAGGTTTTTTCAAATTGTTTTAAGCTAGAGGTAAGCTGAGTCAGCGTTGTGCTGATGTTATCTAAGTTTTCGTTCACTTTATTTGCCGTACCGCTTTGGTTAAAAGAGCTAACTAATTGATTCATTTCCATTGCCATTTGCCTATATTGTTCCAACGTTCCGTCCAGTTGTACCAATGTATCGTTAAGTGGCAGGTCATTAATTTTGTTTAACAATTTAGTAACCTGCTCAGACAGTGCTGTAAAGCCGCTAGAAACACTTGGCAGTGTTGGGTATAGCGAAGCTGTGGTCACACTGGCTTTTGGTGCTTCAGGATAGAAGTCTAACTCTATATACACCGCACCTGTTAACATATTGCCACTTTTTAATGATGCTCTCAATCCATTTCTAATCCATTGTTCTATATTTTTTTGCCAATACTCTTTGGCAAGCTGACTTTTTTCAAATATTCGGCCATATTCAATGCGAATAAGCACGGGTATAGACGTATTCCCTTGTTGAAAATAAAGTGGTTGACCATCACGTTGCAATTGAGCCGGCGCTTGCTCAACAGTACCAATGCGCAGACCGCGATATTCTACTGGTGCACCAGTGCTGAGCCCTCGAACCGATTGCTCAAACTCAATAAGGTAAAAGTCAAAATCATCAAAACGCTGCTCAAGCGCAACGGAAAAGTTTTCATGAAGCGTAAAGCCTGAGTTTTGAGTTGCCTCGGCGTTTGGCTTTTGATTTGGAGGGTAATCAGCGGAAATCCCCCCTTTGATCAATTTAGAAAGGCTACCTGTTGAAACTTGGATACCTTCAGTTGATAAGTTTACAGATACACCAGATGACACCCAAAAAATCATGTTATTGGATATCAGTTTATCGTATGGGGAGAAAACAAAAATACCATACTCCATTGCAAGACTCTCGGTATTAAAGTTGGCTGACTCTATTTGACCCACTTTAAAATTTCTGAAATAAATACCGGTCCCTACGTCCAATACTTCGGCATGACGTGATTTGAGTTTGTATCTTTTTCCTTTGATATCTGAGCCAATTAATGCAGGCTCATCTTGCAAAGTAAATAATGAAGATTTAACTGAGCTACTACCAGGTTCAAGCTCTAAGTAAATACCCGACAGCAAGGTGTTCATGCCGGATATTCCTGACTCGTCTATACGCGGCTTTACAACCCAAATTTTTGCATCATCAGTGAGCAAAGAAGTATACATATTGTCAATTTGTACTTTTGCTATCACAGCATTTTGATCAAGTTGCAAACGCAGAGATTGCACTGTGCCTATTTTTACACTGCGCACACGTACTTCTGTTTTACCTGCAACTATGCCATCTGCATTAGTCATTTTTATAAAGATAGTGTGACCCTGATTGAGCTGATGCTGATAGAGCATCCACGCTGTTACAAACAAAGCGATGATGGGAACGAACCAAATCACGGAAAATTTAGGCTTGGATTCTATATAAGCATGTTCATTCATTGGTTTCTAATTTGTCCCATAAAATACGTGGATCGAAGCTATGCACAGCCATCATTTGGCACAATACCATTACGGCAAAAAACACGATGCCAATTTGCGGTTCTACCGTTAACACTGTGCCCAGTTGCACCAAAGAAACCAATATAATAACCACAAATACATCTATCATCGACCACTTTCCCATCCATTCAAGCCATCGATATAATTGACTAGCCCGTTTTGGGTTATTACACATTTTTGCCTCAAACAGCAGATAAAACAATGCCCCAGCTTTGAACAGAGGAATACAGATGCTTGCTACAAAAATAATAATAGCAATTGGATAAGAGCCATCTTGCCACATAATAACAATGCCAGAAAATATTGTCGCAAAAGTGTTTTGCCCAAGATTGATGGTATTCATTATCGGCAACATATTTGCCGGTAGCATTAAAACCAGTGAAGTGAGCATCCAAGCAAATGCTCTTGAAGTGGCATAAGGCTTTCTAAAATGTGTTTTCGCATAACAACGCGGACAATGGCTTTGAGAGGTCAGCTGGCCACATACACTGCATTGTTTTAATGATTGCGATAGTGCACTTTTTCCGCACAACAATGGCTTGGGTTCAAATTGTTTTTGCTGTCGCTGCCATAGGGTATTGGCGTCTATTAACGTGAGTAATTCGACAAAACAAAACACGAACAACACATAGGCCCAAAAACCATATCCCATCGATAGCTCGGCATAAGACATTAGCTTAAATGTGCTAACTAGCACTGCAACAAGAAAAATATCCGCCAAGTTGAGGGGCATAATATAGCTTAGCGTTTTTGCTATCCAACGTGCATTATGAGGGTTTAATCTGTTCCACAGGCGACTGTTGGTAAGTAGTACTAAAAAGCAAACAATTAGGGGCATTATTAAAATGGTAAATATGAACATTAATGCCAGTGCTGTGCTGTATTTATCGCTCAGCAAGAACACCGCATCCCATAAACTCATTTGTTGGCTCAAACCGCGCTGTGAAAACGATATGAAAGGCGGGTATAAGCTTGAGAATAAAAACAGCAAAGATGCGAAGCTAAAAGCATTTAGCCATTGTTGCTGCTCGCTTTTACAACTTACAAGATGTGTATGACAAATAGGGCAGATAGCACGTTGCTGACGCCCTATTTGCCCAACATTAATCAATTTGTCACAGTGTTTGCACGCGAGAATCACAATTTTGCCTAAAAACTAATATTTATATCAGTTTGCGGCAAATGCTGATTGAGTGCAAATTTGCTAAGGATTAACTACTTACTGGTTATCGAATACCGCCACGGTTTGGCGACTCAATGCAAGTAATTGCCTGTCAGGGCCATAAATATTGGCATCTTCTACGCCGTAACCCTTTGCACTGTGATGTGTAATTGCTTCAAAACCAAGCCACGCATCCTTAGGTAAATTAATATCACTTAGAAATTCAATGTACCAAGACATACTGCTAGCAGGTGACGGTGCACGGCACATTTGCAGCAGTGTTGGTGGCCAAGCGTCAGCTAAAGCAAGTAAATGAAGTGCGTTGAGGTGATGTTCTGGTTCAACCTTAAATTTCATCCAACCGCCTAAATTAGAGCTTTTGGCATTACTAAAAGGTAAAGCCCCTTGTTGCGCGTTCAATGCTACATGCTGAAAAAATGCCGGCATCACGCCTTCTTGATAGGGTAATATATGCGCTTCTTGGACAGGCCCTAAAGTACATTTGTCGGCACTTGGCACTTCAATGGCTGAATCTCTGTCTTTTGCAAAGCAGCCTTGCGCAATCAGGCAAACATTTCCAGCTTGTGTCAGTGTGCTAAGCATTTGTGTGGCATTTTTACCGCTGCGTAAAACTTGAGTCGTGATCTGGAACGGCTCACCAGCTAAAAGTGGCCCTACGAAGTTTGTACTTAAAGACAATAAACGACGATCATCGGTTAATCTGTAAAGCATGCTTTTAAGCATAAATGCGGTTGATAAGCCCCCGAACGCAGTTCGCCCTTGGCACCAGTTTTCAGGAAAACTTAACTGGCTATCATTATTCGCAAGTGCTGGATTATTGATAAGCTGATCAAATGTCATGGAATTACCTAAAATTATTTATCATTTTGTTTAGCTTAACTGGTCAAACCAGTATGTCAATTGCCTTTTTATTGTCTTTTTTTGACCAAAAAAGGCACAAACAGAAAAAAATTTCAAAAAACAGCATTTTTTTTTAAATTTGCGCTTGAATTCAATTTTCTCGCCCCTATTTACAAAGCATCTAACAGAACAACGAATTTTGAAGTCGGAGAAGATTCATGGGTAAAATTATTGGAATCGATTTAGGTACTACTAACTCTTGTGTGGCAGTACTAGACGGTGATAAAGCACGCGTTATCGAAAACGCAGAAGGCGATCGTACAACTCCTTCAATCATTGCTTACACAGCAGAAGGTGAAACACTTGTAGGTCAGCCGGCTAAGCGTCAAGCGGTAACAAACCCACAAAATACTTTATTTGCAATTAAGCGTTTGATTGGTCGTCGTTTCGAGGACGAAGAAGTACAGCGCGATATCGGCATTATGCCTTATAAAATTGTTAAGGCAGACAATGGCGATGCATGGGTAGAAGTACGTGGCGAAAAACGTGCTGCACCACAAATTTCAGCAGAAATACTGAAAAAAATGAAGAAAACTGCAGAAGACTTCTTAGGTGAAGAAGTAACAGAAGCAGTTATCACAGTACCTGCATACTTCAATGACTCACAACGTCAAGCAACGAAAGATGCGGGCCGTATCGCAGGTCTTGAAGTTAAGCGTATTATCAACGAGCCTACAGCGGCTGCGCTTGCTTACGGTATGGATAAAAAGCAAGGCGACAACGTTGTTGCAGTATACGACTTAGGTGGTGGTACATTCGATATCTCTATCATCGAAATCGATGAAGTAGATGGCGAGCACACATTTGAAGTACTAGCAACTAATGGTGACACGCACTTAGGTGGTGAAGACTTTGACAACCGTGTTATCAACTACCTAGTTGCAGAGTTCAAAAAAGACCAAGGTATCGACCTTAAAAATGACCCGCTAGCGATGCAGCGTGTTAAAGAAGCAGCAGAAAAAGCAAAAATCGAGCTTTCTTCTGCACAGCAAACTGAGGTGAACTTACCTTACGTAACGGCTGATGCGAGTGGTCCTAAGCACATGAACGTTAAGCTAACTCGTGCAAAACTTGAGTCACTAGTAGAAGACCTAGTTACCAAGACAATCGAGCCGCTTAAACAAGCACTTGCTGACGCTGATTTGTCAGTAAGCGATGTAAACGACATCATCCTGGTTGGTGGTCAAACTCGTATGCCACTAGTTCAGAAGACGGTTGCAGAGTTCTTCGGTAAAGAGCCTCGTAAAGACGTTAACCCTGACGAAGCGGTAGCGGTAGGTGCTGCGGTTCAAGGTGGTGTACTTGCTGGTGACGTAAAAGACGTTCTACTACTTGACGTATGTCCTCTATCGCTAGGTATTGAGACAATGGGTCAAGTAATGACAGCATTGATTGAGAAAAACACGACTATCCCAACCAAGAAGTCGCAAACATTCTCAACAGCTGAAGACAACCAGTCAGCGGTAACAATTCACGTGTTGCAAGGTGAGCGTAAGCGTTCAAGCGATAACAAATCTCTAGGTCAATTTAACCTAGAAGGTATTCGCACAGCGCAACGTGGTGTACCACAAATCGAAGTTACTTTTGATGTTGATGCGGACGGTATCTTACATGTATCTGCTAAAGACAAGGATACAGGTAAAGAGCAGAAGATCACAATCCAAGCTTCTTCAGGTTTAAGTGATGAAGAAGTAGAAAAAATGGTACGTGACGCTGAAGCGAATGCAGAAGAAGATAAAAAGTTCGAAGAGCTAGTATCTTCACGCAACCAAGCTGATGCAATGGCTCACGGCACTCGTAAGCAAATTGAAGAAGCGGGCGATGCATTACCAGCAGAAGACAAAGAAGCGATTGAAGCTGCGCTAAGCGACCTTGAAAAAGCAATTAAAGGCGACAGCAAAGAAGAGATCGACGCTAAAGTACAAGCATTAGCTGAGAAATCTCAAAAGCTAATGGAAATTGCTCAGGCTAAAGCGCAAGCAGGCCAAGCAGGTTCTGATGCGGGTGCTAAGCAAGGTTCTTCTAAGCAAGACGACGATGTTGTTGATGCTGAGTTTGAAGAAGTTAAAGACGACAAGTAATTGTTGACTTGCAAGGGCGCGCTGGCGAATTTCGCTTGACGCGCCCTTAGTGTATGTAAATTTTGGGTGACTTTTTGTTTAGCCTATTGGTAAGCATAAGCTCACCATTTAACTAGAGTAATGTGATAACTATGTCAAAACGTGATTATTACGAAGTACTAGGCGTTAGCAAAGATGCCAGCGAACGTGACATAAAAAAAGCGTATAAACGCTTGGCGATGAAGTATCACCCAGACCGTACGGCGGGCGATGCTGAGCTAGAAACTAAGTTCAAAGAAGTAAAAGAAGCTTACGAAGTACTAACTGATAGCAAAAAGCGTCAGATGTATGACCAATACGGCCATGCAGCCTTTGATCAAAATGGTGGTGGCCACGGTGGTTTCGGTGGCGGTCAAGGTGACTTTGGCGATATTTTTGGTGACGTATTCGGTGATATTTTTGGTGGCGGTGGTCGTCGTCAATCTCGCCAGCAACGTGGTGCAGATTTACGTTACAACATGGATCTGACGCTTGAAGAAGCGGTTCGTGGTAAAGAAGTTGAAATTAAAGTACCAACTTGGGTCAGTTGTAGCCCATGTGATGGTAGTGGTGCAAAAGCAGGCTCTAAGCCAAAAACTTGTACAACATGTCATGGCGCTGGCCAAGTTCAGATGCGTCAGGGCTTTTTTGCTGTACAGCAAACTTGTCCAACGTGTCAGGGCACGGGTTCAATTATTTCAGACCCTTGTAACAAGTGTCATGGTCAAGGTCGTGTAGAAAAAACCAAAACATTGTCTGTGAAAATTCCAGCTGGCGTTGACACGGGCGATCGTATTCGTCTTTCGGGTGAAGGTGAAGCAGGTTTACATGGCGCACCAGCGGGCGACTTATACGTGCAGGTTGCAGTACGTGAACACCCAATTTTCACACGCGATGGCAATAACTTATATTGCGAAGTGCCAATTAGCTTTAGCACAGCAGCACTGGGTGGTGAGATTGAAGTGCCAACTCTAGATGGCCGAGCAAATCTTAAGATCCCAGCTGAGAGCCAAACAGGTAAAATGTTCCGTATGCGCGGTAAAGGCGTTAAGTCAGTACGCAGCGGTGCTGTGGGTGATTTGATCTGTAAAGTGGTACTTGAAACACCAATCAACTTGAACGAGCGTCAAAAAGAGCTACTCAAAGAATTTGAAGAAAGCATGGGGGGAGATAACAGTAAAAATCGCCCTAAAGCGCAAGGCTTCTTTGACGGTGTAAAAAAGTTTTTTGACGACCTAACTAAGTAAGTTAGCTCTTCGAGTTAAGTAAAAAAAACGGCGCTTTTGCGCCGTTTTTGTTTGCCGTTATTAATTTAACAGCACTAAATAATCATGTTTACTTTCACATTTACAGGCAATTGTTTGGTTGTTTTGGCCCAATAATAACCGCCCTGTTTTACAGCCGAGTAGTTCGCATTTTGCATCACAGGCTAGATTGTTACTCCATACCTCATACTCGTTGTGCATAAAGTTCAAAAATGCAAACACCACAATCACCGAGAACATGAAAAACAGCGCTTTTTTGTACATATTGCACTTCATTTCATTTCTGAGTGATAGCTTAGATTTTAGTCGAGAGTTGACGTTTGTCTAACTTTAGGTATTTTAAAAGTACTTTGAAAGGAAGACGTTATGACACCGGCAATCAAATTATTAGAAAAACAAAAAATCAATTTTGACGTGCTTAAATTTGAGCACGACCCAAGCTCACAAAACTTTGCCAATGAAGCCGCAGAAAAACTCAATTTAAACGCTGAGCAAGTTTTTAAAACCTTGCTGGTGGATGTGGATGGTGTGTTGCATGTTGCTATCTTGCCAGCAACCCGTCAGGTAGACCTAAAAGCGTTTGCTAAAGCTTGTAAGGGTAAAAAAGCCATGCTTGCGGATGCCAAAAAAGCACAAAATACCACAGGCTATTTAATTGGGGGGATCAGCCCTTTTGCACAAAAAAAACGTTTAAACACCTTATTACACAGTGACGCGCAGCAGTTTGATAAAATCTACGTCAGCGCCGGCAAGCGAGGATTAGAAGTGGCTATCGCTCCCAACGACTGCATAAAACTGTGCAGCGCAACGGTTGCACAGTTTTAGCGGAGACTTAATAAACTAAACGCTGATAGGAAAAGCAAAACGCAATTGCAGTAATCTCTGGATGAGATGGTTCAATCAGTTCATATGAACGGTCGGTTGTATGATTATAACCTTGGTCGGTTTATGAGTGTGGATCCTGTTATACAGAGTCCGGGGAATAGTCAGTCGATAAATCCGTATTCGTATATTATGAATAATCCGCTGGCGGGGACGGATCCGAGTGGGTATTGTTCTACCGGGACGAGTATTAAAGGAAAAAATGCAGTAGGCTGTACTGTTACCATGGGTAATATAGCTTGGGTTTTACTGATACTGACCTTTCCCCCAAATTTAACACCATGACTTTGATGAGATTTACCAATAAACTGGAGACAATGGAGATCTAAAAATGAAAAAATGTTACTCAGAAGAACAAATTTTTCGTGCGATTAAACAACATGAAGCAGGAACAAAGGTTGACGATATTTGCAGAGAGATGAGAGTTTCTTCAGGCACATTTTACAACTTACTCAGCTAAGAAAGGCACAAGCCATAGGAAGTGATATCACTTAAATGATTAAAAAAAGCCTTTTCGAGCTGATGGAAAAAAAGTTTAATAATCAACACTATCAATAAATTAGGAGCATTCTCTAAGAGATAAAGTTACTATTAAGTATGAGAGTCAAGTTAACGGAATAAATACTTTATGAAAAAGTTGCAATGTATATGTGGTGGGAAAAGAGAAATACAAAACGGAATTGAAAACCGCAACCATTCTTCTTATAAATTAATATGTAAAAGTTGTAAAAAAGAATTTTATTACTCCCACTTCAAAAGTTCTGATTCAGCAAAGACCAACCCCTTAGATTCATGTACGCTTAAGTCTGACTCTTATAATTTAAATTCTTTAGACTTGAATGATATAGAATCGTTACATGATGTATTTACCCGCCTAAAAGCACATCATTGCGAATCCCTCTTTTTAAAAAAGCTCTCAACGAATAATAACGATAAAAACCAAGTCTACATCCATAAAAGCATCAGTGTTTTTAACTCAATTTTTGACTTAAAATTTAAAGAGCGGGATGAATCTTTTAGCGTAACTAAGAGAGCATCAAAACCCGGTAAAAGAATCCCCGAAGCTGTGTTTACTCGTTTTTCATGGCTATCAAAAAACAACACTCTTCACACAGTAAAAGCTTGCCGCGCAATTTTATATGCACAATACCCTGAAACACGTCTCTCAGGCTTTCAGACCATAGAAAATGAAATGCCACGCTCAATGTCAGTCGAGTATACGAAATTAGCAAATATTCCTGATAGATATTTAGTTATTGGTGCAACTCGCTCCGGCGAAGCCATAGCAATGATGATTGTTGACCCATCTGAACAGTTTTCAAGTGATTTTAAACTGTTGGAAAATGCTGTTAGTTCTGGGGTCATTAAGAGTGCATCGCTAGGTAAAGCTGACGATCGCACAAATGATTTACAGACTTTATTAATTGAAAAAATTTCCGGTAAAACCTTACTGGGCTGTAGATTAGATAAAGACGGCAATACAATTCCATTTACAGGAACACAAGTATGTGGGTATACACTAGAACATGCGCTTGGCATTAAGCCAAATGCAGATAAGGATGGTGATATTTTTGGAATAGAGCTAAAAGCTATTTCACAGAAAAAGGTGACTTTGTTTACACCTGAGCCTGATGGCGGTCTTTACCAGCAGAGTTTTCCTGAATTTATGAAAAAGTATGGATATGTTAAGGGAGAAGATGAATACCGTTTTACTGGCATTCATAGAGCAAACATTCGTAATGAAAAATCAAAGCTCACTTTAAAAATCTTATATCTAGATAAAGGTAAGAGTAAAGACGAATTTATATTGTCTGATTATGACCCTAAGCGAAGCATTGATGCTCAGTCTAGAAATTTAAGGGTGGCACTAGTTGACGATGAAGGCCTAGAAGCGGCTGTATGGTCTTTTGAGCGATTGTTAAATAGCTGGGGCGTGAAACACAATGAAACAGTTTATTACCCGGTCAAAAAGCTCACAAACGATAACCTTTCTCAAATTGAACAAGGATATAAGTTCTTAGTGGAATTTGATACTAAAGCTATATGGTGTCAAAGAACTCAAATATCGAGACTTTTTAATTCCATTCATGACGGTACGATCATTTTAGATCCTGCACCTAAATATGTTGAAAGTAACCCCAAGCTCAATAAGAGACGATCACAATGGAGAATAAATGACATCTACAGAGATGCTACTAAACTCTATGATGAAGTTGAGCTAGTAGATCTTTAACACTGTTTATTTAAACAGTTGTTATATAAAAAGGGAAAAATGTGTGATAGATTCACACTATTAATTCCCTTTTTGTAGATTCTTCTTAAGATGTATCACAAAGAAATTATGCTTGCTGATAAAGAAGCTGAAAATAGAATCCACCAGCAAAAGCAAGATACCGATAGACTTCTCAAGCTGTTACTTACTATTTATGACCAAAAGTCACTTGCTCAAAAGTTAAATGATGACCAACTTGGTTTGAACATAAAAGAAGTTACTAGGGAGAAACTCAACCAATGGAAAAAGGCACCAACCGAAAGTAATATTATCATAAGCGAAAATACCATTGAAAAGATCAAGCAGGCACTATTGCCGCAAAAACCTAGTCACTGGGATAACCCGTCATTTAAATTTATAGATCTTTTTGCCGGTATTGGTGGTATAAGAAAAGGGTTTGAGGAGATCGGTGGTAAATGTGTATTTACATCGGAGTGGGATGCCGACGCAAGAAAAACGTATTTATCGAACTACTATGTTGATGAAGCAGAACTGCCTTATTTCATAGACTCAGAGGTAGATAACCCTGCAAAAAACTCTAGCTTAATGGACATTACTAAAATTACTCTAAGCGGTAATGAGTCTATAGGCTCAGAAGAAAAAAAAGAACACATTTTAAAACATATTCCTGAACACGATGTATTACTCGCCGGCTTTCCATGCCAACCCTTTTCTTTGGCCGGTGTGTCGAAAAAAAATAGCTTAGGCCGTTCACATGGTTTTGAGTGTGAAACTCAAGGGACTCTCTTTTTTGATGTTGAAAAAATTATTGGAGCTAGAACGCCCAAATTCTTTGTCTTAGAAAATGTAAAAAATTTAAAGAGTCATGATAAGGGCAAAACTTTTGCCACTATCATTCGTGCTTTACATAATTTGGGATATTTTATTGCGGATATTTCTGAAGCTGGTGGCGATATAGAAGAAGCTATTAGCAAAGTAAAAAAACGAAAACCTGAACCTATTATTTTGAATGGTGCAGAGTTTACTCCTCAGCATAGAGAAAGAGTTGTTATTGTTGGTATTCGTAATGATTTGATTGAGAAGAACCCAAACTTTATAGATTTTTCATTAAAAAATGTTGCGCAGTTTTACCCTGAGAAAAGATATACACTGCAAGAAATCTTATGTGATTTAGATGATGATGCTAAGAAAAAGTACACTCTTACAAATAACTTGTGGAGCTATCTGTATCACTATGCACTCAAGCACCAAACAAAAGGTAATGGCTTCGGTTTTGGTTTAGTAAACCCAAAAGATGAGAACGCAACTACACGAACTCTCTCTGCTCGTTATTATAAAGACGGTTCTGAAATTTTAGTGAATCAACATGATTTAGAAACAGAATATCTAAATTCTAGAAAGCAACCAGCCATTGAAAAAAACCGAGAGCGAGAAGAGTTTTGTTTAGACTATGTTTCCAAGCATATTGAGAAAAGCTCTGCTGAAGACAAAGAAGTCATAAAATCTTTAACTAAAGAAGCTGAGGCTATATATGATGAAAAGTTTGGCCGATATGCTGCACAATTTGATGCTAAATATAAAACCCCAAGACGACTAACTCCGCAAGAATGTGCAAGACTAATGGGATTCGAAAAACCACCTCAGTATAGAAATGGTGAATTCGATAAAGACTTTAGAATAGTATGCGCTGATAACAAAGCCTATAAGCAATTTGGCAACTCAGTTGTAGTTCCTGTGTTTAGAGCTGTTGCACACTTACTAGAACCATTAATCGTACAATCAAACAGATAACTAAGCTTGTGCGTTGGAACATTTTCCATTTCCAACGACCCTGTAACACATTTTGTGTAACTGCCAGTTTTAAATAACATCTTTTAATCGGTCTTCGAATTCGATCATAAATCGATTCAAGGCCGATTTCCAATTTCTTATCGGCATTGTCCATTTTTTAGATGCCTGCTCAATAGCCAAGTAAACCACCTTTTTAGCCGAATCGTCATGTGGAAACAGCTTGCGCTTCTTAATCGCTTTGCGGATAACTGAGTTCAGCGATTCAATAGCGTTAGTGGTGTAAATGGCTTTTCTGATGTCTTCAGGGTAATTGAAGATAGTACTTGCAAGCTGTTGAGCTTTAAGGCACATAATTTAAATGTGCCTTTTTATGACTAGTTTCTTTGATACAACGCCTCTAACGTTGCTGAACCTAGGCTATTTGCGTTGATCATATAACCAACTAATGCCGATGATGGCGACGCTGACAATGAGAGTTTTTCTACCGAAAGGGCATGAATGGTGAACTGGTATCGATGCACGCCATGACCTTTAGGAGGACAAGCACCGCCAAAGTTTTCAACGCCATAATCATTACTGATTTGCTTAGCGCCGTCTGGTAGTTTGCTTTGGGTATTAATCCCTACACCCGTTTTCATCTCAACGACTGAGACAGGTATATCTACAACTTGCCAATGCCACCAGCCGCTTCCTGTTGGTGCATCCGGGTCATAGGCTGTAATTGCAAAACTCTTTGTACCTTTAGGAGCGTCTTGCCAAGCTAAATGCGGGGATAAATTATCGCCACTGCAACCAAACCCTGTGAACTCATGTTTTTTGCTCATGAACTCACCTTGTGCAATGTCATTGCTTGTTAATGTCAGCGCTGTGCTAGCAAAGGGAGCCATCATAGATAGTACCAAAAGGTGATTTGCTATTGTTTTCATGTGGTGAAACCTTTTTGTTAATTCATTACGCGCATATTGCCACTCTAAGCGCAGCGAGTGTTATTAAAAAACAGTCAAGTTTTCGCCCATATCCTTCAACTTTGTACTTCTTAGTTCTGATGGGGTGATGCCAAAGTGACTTTTAAACTTTTCTGTAAAGCGGGATTGTGAGGTGTACCCTGATAAACTTGCTACATCACCTATGGGCTTGGATGTTGCCTGCAATAAATGTAGTCCATGGCCCAGCCTCGCTTTATCTTTTATTTGTTGTAGCGTTACGTCTTCAGCTTGTAATTTTCGTCTAAGTGTTGATTCACTCATTGCCAGTAAACTACACAGCTGAGCTAATCTTAGCTCTTGAAATCCATTGCTTTTAAATATTCCATATATCTGATTGCTTAGGCTAACACGGTGAGTCATAAATGGAATGTGTTCAAAACCTAATGTGTGCAGTAATAACAATATTTCTTGTTTTCTGTGCCTAATAATATCGCCGTTAGCCCAAGATACACTATCTACAAACTGCGTAATGCAAGCCAGTAACTCTTTTGATAAAGGGGCGCTGTAATGCTCACTTATAATACTTTTGCGTTCACGGTTTATTTGTAAACGCTCAAAAACAGTAAAGTCGTTGGCATCGAACTCAATCAACAAGG
The DNA here is from genome assembly GCF_014694405.1 of Pseudoalteromonas sp. S16_S37. Lineage (GTDB taxonomy): Bacteria > Pseudomonadota > Gammaproteobacteria > Enterobacterales > Alteromonadaceae > Pseudoalteromonas. Next base: position 45,724 of record NZ_JAAUWV010000025.1, read on the forward strand.
CTTGATAGATATCGTCTTTGGGAATATTACGCATATCGAGCTTAGGACTATCAGATAAAAAAACAAATTCACCCGCATTACACATAATATTCCCTAGTTTACCAAGTTGTTTGCTGCCGTTAATTACGACAACCAGCGTAGGCTTAGCAACGGGCACATCGAATAGTCTCTGCTCGTGATATGCTCGATAAATAGCAAAGGGTAAGTCGATGCCTATAGATGTTACCGAATTAATACTTTGAATTAATGCCTGCATTAGGCTCCTCAACTAACTTGCTTTATAACTTTAATTATCACAGACGATATAGAAGAACCAGTGATCTACTCAAATTGTGATACAGTAAAATAACGCGCTTTGAGCTGCTTTGTAAATAACGTAAACAGCTACTTTAACCCAATGCCTAAGTTGCACAGAGCAGCATCAACCTAAAATACATATAAAGCTTAAATTAAAAGCGCAAACTCTTAAGAATGTATCTTTTTTCCCTGATGGCTGTTGGATAATGGAATAAATGCGATATGAATTTGGGCGTTTTTTGCGCAAGCTTAAGTAGGAAAAATTTATCTCAAAGAGGAACGAAATTTTCATCTACTTCTGATGCCATTAGGATATAATCCTCACCAATTTAATCAGTAACCATTGTAACGGTCTAACTTTTGGTAACGTATGTACGAAAATATTAAATCCCAACTAAACGCGTTAAAAAACAACAAGGCATTTGAGCTATCGGTAGTTGCAGTGATCATCATTTCAGCCCTTGAAATAGGTGCCAAGACATTCCCACTCTCCAGTGGTGCAATTTCTGTTACTCATGTGCTTGATATTTTTATTACTTTGTTTTTCCTATTTGAGCTCTCTGTGCGTTTCATTGCCGATGATGATAAAAAAAGCTTCTTCAAAAAGGGTTGGAATGTTTTCGATACCTTAGTGGTTGTGATTAGCTTAATTCCTATCAACGACAGTGAAATGGCTTTACTTGCAAGACTCGTTCGAGTGTTTAGGGTACTGCGAATGGTGTCAGTAGTACCTGAGCTAAGGGTGTTAATAAACTCACTATTAAAAGCGATGCCACAACTGGGTTATGTCATTTTATTAATGTTTATTATTTTCTATATCTATGCCGCTATTGGCAGCTTTGTGTTTAAAGACATAAACCCTAAGCTGTGGGGAGATATAGCAATATCTATGCTAACGCTATTTAGGATCATGACTTTTGAAGATTGGACTGATATCCAATATGAGACGATGGAAGTATATCCTATGTCTTGGGTGTTCTATTTAACCTTTATTTTCTTCACTGCGTTTGCATTTTTAAATATGGTTATTGGTATCGTGGTTAACGTTATGGAAGAGGAGCGCTCGAAGCTGAGAAAGGCCAAAGAAGAGGCTAAAAATATACCGACCATAGAAGATTTACATAGTGAGATCCAACAGTTAAAAGCCTTGATTGTACAACAACAGCAAAGTACCAAAGACGTAACAGAAAAAGAAAGCGCCTTGTAAGGCGATAAGGCACTATTGCGTAACAATCATTAATTGTTTGCCATCTAACCCAAAGCAAAGTGCAACCCTTGCTTTGGGTTAGATGGCGTCAAAGGCCGAGTTTAGCCATCACCAGCAGATTCCCAGATTAGTACATACCTAATAAAGCGCAACCATTAGCCAAATTCTAATCCGAACAAGAAGATATCGACAGTGTTTGTCAGATAAAGCGGTTGGCATTTTTTTACTATAAGTCTTAATAATCAATGCACTTAGATAAATAAGAAACACACCGCGCACGTAAATCCAATTTGTCAGGAAAAGCTCGCTTTCAGCGTACACGTGTAAGCCGCTAATTTACTTACAAATATTCTTAATTAAATGAAACTGCAGTAAAGAACTCGTAAAAAATGTTTCTAGAGTGATTGATCTATTGTCATTTTTGTGCCGTAATGTAGGTATATCTATCTGGTCGGATGAGTTGATTATGAGTTTAAGAACACAACTAAGAAAAGTTTTACCTAGCATTTCAGTAACAGAACAAGAAGCACTTGATGCAGGTGATGTATGGCTTGAAGGGTCTATCTATCGTGGTAAGCCTGATTTTGACGCGCTAAGAGCAGTGCCTGAAGCAAAACTAACCGCTGAAGAACAAGCATTCTTAGACGGCCCAGTAAAAGAATTAATGGCGATGATTGATGATTCTGTTATTCAAAACAGCAAACATCTGCCTGATCATATTTTAGAGTTCTTGAAAAAAGAACGATTCTTCTCACTCATTATTCCTAAGTCATTTGGTGGTCTTGAGTTCAGCCCTTATGCAAACTCTACCATTGTTGGCACTATCGCAACTAAGTCATCTGCAGTTGCTGTAACGGTCATGGTTCCTAACTCGTTAGGCCCAGGTGAGTTACTTCTTCATTACGGTACACAAGAGCAACAAGCACATTATTTACCGCGTCTTGCAAACGGTCGCGAAATTCCATGTTTCGCACTGACAAGCCCTGAAGCTGGTTCAGATGCAGGTGGTATTCCAGACATTGGTATTGTTAAAAAAGGCCAATACAATGGTGAAGAAGTTGTCGGTTTAGAAGTTACTTGGGATAAGCGTTATATTACGCTTGCACCAATTGCGACAGTACTTGGTTTAGCATTTAAAGTTGAAGACCCAGATGGCTTGTTAGGTGGTAAAGAGCATCTAGGAATTACTTGTGCGCTTATTCCAAAATCACACCCTGGTGTTGAATTAGGTAATCGTCATGATCCTATGGGTATTCGTTTTTATAACGGTACAACACGTGGCGAAAAAGTATTTATTCCAATGGACTTTATCATTGGTGGGCAGAAAAACATCGGCCGTGGTTGGCAGATGCTTGTAAGCTGTTTAGGTGCGGGTCGCGGTATTTCACTGCCAGCATTAGGTGTTTCGACATCTCAGGTAGCGCTTAAATCAGCATCAGAATATGCTGCAGTTCGTGAACAGTTTGGTTTGTCTATCGGTCAATTTGAAGGTATTCAAGAGAAGCTGGCTGATATTGCAGGTAAAACTTACCTTCAAGAAGCGATGCGTGTGCTAACAACCGAAGGTTTAGGCATGGGCTTAAAACCGTCAGTTGTTACTGCAATTGCGAAGTACCATATGACTGAAATCGGTCGAGACGTGCTTGATTCAGCAATGGATATTCAAGCGGGTAAAGCAATTCAAAACGGCCCACAAAATACCCTTGCCAGTGGTTATGTTGCTCAGCCTATTGCTATTACGGTAGAAGGTGCAAATATCTTAACTCGTAACCTGATGATTTTTGGTCAAGGTGTAATGCGCTGTCATCCATATCTTCAGTCTATGGTTGAGTCGATTCACAGTGAAGACAAAGACGCAGATAAAACATTTAACAAGATTTTACGTAAAACGGTGGGTTACAGTGTAGCGAATAGCTTACGTGCATTGCGTTTAGGTGTGTTACCGTTTACTGCTGGTAGCAAATCTTCATTACCTGAAGTACAAGCCTATGAAAAAGCGGCGCACCAGTTATCTGCAAAACTTGCTGTATACGCCGACTTCTCGCTACTTGTATTAGGTGGCAAACTTAAGCAAGCAGAAATGCTTTCAGCACGCTTAGGTGATGTAATGAGTTACCTGTACGCAGCTATGGCGTCTATTAAGTATTACGAGCAAAAAGTAGCGGTAGCAGATAGACAAGCAGCGGCGCCTTACTTCCATTACGCGACACGTTGGGCTTTGCAAAACGCTGAAAACGCACTACATAAGTTTTTAGATAACTTCCCAGCACCTGTAACTCGTAAGTTTATGCGTGTTATTACTATGCATTACACGCACAGAATGCCAGCTATCAGTGATGACTTGGTACGTGAGCTTGCTAAAGCAGCACAAATGGACACCGCATTTAAAGCGCAGCTTACGCATCTTATCAAGCCAACAGCAGGCGATGGTCATGACATTAATGAACAAGCCTATAAAGCAAAAATGGCATGTCTAGACTTGTTAGCTAAAGTTAAAAAAGCGCTTCGTAGCAAAGAGATAAAAGCAGGTGTACGTTTTGCACAAACGCTTGATAATGCGCTAGCGGCAAACTTAATCAGCTCGCAAGAATATGCGCAGTTAATCGACTACAACAAGAAACGTGAAAAAGCGATTCGAGTTGATGAGTTCGACTTTGACTTAAACTTGCTAGATGACAATGCTCAGCCAATTGGTAAGGTGCAGCAAGCAAGCTAAACAACATTCAACAATGCCTAAGTGTCAGCAGTATCGGCACTTAATTATAAACACAGAGCCCCTGATATATTTAGGGGCTTTTTTTATGCCTAAAACGTGCTAGGGTCTGATAAAAACTAACCCTAAAAACATTATGTTATATCAGTTTCTAAGTGAAAAATTTAACGACATTATTGATAAAGATAAACACACTGTACTTTGGAGTGGGTGTGGTGAAGTAAAAAGGATGTCGCTTGATGGACAAGACGTTGTTGTTAAATACTCGCAGGTCCCCAAGCAATTGGCACACCGGCATATTGAGCAATCTGATTTTGCGTTATCACGAAAATTAAAATCTTACGCTGTTGAATTACAGTTTTATCAACAGCACAGTAGCAGTATTCAAAAGCAGTGCGCTATACCAAAACTGATATTTACTGCGCAGCAGGATAATTCAACATGTCTGGTACTTAGAGATTTTAACAAAGATGGATTTGTACAACATACAGATTTATCGCTAAAACAGCATCATGCAATATTGAGCTGGTTGGCACATTTTCACAGCCGTTCGCTTAATAGGTATCAAGGAATTGGGTGGCAGCAAGGAGGATATTGGCATTTAGCCACAAGGCCAGATGAATTGCAGAGAATGCAGCATCATGCGTTAAAGACCCATGTGCAACATATTAATGCGCTGATCACCGAATGTCGATACAAATGTACAATACACGGGGATGCTAAAGCCGCGAACTTTGCTCTAAATGACGCGTTAGAAGTGATTGGTTACGATTTTCAATATGTGGGAGCTGGGGTAGGGGTACAAGATGTTATGCTATATTTTACCAGTGTTTTTGATGAAAGTAGCTTATATGCCTATGCTGACGAACTATTAGCATTTTACTTCTCACAACTTGTTAGCCAGTTAGAAGCTTTGTTATCAGAGCAGCAGGCTCTGGATATTGTTAGTCATTGGCAAGCTTTGTGGCCGCTAGTTTGGGCTGACTTTCATCGATTTTTATTAGGGTGGAAACCTGACCATTTTAAAATAAATCAGTATATGCTTGAGCATACTTCATTCACTTTGTCACAGGTTCGCCAATAGCATGATATATGCCTTACTTTGCGCTTTATGTTGGGCTGGATTTGACACCTGTCGAAAACAGCTCTCAAAGTCATACGATGCGCCATTAATGTCGGTTATTTTTAGTGCGCTTGTTTTGCCAATTTTTGTGTGTATGTGGCTGATGAGAGAAGCTAGCTTTCCATCAAGTAACTATTACTTTGTGGCAACAGCTAGTGGCTTGATGGGCGCTATTGGCAGTGTGTCGTTTATTCGAGCACTGTCAGTTGGTAAACTTGCTATTGTATTGCCGATGATGTCGTTTACGCCAGTTTGTTCGGCAATACTTGCATGGTTATGGTTATCCGACCCCCTTAGTTTCAATCAGAGTATCGGGATAGTAGGTATCGCGGTCAGTTCCTTCTTGGTTCTCGGAGGGCGTTTTAAAACAAATGAAAAGGGTATCTGGCAGGCACTGTTAGCGGCATTGTGTTGGGGCTTTTGTATTGTGCTTGATAAGTTTGCTTTGCAATATGGTTCTAAAGAATTTCATGCTGCCTACATCACATTTATTATATTGATTGCCACCGCCTTATTGCTACGGGTAAAGCTGGACTACAAGAAAGTCAAAGAAAAGACTTTTTGGTGGCTATTATCTGTGGTGCTTTTAGCCTGCGCGCTTATTTTGCAATTCATTGCAATCACGCAGCTTCAACCAGGTATCGTTGAAGGTTTAAAACGTGCGATAGGAATTACAAGTGCGCTGATGATTGGCGTATTTGCGTACAAGGAACAAATTAGTAAAGGGCAATTGTGTGGCGTGTTATGTGTATTGTTATTCAGTGGGCTTTTAGTAAGGTAAAGCGCCCACAGAGTGGGCGCAAAATCGGGCTTAGTTACAAGCACCTAAACGTTTCCAAACATTACTGAAAATGTCTGGTTGCGCCGAACGAGACCACCAAATTGCTTCATATTTGTAGTTTTTATATGAAACTTGGTCACCCACTTGATACATTTTTGATGCAGACCAAGCAGAGATACCGTCACAGCCTGGAGGTGTTACGTCACCAACTTGTACAGATTGAGTCACCGAGTTTGATTTTGCACCATCAGTTGCAGTCAACGTTACTTGGTACGTACCAGCTGCTGCGTAAGTGTGGCTAGGAGACATATCAGAACTGCTCGCACCATCGCCGAACTGCCAAGAATAGCTACGAGCGTCTGTTGATGAGTTTGTGAACTTAACAGTAGTACCATTTACGCTGAAGCTAAAGCTTGCAACTGGACCACCAACAGGGTCACCACAGCCATTTTGTGCGATGTAATCATACGCTGCTTTTGCTTGTACAATACCGTAACCATAAGATGTATCACGGCCAGCCGCGCCTTTATCTTTAGCGGTATTGTTTAGTACTTTACGAATTTCATCATTAGTACAGTTAGGGAAGTGGCTCCATACTAAAGCCGCAACACCAGATACGTGTGGTGTAGCCATTGATGTACCACTGATTGACTTGTAGCCATTGTTGTTCCAAGTAGAGTTAACACCCACACCTGGCGCCGCAATTTCTACCTGACTGTTGTATTGTGAAAACGATGCTTTGTTTTCAGAGCTATCAACCGCAGCTACAGACACAACTGCATCGTAAGATGCTGGGTAGCTTAGGCTGCTATTTCCGCCGTTACCCGCAGCTGCAATGTGCAATACGCCACGGTTATAACTTTGTTGGAACGCATTGCGTTCAGCTGTTGAGCTGCCGCTGCCACCTAAACTCATACTTGTTACATTCGCACCAGCTGCTTCACACTGCTCAATTGCTTTGATTAGGTCAGAACCGTATGCCCATTTACCTTGGTCGTTAAATACTTTTACGATGTGTAAGCCAAGTTGACCAGATGGATTCACGCCCACAACACCTTGACCGTTACCACCGATGGCTGCAATTGTACCCGCTACGTGTGTACCGTGACCATTTCCGTCGTTATACCAGTTACCAGTGTCGTTTGAGCCATAACCATCATCACCTGTAATACCTGTGCTAGGAAGGTCCGGATGGTTAAGTGTATAACCTGTGTCCATGATACATACTTTGCGATTGCCGCTCATGTTGTCAGTTAGTTGATTTGCTTGAACCATAGTGATGCCATATGGCGTTGATTCAGCCATCAGGAATCGCTTAGGATCCTCTTCAACATTAGAAACTTGTGGGTTTGCTTTAAGCTCCTCAAGCTTTTCGGGTGTTACTTCCATAACGACTGCGTTCACACTTGGCAGCGCTGTCATTGGGTCCAGATTTAATTGATGTGCAAATGAAGTAAGCGCTTGTTGCTTATAGTTTGCAGCATCTGACGCAGATACAGATAACGGTAGTGTACTGATTGCGTTGTCTTTTAGTGTTACGATTACGCGTTGACCTTCACCTGCAGATGCGGTGCCTACACTTAGAGCAGCCCCGATACATGCTGATAGAATTGAAAGTTTTGCGCTGTTAGAAACCATTTTTTTCATTTTAAGTTACCTTTTTTACATGTTGTTAACCGCTGTAAATAAAACAGGTAAATTAAAGCATGTCAATAGTGTGTTTTTTGAGCTGTTTGGTGTGAGTGGATATTTAATTTATGAATAAATTTATATGGTCTGAAACTTTAAATTAAAAACCATTTTGAACAAAAAATATACACAAGCTTTGTTTTATTTAACTAAAAATTTATTTTACTAGCGCTGTCATATTGTCTAGGGTGAATGGTTGTGGGGCTGGAGTAGTGTGTGTGTGCGAAAAGTATCTGAAGTCGATTTTTCCCAATTCTTTTGTATGTATAGCTTTATACAAACTCTCATACTTTGGTTTGTAAGCCTTAAAGATAGGTAGTTTCAAATCTCCTATGTAGTTTTTATTATCTACGTCAAAATCAGCAATTTTAATGATAGCTAAAGCACCTAAAGTGACGTGACCTCCTACAGATACATCAAGCCTTGTATGTTGATCTTTATCCCAGTTTATTCCACCGATCAGGATATGTTGACGCATAGAAAGTTCAGTTGCCGCCCTGACAGCACCAGTTGCCATCGCGTCATTTGCTGCCCAAATTATTTTTGTATTGTTAAAGCGTTGCAGCAAACCTTTCGTAATATTATAAGCTTCTTGCTCAGACCAATTCGCGTTCACTCTTTCCAAAAGTTTTAAATAGTAAGAACGGTTGCTATAACTCAACAAACCTTGTTCACGCAGTTTCGCTGCGTCTGTTGCTGACTCTCCAAGCAAAGCGAGCGTGCTAATGGTGGGGTTTTTCTTCGATTTTATTACACGGTTTTCTAATTCTTGTATCAGCAGACGTCCCGCTTGGTAATTATCAGGAACTATAGATCCCAAAATACCAAAACCACGTGCTCTTAAGCGGATCAACTCTTGTTTTGTCGGTTTGTTTAACAAAAAGATGATTTTGTCGTGTACTTGTGTTGACGTCAGTAATGCTTGTGTTGCTGCTGACTTTTCATCTACAAGAATAATGTAATGGTCTTTTCTCGTTAGAGCACTGTTTATGACGTGTTTCATCTGAATATGATTACGCTCAGCATACATAATGTTTAAGTCGACATCTAAGTCATCTGCTGCAGCTTGCATAAAGGCGGATACATTTAGCCAAAAGCTCCCTGTTGGATTATCTTGCGAGAAACCAGGATTAACAAAAGTGATTTTTACCTGTTGTGCTTGGCAAGTCATAGCAAAAAATAAAATACACAACAAAGACACGAGTTTTTTTAGCAACGCCTACCTCCTTATTTTTATTTAAGTAATTATTATGGCACAAAAATATAAAAACACGTGCTCTACAAAAGTAATGCCTGCTTGGTATCACTTTGTTCGAGTTCAAAAGATCACTATAATGCGACTCTACTTTTGGGAGGATATATGTATCGAATTTTTTGCCTAGTTTTATTTTGTATGAGTTCACTTGTTTTAGCCAAGCAAAGCAGCGATTTAGAAGTGACAATGAAAAATATGGGCCATGCATACAAGCAAGCTATGAAAAGTCAATCACAGCAAGACTTAGTAGCACAAATTGATGAATTCAAAAAGCACCTGCTTATTAGCAAACAGCATACATTTACAGCAAAGTTGCAAGATGAATCGCAACAAGGGCTTAACAAAGTCTTGAATGTTATCGACACCAGTAAATTATTGGCCGAGCAGGGGAAGTTAGCCGAAGCTAAAATGAGGCTACAAGAAATAGACGAATTGAGAAAGCAATATCACAAATTACATGAACCCCCCAGTATTTGGGACTTGTTGTTCGGGAATTAACCAACAACTGAGACTGGGTTTTGTTTAATTCCTCTACTAAAAAGTCAGTATTATTAATTTTTGTCGTAAACCGTTTGAATATTGTGCAACTGTTCAGAATTGGGCTAGCTATTCGTAGCCAGCCTGATATAAATAATAGAGCGTAATGTTTAATAGGGAGCCGCTATGACGGAACAAAACCAACAATTAGATAATAGCGTCATTGCGACATTAAAAAATAAAGACCACTCATCATTGACTGAAAAGCTGGATGGACTAGCTTGTACTCACAGCGATATTATCGAGCTTTTAGCCCAGTATCAGGCATTAAGCGAACAAGACGACGATGAAAAGTTCGATAATTGGTACGATGAATTATGTCAATCCCAGCTTGATGTGTTAAAGGCTTTTGAAGTTATGAGGGCTCATTTTGAGCAGGAATATCAATAGTTTATATATTGTTTTTGATATCTGAACTCACGTAATCTTGTGTAATAATGTACCAATTTGACTGTTTTGCAATATCTACTTCCTTTGTCTATGTTTAACTGCGTTTAAGCGTTTGACAAAGGAAGTTTTATGAAGCCCATATTATCTGTTTTATTATTTGTTATAGTCAATTTAGCCTACGCCAATGGCAATAACACAATTGCTGTGCAGCCTATTACAGAGCAGGTTACTCTGCTGAAAAGCAGCGATAGCTCGACAAATATAGGTCTAATTAAAACACCACAAGGATTGGTTTTAATTGATCCCATGCCCGGAAACGAGCACTTTAGTCGTTTACACAACACCATCCAATCTTTAGACAATAGTCAAACCCCAGTTCGTTATGTGCTTAATACTCACGGACACTCTGATCATATCGGTGGCAATGCATTTTTTGAGCGCCTTGGTGCGGTGGTTAATCAACCAAACGCTAGCATCATACTTTATGAAATGCGTTCTCATAGCTCTGATGATTTTGTGTATTATGTTCCGCAAAGCAATGTTGTATTTGTAGGCGATGTGTTTGATACCAGCTGGCACCCTACATTTTATGTCGGAGGCGTCAAAGGTTTTACCAAAGCAATAGACAAAATTTTAAATATAGGTGATGAGCAGACCATTATAGTGCCTGGCCATGGCCGTATTGCAGATAAAGCGCAATTAAGAGCGTTCAAAAAAAATACTTTAGCGTGGATAGACAGAGTGAAAACGCTTCATACTGCGGGTAGAACTACATCTAACATTGCCAATGATCCGCAAATATTAGCACTCATTGAAAAATTTAACTACGACAAGCAAAAGCAGTTTTTGCCAGAAAAAGCGTTTCACCGTTTTATAAAAAGAACGGTTTCAGTAATAGATAATGACAAGAAGCTTTGAGTCGCAATTAACAATCACCGAAGTTGCGGCTACAGGGTAGTCGCAACTACTTAATTGATAGATCATATTTTAAAATTAATGCGTCGATGTAGCGCTCACGCAATGAGAGACTACGTTCATGCTTTGCCGGATGACTAAAGGCACGGTTAAGTAGTTTAATGGCTTGTAATAATCTTGGACGCAGTTCTTGATTGATACTTGCAGCTGTTCTGTCTTCAGTTATTTCATCTACTATAGCGCGACCTAATTCAATTTGTACAAGCTCTTCAACCAGTCCATTTTGGCTAATAGCGCCGTATTTACTACATAGAAACTGTTGCCATGCATTTTGCACTTGCTCGCATAAATCGTCATTAAAGCGTTCGTCTTGGCAGCTAAAGCCCTGTTGTTGGTACTTGCTCAAACTTTGCATATATTGCTGATAAAAAAGTTCATAGGCATGAGCAGAGTTAGAAGCTTTATGCTTAACTAAATCAAGCCCCCATTGGGCGCAGCCTCTAGGGTAATAGTCGGTAAATTCTTCGCATTCATAAATGCCTAAAAAAGAGCTGCATTTTATTTGATTTTGAATACTGTAACTTGGTTTTGGGAATAATCCTTGTTCTTGCCAAGCAAACAGTTGTTCAGCATCAATCTTCAATGCGTGGCAGAGTTCGTCGGTGTGGTAAAAATAGGTATTTAAATAGTTAGTTAAGCTCATAGTAGTTAACTGGATATATGTACAGTGTTTTGATTTTGACCCATGTTTATGTCTTTTTCAAGCAAAAAGATAGTTTTGCCCCGTAGCCATGGTAAACAAAGGTGGTGTGTGATTGAGCTATTTACTTTTTTTGGAAAAATTTAGCGCTTTGACCCTCGGATAATAAAGTGATTTGTGGTAAAACAGTGCGCAAACTCGACAACTGCAAAATTAGAGCACTATGCGAACGATTCAAACGATAAAACAAGCGAGCCTAATTACGGCAATCAAAACACCTTACAACGTCAACGGTGAAATTGATCTAGATACTTATGATGAGCTGGTAGAAGCACAGATTGCTGGGGGTGTTGACGGCGTTATTGTTGGCGGAACAACAGGCGAAGGCCAGTTAATGAACTGGGAAGAGCATTTAATGCTGATTGCCCATAGTGTAAATAAGTTCTCAGATAGAATTTTAATCGTCGGTAATACGGGTAGTAATAATACACGCGAAGCAATAAAAGCCACCGAATACGGTTTTGCTTCTGGTATGGATGCAGCCCTGCAGATAAACCCATACTACGGTAGAACATCTATCGAAGGCGTTAAAACCCATTTTCAGCGCGTGCTAGATATTGGACCTGCCTTTATCTACAACGTACCTGGGCGCACAGGGCAAGACTTAACGCCAGATATCATTGAACCGTTAGCAAAGCATAAAAACTTTATTGGTGTTAAAGAATGCGGTGGTAATGAGCGTATTGCACATTATGAGTCTAAAGGTATTGCGTGCTGGTCTGGTAACGACGATGAGGCGCATGAAAGCCGTCATCACTTTCAGTCACATGGGGTAATTTCGGTGACGTCTAACTTAATCCCAGGTTTGTTTCGCAAGCTAATGGACAAGGAAAATAACGCGTTAAATCAGCAGCTACAGCCGCTTATGCAATGGTTGTTTTGTGAGCCAAATCCAATTGCGATTAATACAGCTTTGATCATGACGGGGGCTGTTAAACCAGTGTTTCGCTTACCTTACGTGCCTTTAAATGATGCGCAGCAACAACAGGGGGTTGGGCTTATAAATCAACTGAACGAAGCTGATGTGGTCGGTGGTAAAGCTAAAGTGATCGATCAAACACTATTAAAACTTTGTTAGGTTTGAACAAATAACGTATAATCTGCGGCCCTTAAGTATTGGCCGCAGGTTTTTACCATGAATTTTAAATCTTTTAGCTTTTCACCTTTGCTGTTACAAGCATTAGACGAATTAAATTTCCATACCCTAACCCCAATACAGCAAGCCGCTATTCCTGTAGTACGTAAAGGCCACGATGTTTTGGCTACAGCGCAAACGGGTACAGGTAAAACCGCTGCTTTTGCGTTACCCATTATTCAAAAGCTCCTTGATGAGGAAGCGTGTGGGCAACCTCGCGCACTGATTGTGGCGCCAACAAGAGAGCTTGCAGAGCAAATTGCTTTAAACTGTGCTGCATTTTGTAAACATACAGAGCTTAAAACGGTCGCTTTATTTGGTGGTGTCAGCCCTGAAGGACAAGCACAGCTGCTAGCGAAAGGTGCTGATATCGTTGTTGCAACACCGGGGCGTTTACTTGATCAGATCCGTTTAGGTAATTTGAGCCTAGCTAAAGTAACTCACCTAGTGCTTGACGAAGCTGACCGTATGCTAGATATGGGTTTTATTACCGATATGCAGCAGGTTATTAATTTAGTGGATGAAAACAGACAATTGTTATTGTTCTCAGCGACTTTCCCTCCTGCGATGAAGCAATTTGCCTCGCAAGTTTTACGTCACCCTAAATATGTGCAAGTTACACCAGAAAACACCACTGCAGAAACTGTACGCCACGTGGTTTACCCTGTAGAGCAAAGCCGCAAAAGAGAACTACTATCGGAACTGATAGGTAAAAAGAATTGGCAGCAGGTATTGGTTTTCGTCAATATGAAAGATGTTGCTGATGAGCTGGTGGAAGAGCTTAACTTAGATGGTATTCCTGCTATTGTTTGTCATGGCGATAAAAAGCAAGGCGCTCGTCGCAGAGCATTAAGAGAGTTCAAAGAAGGCAAATACCGCGTGTTAGTAGCAACAGAAGTTGCGGCACGAGGTATAGATATTGAAGGCTTACCACGTGTTGTAAACTACGACTTGCCTTACTTAGCCGAAGACTACGTTCACCGTATCGGTCGTACGGGTCGTGCAGGAAACCAAGGTCAAGCCATCTCATTTGTATCTCGAGAAGAAGAGCAAGTTTTAGTACATATTGAGCAGCTAATTGAGCAGCAGATTAAACGCTATTATTTGCCAGGTTATGAAGTGAGCAATCGAGATTCACTGATTAAAAAGCTTACCAAAAAGCCTGCGCATCAACGTCGCCAGCCAAGAAGTAATCGCCCAAGTAATCAAGCGAGTGGCGAAGCAAGAGCTAAAAACCGCTCGCGCATAGCGAATGTGCGCAAACAAATTAAGGGTAAAAAGTTAGGTTTAGATAAATAACGAACCCAGTAATTATAAAAGGCTTGCATCAGAGCTACTTGCAAGCCTTTTAATAAAAATATAACCAGCCGTATTTAGCACTTGGGTAATCGTTGGCTTGTGCTGTGCAACCTGTCATTCCTCTTAACACAAATACTACATATCATTTGGCTATGCTTTGTAAAGTCAAAGTTTTTTATTAAAAAGCTGTGGGTTATCGATAAAAAGAAGCTTATCCTTGGTTAACACGCTACTTGAATTATCATAAGTTTAGTCAACAATAAAAATTTGATTTATAGCTTAACTAGTCGATTCTGAAAATCTCGGTTTTTCAAAAAACTGAGGTTGTTCAATTTGGATTGCCATCTTTAGAGTCGGTTAACCATCTAACGTTTTTGTTGTTTGATTTTCACGTGCCAATGGC
>NZ_JAAUWV010000026.1 GCF_014694405.1 Pseudoalteromonas sp. S16_S37
TTTTTTTATTTAGCGATTCATAAGATCACTAAACATCATGAATGTTCCCCACATTTTCCAAAATTTCTAAAATCTCCATCTTATTGATATATAAACACTAGTTTTGGGGATACCTTAGGCCAATTACGCTACGTTTTTTAAGAAGGTAGTCTCGTTCCGTCGAACGCTTGCGTATTATAGTATCTTCCGAAATCAAACGGTTTCGCCAATATGAAAACTGGCGTAATGAAGGCACTATAGGCGCCCTTTTACAAGCATCGGCCAATTTTATCTCTTCAGCATGATACTGCCTAAGGTATTGCTTGTAGGACTCTTTAAGAGACTTTCCGTTGACCTTTAAATAATGCTTATTCAGAGCCTTACGAATATTCTGTTTATCCTTGGTATTTAACACATATTTTGGGGCGCGCTCGACGCCGAGTGTTCTTGATGTTCTCGGAGCTCCCAACGCTCCATTCATGGCAAGACGCTCCCCCCCTGAGCCTCCACTGTTCGCGTAAGCAGGTAGGAAGGCATTTTTAGTCTGACCAAGGCGCCAATAAGTATTTAAAAGCCGGGAAATTTTCTTTCGGTCAACACCCTTTCGCTTTGCATACTCGGCCAGTCCCAGCATTCTCTTTGACGTAGCGTAGGCAAATAAAAATTCGATATCAGAGGCCAATTCGTTTATCAAATCGAAATTTTTATCTCGCTTGGTTCTAGATTTAGGAGGGATATCTTCTTCTGCCTCCAATAGAAAATAAGGCGCTTTCCACTCGATAAGCCCAGCGATTCCCGAACGGCTCCACTTCGTAAACGTCGACAACATTTTCGCAACGGGTCTTTGCAAGTGACCAGTGTCGGTCAGTTGAAATAAAATGATGCAATCCAGGTGAGGGATTATTTCGATGACGCGGTAGATGTCGTCTTGCAGACCTTCGGCTCCGTTCAAACGCCATACGCTGTTTTTATCAACCGCCATTGGATACCTGCCGTTTATCATGGTTTACGGACAGAATGTCTACGCCTCCGCAGGATTCGATAGAATAATTCAAATCAACATCAATCCATTTTTCGGCAATCAGGTAACGCACTATATTGAGCCCATCTTCGCTTCTACCTTGTATTATGGACACGAGATTGCCACATAAATCAGATAACAGGTGCTTGCCTGGTTCCAGCACCGTTAATACAGCTTCGACTTGAGAAGGTGTATATGTTTGAATGCCTGAACGAAATGGCGATGTTGCCCACTGTATGTTGCTGCTTTGTGCTTTCGTTATTTCATTGCCCGTGAAAAATAAAAATTCAACACCTAAGAGTTCCCACCAGATGCGTTCAATATCCAGCTTTTCAGCTGTTCTCTGATCGATTCCGTCCTCGGGTTTCACGGAGACCGCCCTATAAAACTCTCGTTCTCCCTGTCGGCAAGTAAGAAGGAAGTCCGTCGTCATGATGTTGGGCTCACCGCTATAGGGAACAGTTGGGTGGTCGACGCCTAACGTTGCGGCAATCTTTTGGGATAAGTTGAGTGGAAGGAGTGGGAATTGCTCTCGGATATCGACCACCGAATCGCTGAATTCGGCTAAATAAAAGAATTGGCTTTCAATCGATGAAAGCAGGTGATGCTCACGCCCTGTTTTTCTACCCCAAACCTGAGTTCTTTGTCCTTTTTTGGATTTAACGTCCTGAATTCGAAGCCAAGGCTTGTAATCGATTCCTTCCCCTAATCCATACTTATTTTTGAGCGACCGGTTGAAATCGCTAAGAGTTTCCAGCTTTCTGCCACGAGCCATAGTCTTCGCCAGTATTAACGACATTAACTGAGTATAGACAGTAAAAAACCAATACGGGCAGAATATTGTTTAAAGCACCTCTTGCGGGCAAACTTTATTGTCTACGGGCAAACTCTATTGTCGCTACACATTTTTACCAAGTGAATAAAATATCGATTACATTTACATTTATTTACATAACATAACGATATTTTACCTCCGTATAAAAAACAGGCTCAAATGCATTAAAAACAAGCAGTTACTGTAACAAAAATGTCATATAGCCATCCGCTTATAACCAATCTAACAATGTAAATAACAAAACAGTTCTTTTAAACCATTAACGTTAACTTTACGTTCTGTAACGTCTACATTGCACTTGCGCAGTGTAGATTTAATAAATACACAACATGTTAGGGAATCTTATGACAACAACAAATCAGTTCAAATTAGGTGCATTGTCACTGGCAATGACTACTCTGTTCACGGCAAATACAGCGTTTGCTACAGCCGATTTATCTGCACAAGCAAATATCAACTTTGCGCAAACAGCAGCTAAGTTACAACATCAAGGTAAGTTTGGTACGCAGTTCATCATCAAGTACAAAAATAGCGATCAATCATTGATGGGTGTAGGTACAGACGCTACAACCTCTCAAGCAGTAATGAATCAACGTGCGCAAAGCTTCGTGCAAGGCTTTGCAAGCAAAAAATCAAATGTAAAAGCGCAATATGTTCGTCCTATGGCGCTTAGCAACCACCACGTAATGCGTGTTGATAGAAAACTATCTCCAGCGGAAGCTAACTCATTTATGCAAGAAATTGCGGCATCAGGTAATGTTGAATACATCGAAATTGACCAAATGCTACAACCATTTGCAGCACCAAATGACCCTCGTTATGCTGATCAATGGCACTACTATGAACCAACAGGTGGCCTAAATTTGCCAAGTGCATGGGACAGAGCAACGGGTGCAGGCGTCACAGTTGCTGTACTTGATACAGGTTATCGCCCACATGTTGACTTAGCCGCTAATATTTTACCTGGTTACGACATGATATCTAATCTTGATGTTGCTAATGATGGGAACTTACGCGATAACGATGCCCGCGACCCAGGTGACGCAATAACCCGCGGAGAGTGTGGTACCGACAGCTTTGGATACCCAGTTCCAAGCCGTGACAGAAATTCAAGTTGGCACGGTACACACGTGGCAGGAACAGTTGCAGCAGTGACCAATAATGGACAAGGCGTTGCCGGTGTAGCTTATGGCGCAAAAGTAGTACCAGTGCGTGTACTTGGTAAGTGCGGTGGTTTAACATCTGATATTGCAGATGGCATCATCTGGGCATCAGGTGGCTTTGTGTCAGGTGCCCCTTCTAATGCTAACCCTGCCGACGTCATTAATATGAGCCTGGGTGGTGAAGGAAGCTGTAGCCCAACTACTCAAAATGCGATCAACCAAGCACGTGGTAATGGCACTGTGGTTGTGGTTGCTGCTGGTAATGATAATGACAATGCATCGAGTTATAACCCTGGTAACTGTAATGGGGTTATCAACGTTGCATCAACTAATCGCAGTGGTAGCCGCGCAAGCTACTCTAACTATGGCTCTTCAATTGATGTTGCGGCACCAGGTGGAACGCTTACCCATGGTGTATTATCTACCTATAACACGGGCACAGGTAGCCCATCATTTGATAGCTATGGCAACTCACAAGGCACCTCAATGGCAGCCCCCCATGTCGCAGGTGTGGCAGCATTAATCAAACAAGCCAAACCATCTGCAACGCCTGATGAAATTGAAAGTATCATAAAAACAACAACGCGTAGCTTCCCGGGTTCATGCTCTGGTTGTGGCACGGGTATTGTTGATGCCAATGCCGCAGTGCTTAAAGCTTTTGGACAAGATCCCGAGCTGCCAAAAGAACCATTTGTCAAGACGTTATACAACTTATCAGGTTCGCAAGGAACACAAAAACGATATAGCATCGAGATACCAGAAGGAGCAAAAAACTTTACAGTTACTACTTCAAGCGGTCAGGGTGACGTCGATCTGGGTATTTATAAAGACGGTGCAAGCACTTACGCTTGTCTTTCACAAAACAGCAGCAATGCTGAACGCTGCAGCATTGCAAGTCCAAGTGCAGGGAAATGGATTATAGAACTACAAGCATACTATAGCTTCACAGGACTGACCATGAACGTGAAGTACGACTTATAACTACCCACGTTTTATAACCATCAGCACCTACTTACTCTTGTACGAGGTGCTAAGTTGAGCAAAAAAAAATCGGCCACACCAAACAGTGTGACCGATTTTTTTATACATAAACCAGCAATGGTGTATCTCCCATTACTTTTTTCGATTGTGCTTATCTTTATCCACGGATGAGGCTTCTTTTATGACCATGATCAAGGCCATAATAACCGGTGAGATCATGCCAACAACAGCTGTAAACGCTTCCATTTCAAGAAAGTAGCCTGAAAGACACGTCACCAATACCAATATCACTGTGGTCGGCATCGCCCATTTTCCTACTAACACCATCACGATATCGTGTGGCGTAAAACGGTTTTTAGCTTGTTGTTTGTGCTTATCTTTCAAGTTAGGGTCGTCTTCGCCCTCGGGTGGCGAGGTGCTGTTAAAATTTTTTTTCATCAAAAATACTCCATTGACTGTAAAATTTTTTAGAAGGGGGAGGCGAACGCCTCCTTAATAAGTTGTCGCTACTCGCTTTTCAGCTCGCAGGATAAAGGTGGGAAGGTATGGAAGACGGTTATTCACCTCTGGTTTAATAAAGGTTTAAAGCTTGCGTTATTAGGTAAGTCACCTGCCCAGAAAAACTTAATGCAACCAGTCTGTTGCGCTGTACGCAGGGCGTTTGGTGTTGGTGCTGTCTGGTTGTTTAGCTTGCAGCAGGTCAAAATAAGCAATGCTTAACCTTAACCACCTAAGGAATGAACTAGGCTCTTGTTGATTAATTTGCTCAAGCGTGCGGTCACACATTTGACCACTGATGGCTAAATTAAAGTGGTGTTGTAACTCACTGAGCAATACGTCTATAAAGCCATTGACCGATGCTTTAAATAGTAAGTTAGCAACTTCTTGATGTAGTAACTCATCACCCCGTAATTGCTGCCAAATTTCATCGCAATATTGCTGTTTAAAAAGCCGATACAGCTCGCTTTGAGAAAACCCTGCGCCTTTCATGGTTTGCCAGCAAGCGAGTTGATCTAACACAATGCAATACACATCGGCTTTTTGGCCACTCCAAGTCATTACTCGTTTAAATGCTTGCGCATAACTTGCCATCATCTACCTCGCTTTTTACTTTTTTAGATGACGCAATAAAGTGCAAAATGTGATGATTAAATGCGGCTTAAATTAGCCCTTTTTTGAATAAAAATAAGAGAGATAAAATCATTAATAACGCAAGCTAACTCCGACTGACTATGAGTAAACGCGTGCCACTGCATATTACTAGTGCCATGTGTACGAAAATGACTATAGCCTTCGTCGTCAAAGTACAGCACTTGCACCTGACTCGTTAATTGCGCGGTCTTATAACGACAAGCAATGTAATTACTACCCGATTGGGTAAAAAACACCAGTTGGCTATCGTCTGACACAACTGGCGTATCACTTTGCAAGTTACCGCTAAATTTAAATGCCACTTCATAGATGACATCTACCACTACCCCGTTATCTTCTATTTGCTCTGTTTTAGTGACAATCTCACTACCATAACCGTGATTGGCAAGTTCAGCTTTGGCACTGCCTAGCTGCGCTAACACGGTATGTACAAATAATCCATCCAGATAACGTTTTCGGTCATATTCATTGTGTGTGCTCACGGTTTGCACATTGGCTTTGGCAGTGGCATAAAGCTGTGAGCGATGCTGATGTTCAAGGATCAGCTCATGGGTATCCGCTTCGTTGTAGGTATGCATAATTATCCTCTGTAAAATAGCGTTGCTGTTAAAATCCGTATTTCCATTCGATGTGCAGGAGTGTTTGTTCCAACCAAGGCAGTTGCACCATACCTAATCCCCAAGGGAGTTTTGCCATGAGTACGTCTTGAGGCATGGTTTCTGCGCTAATGTGATAACCTGTATCGGTTTGCTCAACCTGCCCTTCACGCACAATAAATAAGCGCACAAACTCATCAACGGGCATACCTTTGAGTATTTCCCAGCGACTGACCAATGCATGCAGCATGTAATCAACCGCAGCTATGGTTTTATCGTCAAGCTCAATGACATCATCAATTTCCATGTCTAACGGCAAACCAAGTAAAGCATTTGCGGTATGACTCACTTCAATTAACGGGTCAATATTGGCGATGTAACACAGCACAGCGTGTGCCTGCCTGTGGGCTTGGTCATTAATAAACAGACCTCGGTGCTCATGCTCGTCGCTATGCAACAACGATAGTTTGTTAAACAAGGTGGGTAAAAATGGCCACAAGATCACCAAGCCCACATCAAAGGTGATGGGGCTTGCAGCTTGCTCGCTCTGTTGTTGTAACTGCTCAAGCTGTGCTTTTACCTGTGCCATGGTTTTATGAATGAGGTTTTTATCTGCCTTAACGAGCGTTGTTTTGCGCAATTTTTGCAAACGACTGCGGCTTTGCGACATGGCATTTTGTAACTGAGTTTGCTCATCTGCCGTCATAGCGGCTTGCTTCTCTGTGGCGATATTTTTTTCAATCTCAGCAAGTAACTGATGTGCTTGCGCGGAGTTTTGTACATTCATCAGTGCCTGTAGCAATGTGTTTGGCTGCGCATTGACGCCAGTGCGCTCAGCTTGCTGTGGCGCTAGTGTGCCATGCACTTTATTTGTACCACCATTTTTTTCACACGCTAATACTTGAGTTGGAAGCGGCTCACCTAAGTTAACAGCTAGATGTGTTTCTAGCGCGGTTTCTGGCTGTTGATTTACTTGCGGCTTTAGTAAAGTTGTAACATGATGCTCTGAATTACCTTGCTGTTGTAAGTGAGGCTGTTTTGCTTGCGTGTGCTCTGCTTCGTCATCAAGCGCAACTCTCTGTTCAACCACGTTATGGCGCGCAAGATCTTGTGCTAACTCTGGTTTGCCTTCTATTTGCTTTGGCAGCTCGCTGGCATTTTGCAGCGCTATCGATTGGCTGTTTACAGCCTCCGTCACAAGGCGTTTATCTGTAAATTCATGGCTCAGATTTTCACGCTGTTGCGACACATAAGCGTTAGGTTTTGCTGCTCCTTTGCCATGCAAAGACACGAGTTCAGCTGGTAGCGATGCAAGTTGAAGTACTGTCACGTTATCACTTACTTGCTCATTCAATTGAGCATGCTTATAAGCGCTTAGTGATGACAGCACTGTAGAGCTCTCTACACTCACTTGCTCGCACGCGACATCAATTAAAGGCATAAGCCAAGCATCGGGACTTGAATAAGACCGTGCGATGTGTGGCACGGTTTGCGTTATTTGTTTGCTGATCGCTTGCAGCGCTTGAATTTGCTCAACCAATAGTTTGCGTAGTGTTAAGCCTTGCGTGCCTTGCAAAGCCTCACCTGCGGGTAGTTGACTTAACTCATGTATAAAACACATTTTTTGCGTTGATACAAAAGCAAATAAACGCCCTATCCCGCCTGAGTAATTGTTATGTAACGTCTGCGCAAATATTGCGATTTGCGCAGCGCGCTGAGCACATTGCACAAACGGTGCGCGTTCACTTTGCGTGATGCTTGAGCTTGATGTCAGCGCTTGCGATGCAAACTGCTGCAGCATGTCTTGCAAACGCAAAACCAGCTGGTCATAAAGCGTGGTGATCTGCAGGCTAAAAGTATGCTCTATTTGACGCTCGTTTAGGGTGATAGCCTTTGCTTGACTGTCTACTTCAGGGTTGTTTTTTTGCTGCTCGCAGTGCGCTAGTAAGTTATCCAGCACCCTGTCTAACTCAGTCCAATGCTCAATGCTGTGAATACGCAACCATGTATTAGAATAGGCTTGAATAGGCAAACTTTTTAGCAGTGCTTGTATGCCCAGCACACAGCCTTGCAATGCACTGTGTTGATGAGGGAGCAAAGCGGCCTTTTGCTGCTCGGCCAGCTGCTTTTTTAATGCTGTTAGTACGCCAACCAAATCCCTTGGTGCTATACCAGCGGCAAACATCGGGTGCGACTTATCTTGCAATGCCTGTTGCTGCCGAGCATTCAGCCGAGCATTCAGCCGAGCATTCTGCCGAGCATTCTGCTGAGCATTCTGCCGAGCACACCAAGTGCTGACTTTATCAAGCCAACTCGAAACCTGCTGCTCGGTAAACGTTTGCGTATTTTGTGTGTCAGCGGATACCTGCAATAGCACCGCTGGCACATCGCTCAGTTGACTTAACAGGTAATACAACTTCAACAAACTAAATTGACTCACTGTGTATGGCGAGTTTTTAGCTTGCTGCGCCCGTATCGTGCTAAGTAGTGCATCCACCTGAGCCAAAATGGCCTCAGGTGTGCGAGCTTGCCAGCAACGACTAAGTGCTTTGCTCAGCTGCGTCAGTTGGTTAGTCAGTTGCGCAGTTAATAATGTTTGCCCTGCGCGAATTGTTTGTAATGTCATCCACGATTTTACCTGCTGGTTTGGCAAAGTGTTATCACTTGATAGTAACCGCAATAAGCTCATGATTTGTGTGAGCGTAGTACGTAACAGAGCCCTTTTAGTATTATTCGTTGATGGCTTTTCAATATCATGGTTTTGCCCAAATACAGGCAATTGCGATGTGGATGCGCTGATAAGCGACCTATTTGACGTACTGTGCGCAGCCTTATTTACCAGTTCAATGGCTAAATCACTCTGCGCGGCGGCTTGTCTAACAATACGCTTTAAATGCGCCACGTTACTTGGCGTACTTTGAGCCAGTTCAACGGCACACCACATGCTGATAGCC
Source organism: Pseudoalteromonas sp. S16_S37 (assembly GCF_014694405.1). Classification (GTDB taxonomy): domain Bacteria; phylum Pseudomonadota; class Gammaproteobacteria; order Enterobacterales; family Alteromonadaceae; genus Pseudoalteromonas. Next base: position 8,682 of record NZ_JAAUWV010000026.1, read on the forward strand.
TGCCTGTGATTTGGCCAAGTTAACGCCAAACAAACTTGCTGCAATAGCTGCTCATCAAAGCTTTTGCGGATAAAAAAATGCTCATATACGCTCAACAGTAATGTTCTATGTTGGTATTTTTCGGGCGTGTTTTGTACGCTTTTGTCACTGCTGGCTGTTAGCTCTAACCAGCTAATAAAGTGCGTTAAATGTGGAACTGATAATAGCGCGAGTAACTTGTTTAAGCGTGTATGCGTATGGCTTGGGTAAAGTGGTGCTAGCAGCTCAAATAATACCCCGCTCTCATGCCTAAACAAATTAACCAGTTGCACTCGCAACATAGGCCAGTTGGGCAGATTTTGTAACGCTATAAGCGCATTTTGCTGTTTTTTAAATGCTTCAGTTATCTGGCGTTTAAGCTCCAGCCTGAGAGTGGCTTTTGCCATCACTGTGGGGGATTGTTCTGCCAGTAAATTAGCCAACAAGCGCTGCACTTCTAAAGTAAGATGCGCACGACCTTGGCGCTTGAGTGCGTCACTTACCGAATACTGACTTTGCGCTTTATGTGCTTGTTTTGCTTGCGCCAACTGTTTTTCAAGCACTTGCTTTAATTGCGGATATAAGTAAGTTTTAAACGCTGAATATGGGTCACGCTGCACTTGCTGCCAATCAATTTGCGCAAGGTCAATGTCGATATCTGGCAACTTCAGGGTATCAATTGCCGACTCATATGACTCAAATTCAGACCAATCCATTTGCGACAAGCCACGCATAATCCACTGAGCAAACTGAGTTTCTAAGTCTGCTAGGCTGGTGTTGGTGGCTTGCAAGGTTGATTTAGGGGCCTGGATCTGGGCCCCTATTTGTTTAATAACAAGTTTCATAGCTAGATGTGGTCATGACGCCAAGGTTGCGTACCACACATTACTGGCGCATCTAAATATAGCGCATGCCACAAGTAATCATGTTGTGTGTGCGTGTCATCGGGATTATCACAACCTGAACTATAGATATGATGACCAACATCACCTTGTGCACGGTTGTCGCGCCAATGTCCTTGTGCCATTAAACTCTGACACTTGTAGGCACCACCACCATACATCAAGGCAATATTCGCTTTTGCAACTACTTGACAGTCATCACAATAAGCAACCCCACCGCCATATTCAGCGCGACACATAGACACGTTTAGGATTGACTCTGTCACCCCAAATACGCCGCCTCCTTGACGCGTGGCCCTACAATTTTTGATATTGTTTGCTTCAATGCAACTCACTTCAGCTTCACCATAAAGCGCGCCACCATCGCCATTCACATGATGATTCTCAATCACACAGTTAAGCTTGGCGCTTTGCACATAGCGTAAATGGAATGCACCACCGTTACCCTCGTAAACGCCACCATTAATCAGCGAGCCATCAAAAGTGAAACCGCGCATTTCTACGCTTTTCACTAAGGCATCGCTTTGTCCGTGAATAAGGAAGCGACAACCCGCATGCTCTTTAACAATACGCGTTTCGCGTTCATTAAAGCCGATAATGCTCACATTGGAGCCAATGCGTACTGGTTGCTTTAATTTATACGCACGGTTCATTTGCGGGTGGCACATGTGAGGCATCAGCAAAATGGTCACATTCGATAGTATTTCGCGGCTCATCACCTCATCAAATTCTAATTGGTTTTGTACCAGTAAAACCTTGTTGTTTTGTGCCAGCGTCCAACAATGGGCATCCACGTAGGCTTTTACTGCCGCCTGTGTGGCCAGCGCTTGATCTGAAGCAAGCTCACCACCTAGTTCAACATCCGTTGATACATGTGAAATAGCCTGACTGTCATTAAGCATCAAAGAGTGTGCGCTCAATGCTCCTTGAACCGCAAAATCTCCTTGTGCCACAGCGCCACCGGCCAGTGTCAAGCCTTGGTCAACCACCAGCATATTACGTACGCGTACATCCCCCGCCACATCTAGTTTGTGGCTAGGTAGTTGTGTGCCAATGCCCACCTCACCTCTAGAGGTAATATGCAGTGCGTCGGACTCTGGGGTCGTGATATTCAATGGTGCAGCATGTTGACTTGAGTCGAGTGTAATTGCATGTTCGCCCACCTCACCCACTATCTGTACCGCTTTGGCGCTCACTTCGTGAGCCGTTTGTAGTGAGCTTAAAAACTCAACTTGCCCATGCACAGTAACATCATTTTTAAAGGTAGCCGCAGGGCAAATCGAAACTTGAGAACCAAGCTCAATACCTTCTACATTCAACCCTCCTTGCAAGGTGGTTTGCTTGGCCACCACTAAGTCGTCACGTAACAGCGTTCGTTTTTGTACTGATAATTCATCGTTCATGCGCACCGACGCTTGGAAGGTACTGTCGCTTTGCACCTCAACTTGGCGATTAAATGTGGCATTACCCTCCACCGTTAACGTGTCTTTTAACAAGGCGTCATCGTGTACGGTTAAATCCGAGCGCAGCTCTACATCACCAAAAATTTTTGCGCCATCAAAACATTCCAAACGACCAGAGCCACGCAGTACGCCATCTAGCTCAATGTCGCCTCTAAACACCGCATTGCCATTAATGTCTAGCGCTTCACGAGGTGAGTCGGTTTGCACACCCAGTTTACCGTCTTCAATCACGATGGGTTTTTCGCCTTGATGATAAACCGCAAAAGCTTTGGCAAAGTGGTTTTGGTCAATGGCCACTTGCGCAACCCCAGCAGGCATGCCTGTAGACTCACTATCCATAACGCTGCTAAACGGTAAACCAAAACGTGCTTCACCAGCCAACTCAGCGTTACCATGCACATTAATGTTACTTCTAAAGCTGGCGTACTCATCAACGTGTAAGCTTTCATCAACTTCTAAGCGGCCTTTGATCTGCACGTCTTTTCTAAATTGGCTATCTTCGGCCACATCCAGCGCATAGTCTGGACGCTCAACGCCTAAACCTAAGCGACCATCGTTAAACACTAAGCCAACTTGACCACCTTGACGTTCAATCAATAAGCCTTGCTTGCCTTGCTCTTGAATATGTACGCGTGCATTGGCAAGCCTATCCGATAAATTTAAGTCGCCATCAATATCCACATGGCTATCAAATTGTGCTCTGCCCTCGACTTGCAGCGAGTTACCCTCTTGTAATTGCGCAATTTTAACGCCATCGTTCGCGTTTACTCGGCCATTAATGGTAAGAGTGTTATCAATCATGGTTTGACCTTCAACCGTCAACCCTTCATTTAAATGCGTTTCACCATTGGTTACCGTTAAGCCATTATGTAAGTCAACACTGTCGGTCACCGACAATGTGCCATCTAAGCTGCTATTGCCTGTGACGCTCAGTGCATCTTTGGCAAATTCAGCACTGTTGTTAGTGACACTAATACTTACACCATCTTCAATTGTCGTTGCGCCTTGCACATTCAGCGCATTGTTTAAGTGCGTGTCGCCATCCACGGTTAACGTTAACTCACGCCCTTCGATGTGCACTTCACCATTGATGTGTGCTTTACCAGTCAGGGCAAAGTTTACATCCGTTTCTGGCTGGGCTTGGTTAATCGTCAGTTGCCCCGCGGCGATATGTGTTGTCTTAGTTTTTTGTGGATCGCTAATGTTTAACACAGGCGCATCACTATGCTGTGTCACATGTACCTGCGAGTCACCAACGTAGATGATCTGTTGCTCACCTTCGTTATAAGCCGCAAAACTGCCAATGACCTTGTGACTTCCCCAGCATGCGCTCTCACCAAACACTTGAAACGGCGTAGCAAAATCAGCTTGGCCTATCGTGACCTTCATGTCTTTAATGCTGAACAAACTATTGTCGGCATGAGTGATGTTCATATCGCCAGAGATCTCAACGGGACCCGTCATGAGTGCTTCACAAGCCACATGAAACGGTTTTAGAGGCTCTGGCGCAAAGATACCCAATTTGTCGGCTTTAGTAGTAATGATGGGTTTAATGCCCTGACCATCAAAATGCCCTACTTCAAAACCGCTGTTATTGGCCAAATCACTCAACACAGCCAACTTGGCACTCGGCTGCCAAGGCGATAATTCAACCGCAGATGCAATATGAAGATGTTTGCTCACATCGGCTTGCTCAAGCTGTGCATGATAAGAGATAGCCAGCTCTGGCGCGCTCACTTTGCCCGCAACATTAACAGGCACTGACATTGCCGTTGAGCCAACTTGCACACCTTGCTTTTTCACTCTCAAAAGCGTGTGATCTTCGTAGTCTTTAATCAGCAGTGCCGACTCATCTTCCCCATTTGTTTTAACCGCCACTTTTGCCGCTAGCGACTCACCCAGTTGACCAATGTTGATGCCTTGCGCGATATAAGCGCTTTGTGCGTTCAATGCCGTTTGTGTTGAGATATCTTCACTGGCGCTGATATTTTTAAACTGCGCGCTGTCTTTTACCGTCATTGTGGTGTTGATAAGCGCGCCTGTAACGCTGTCTTGCTCACTCACGCCCGACTGAGTATCGCCGACCCATAACTTTTGCGTTGTGGTTTTTTGCGCAACGGTCGCATTGTTGTTAACGGTTAATGTGTCCGTTGTTGTTTGACCTGCAGTTAAAGCGTTTGCAACAGAGGCGCTATCGCTCACTAGATGAGTCTGTACCGTCAGGTTGTTGGTTGTTGTATTACCTGCTACGAATAAGTCATCTTTAATCGCTGTTTGTTGGTAAACAGTCACCTTTGACTCACCTTGCATAGGGGCATCTGTCACTTTAACAAAAGCGGCTGTATCGGTTGCAACATGTAACAATGACGAGCCAGCTTCACCCTGTACATCTAATTTGGCTGAAGCCGTATGTTTACCCAGTGCAAGTTGCCCAGCAATTGCCACCGACTCAGATACACTGACATTGCCTTGAAAGTGGCTGTTATCTAAATTATTCAGTTGCACATAATGACTACTTGTTAAGTCACCAATCAGCGCAGTGCCATCAACCTGAAAGTCAGCTTGAATATTTGTTGTGCCAACGCCCACTTTGCCTTCAGAATTGATATAAAAAGGAGTTGTGTCATTGTTGTGATCGTCAACGCGCAGTAACGCGTCCATATCACTACTGGTTTTAGAAATATGTAATTTAGCTCGGGTGCTTTGCGCATCAATGCCAACACCCAACGCATCGCGCGCTTCTAAATGCTCAGTAAATATGGCGCTGCGACCATTGAGCTTATCGTTAAGGGTTGTGTCTGCTGCAACCGTTAGAGTCTGTACATGAGTATCAGCTAAAGAGGCCGTTGCTGAGACGCTCAAATTGGCCGTCTCTACGGTGTTTATGACGTTCAGTGTGCCTTCAATACCTGCATCACCAAATACACTCACCCTAGGTTGACCATTACCATCAAGTTCCGCACGCATCACCTCTAGCTCGCCACCAGATACCGACAGAGCTTGTGTCTGTACTTGCGCTGTACTTAACTGTGTGTTGGCAATAACGTTATCGGCTTGCAGCGTATTGGCTACTGTGACTTTTTTCTCGCTATTCGACACAGTTAATACATCGTCAAATACCGCCATGGTATCGCTGTCGATACTAAGCGTGTTTGCTTCGCCTTGCGTCATACTCAATTGTGCAGGGGTCAGTCTTAACTGCTCATCAGCTTGAGCGTCCGAGCGAACTGTCACAGCGGATGAAACTTCAACTTCAGCTTGCCCATCTTGCTCAACCACCTTAATGGGATCATCCACTTGGTTAAAGCTCGAGCGGATCATGGCTTCAAAATCATCACCTGTCGGCGTTTTTAAATCATCAAACTTTTCAATCAGTGATTGACGACCTTCTTTTTCGACCAATGTGGTCGCTTGTGCAGATAGCGTAGCTTCTTGCTCATTTAGTGTGTTCATGGGTTATTCCTTGATTAAATACGATTAGGCTTGCTGTAGGCAACGATAAATTTGGACTGCTCGGTCGCGCTTGGATTAATGGTTGAAATTGACACCGGATAGAGCGGTCTTAAATAGGCCAGCGGTGTGTAACCCACTGTGAGTCTTTGCGCGCGCTCAGCGTGATCAGAAATACTGGGGCGGCAAATATCGTCGATATAGTGTTGGGCACTTAGGTAAAAAATATCATCTGCACTAAAACCACTGGGAAAATGTGCAACATACTGGGCAATATTAGCCGCCACACTTTGATAAATGGCGCTACTTGTTTGGCCATCAACAACAAATTCATGATCTGAGTCGTCTGTGCAATACTGGGCTAATAGGTTGACCATGGTCGCTTTAACCGTATCCCATTGATTACTTGGGCCCGCCTGATGGGTTAACAGCACAGTTGCTAATGGCCATTGCGGCCCTGAGTTTGGCTCAACTGGTATGGGGTAAGTAAAAAACGCCCCCAACAGTTTACTCAATTGCTGCTGAATGTCTGACAATGACTCACTTGGCTGCGTAAAGCGGACTTTTTGTGTTTGCGAAAAGTAGTTCAACCAGCCGTAGTAAAGGCGCTCAAACAAACTCATGGTTTCTCTATCGATCCACAAGCAATGCACAGGCATATGCAGCGGGGTCAGTTCTCGAATTTTACGCTCAGTAAATTGACGAAACTCCCCTGAGGCAAAACGCGTCGTCCAATCTGGCAATACAAAGTACAAACTGCGACCAAGTTGCATACGCTGCATAGCCTCTAACTTGCCACCTTCTTGCGGCACGCACGCTTCGACTAAGCTACCTTCAACTAAATAAAAGCTCTCACGATTATAAATCGCCAACGGCATATGGGCCGGATGCGACAAACCCAATCGGCGCATAATACCTTTTGCCATTGAACTGCATTGGCTTTGCTGAATGTCATTGGCAAGATAGTCATAGCCTCGACAACGGTTTTCACCCAACATGCCAATTTCATTCAACAAACGACATTTGTCGATGTATTGGCGCAGTAACACCAGCCGCTCAAGTAACGATTCCTGTGGGCTTGGGTCTCGCTCATCCGCTAAGCTTGGCGTATAAAACGCAAAGACCGCTTTGTATTTCAGTAAATTGGCATCAACCGCGCGTTCAGCAAAACGGGCCAATAAATGCTGAGCGCTTTGATTCAGTCGTGTGAGTTGCGCAATAGAAAAATCACTTTCAAGACTGAGTTGCATACCTCGTTGCCAATAAGTCAAAGAGGTCGTATCTAACAGATGTTCAATACCGCTGATACCGGTTAGCGCTTGGCTCAATTGCGTATGGGGTAAAGCACAGACTTGCTGCCAGAATGCGCTCACTTGATCTTCATTCAGTGATTCACTGGCAAGCATGCGATCTAGCAACTTACCTAAACCTTCAAATACGCTTGCTTGTGGCAAAGAAAGAATATCGGGCAGTACATCCAGTTGTTTGTGCTGATCTGCTAGTATTTGGTCGAATAGCTGCAAATAACCTTTAAATTGGAGGAGTTGTGCTTTTTGTTCGCTGTCGATACGGCCATCAAGCGTGTGCTCGGTAACGGCATATACCTGAGGCAACTCGTGCTGCAATGAGCGGTAGTCACTGAGCCCTAAATATTCACCACTTTGAAAGCTCGGTAACATGCTTGTTGTCGGTAACGCTGGTGGTAGGTTAAGTACCTGCAAAGCGCTGCGAATGGCGGCTTTTTCAAGCTCGGTTAATTGATAGGGTTGACCATCAATTAACAACGCTAATGCATCAAAAAAGTTAGGCTCATCAAAGCCCAACTGCGCGATATTAGCGATTTGTGGGTTGTCATCGCTGCCAAATTGAATTTGCCAAAATTCGTAGCCCTCTTGTGCGTTATAATTGCTACTGCCTTGCTCTGTTACAAAATGAAATGCATTAACTTGCTCAATGTGTTCATGCTCATGCAACACACTTAAAATGTTGGAGCTAAATAACCGCACACTGTAGGCCGACTTATTTAAATCTTTATCAAGTACAAAGCCATGTTGAGGCCTTGGGCCTTGGTAAATGTCATCAATTTTAAGGCCCATTTGTAACAGCTGCTGAGCGGAATATTTACTAACGTCTGGGGATATTTCTCTGCCAATCAGGGTGTAAATCTCCACCAGCAGAGCAACTAAATCATCAACATGCTTCAGTGATAACGTCATGCCCACATTGACTTTGCTAATATCGTAGAACACCACATTACCAAGGGTGTGATTAACACACCGAGCCTTGGCAAAGGCGCGATTAAGCTGCTCAGTGACTGCCATTTTTTTGTTTTCATCTGGCGTGTACAGCAGCACCTTAAAATCGATAATATTAGTGCTCGCATCAATGCTTTGGCGCGTGGCGACATGCACATTTTTAACGTCGGGTAAATCGAGAATAAGACGTCGATAGTCATCTGCTGTTACACAATGGCTGAACAGCACTTGCTCTGGCTCATAGAATTTTACGCTGCCGCTAGGACTTGCCTGTGCGAGTAGCTCTGGGACTGAGTAATCTAATTTATAACTAAGATCTGAAAGCACATACACTAACACTTCTAAGAGCGTCACACCGGGGTCAAAGCGGTTATGATCGGTCCACGTGTTTGGTGCAAATTGCTGTATTCGATCCATGCCTTGCTGACGGAGCTTTGCCAAATCTTGCCCAGTATTGCTTGGAGCCTGATTGACTATCTGCAGAACTTGATTGTCCATAACTTTCCTGAATTTAAGGTCTTGAATAACGACAAGACGCGCGCAGCGACAAGCTGTGAAATAAATCTCACAGCTTTTTTTAAAAGAGGCGGGTTTTGTCTATGGATAAAGCGCTGAAACGGGATTACTGAACCACAAAGTCCAGTTCGATTTCCCACTTGCCGATCCCTTCAAACACATCACCTAGCGTGTTGGCGAGTGCAATTTTGTGATTGCGCGCTGGCACAAGAATATCGTGTGGATTATCAGCGCTAATAACACTGTAGTGTTTTTGACTTTGACCATCTTTGGTGGCGCGGATCACTTGGATCATATCAACCGCAGGATGGGTTTCGAGCACTTGTGCAATAGCAGCTAAATAAATAGTGCGCTCTAAAGGTTTATCAAGCTTATTCCAAGGTGTAAGCGCATCAACAACTAGTTCATTTAGCTCAATCACGGTACTTTGGATATCATACAGTGGGTCAATCTTAACAATCAGCTCAAGCTGTACTTCGACATAGTTTGGGTCGTCTACTTCTACCGTTAGATTGGGCACTGACAGCGCATTAACCTGCTCGCGAATTTGTCGTTTAAGATAACGAGGGACTTTAGGTTGCAGCACAGACAGATCATGATTAAGCGGTACCACAACCAGACTTATACCCGGTTCGGTGACCACAGGGCGCACCGAATGTAACTGCGGGAAAGCTTGTAATACAAAGTGTTCGTAATCCCACGCACTGAGCAGGCGTTGGCGGTGGTTTAGCCGTTCGCTAATGCGACGGTCAAACTGCTCGGTGGTTTCGAGCACTTTGGCACCAAATGACGCAAATGGCTGCACAACTTTATCCACTTTAGGGTTAGGTATAACCAACTTGCTAATAGACTCTTTGGGCAACGGCTGCTCAAAATGAGCAGGCGCATTATCTTGACTCGTTAAGGTGACCTTAACCCCTTGTGTAAAGATCCCTTTAAGCTTGGAGTACACAGGGTAAGTGTAGTCAAAGCTATCAAGCGTCTCGTTTCTGGCGTGATCAATCTTGGCCCGCAACCAAAGCTTACCATCGTGGTTAAACGAGCCACTTTGCGTAAGCTCAGGCAAGTAAAACACCACAAGACCAGAATCAAGCAAGTCGTAGGTGCTGTCGCTGAGAATACGCCCTTCTCCCACTTGCCCTTGGGATTCTTCACGTTTGAAGCGATGCCACAGACCACCATTGTAGTACTCCCAAACAAACACAGGATTATTTCCCATGTTATAGCCATCTACAGGGTCAATCTGATAGTACAGACGTACTTGGCCTGGAGTAACCACTTGATTGATCGCCATGTAAAGATATCCAAACTCTTCCATTTTAGGTAGCAAAGACAATAAACTCTGCTGGGTGAACCGCTCAGTTGGACGACCAACCGGGGCTATATGCTCAACAAAAATGGGGTTACCAACCATCATAGCGGGCGATACCACGCTTTCACTTTGATAGTGCACACGTAAACTCTCTAATGTTGGCGTATAAGGTTGGTTAACCAATACAGGGCTGTTTGACGTGGCATTTTTATAAGCAAAATATTCAATGACTTTGGTGTAATCTTTATGGGCAAAATCTTGTGTTGATAGCTCAAATGTATACCACTTGGGCCACTTAGTTGCGGTAGCTTCATCAACGGGCAACTGTTGAAAATCACGCAGCGCATTATTATCGTTTTGCAAAAATGTCAGGGTATTGCTGGCTATGTTGTTGTGCGGCAAAGGCAACGTACCGTCACTGTCGTTATAAAATAAGGCAACATTGCTTTGCATATTACCCGTGGCATCTGAGCGTGAGATATTAACGGTGCTGTCTGGCCAAACTAAGCAATTACAGTCACTTGCAAATAGCTTTTCGGGGCTCAATACAATGCCATCGCACAATTCCTCGTTTGCACACACGGCGCTTTTATCAAAATACCCAGCATCTAAGCCATTTTGCTCACTGAAGTAATAACTATAAGCACGATAATAAGTATCAAAACTCTGAGGCCTGTCGAGCCAAGCAAACTCCACACTGGCACTGACAATATTTTTTGTCACCAGCTCAGGGTGGGTAAAATGCACTTTTGTCGCAAGCCTAGGTGACAATCCAAATGGCTCAAACGGTTTACTGGTATCTAAATCCACTTCACCATTGTTGGCAATCAGTCCATCTAGCCCTGATACTTGTGTGGTTAAGCTCACCTGCGTGACGGTAAATGTATTCATGCGCGCATAAACACTCGAGTCGTCACCATATAGCAGATGGTAATGCTCACTTTTAAGCACTAAAGCGATAAATGGCAACGCATTGTCTGCACCAATTGGTGCAGTTGCAAGTGCCGTGATGGCAGGAAACAACGCATCAAAGCTAAGCGAAAGCTTGTGATCTACAACATTGATATGGGCAAGGTTAACTAAACTGAGCCCTTCGCTGGTGGTGATGTAAAAATCAAACCACGACAACCAATTCAGCAGCTCGGTTTGGTCACCAAAATCGAGAATGACTGTTCGTGTGCCGCCACTGAGAAACAGATCCTGCGAGGCAATTTTAAAGCCAATTTCTATATTGGCGTCTTGCCCTTCAAGCGCCTGACCAAAGGTAGGCTGGCTTTGTTCAAGTAGTACGCCTTGCGCAGAGTCCAGTAAAACTTGATGTTTAATATCGACCAACTGGCTCGATTTAATTTTATTTACCGTTGCCACATAATCGACTTGTGCTTGGTTGATGGTAACCACTTCCTCGGTGCTATAAACCAGTGGTTTACCATCGGCGTCCTTACCACCATCAAACTCAGTGCCCACAGGCAAAGTTAATGCGTCAGTATCGTTTAAAGATACTACTAAATGGGCACTGTCTGGCGTTGCTGGCAAGGGCTCAAAGCGTAAAACATGCGCGTAAAAATGTGCTAAATGACGCGATACAAATTGATTAAATTGTTTATTACTATGGGTGAGTAAATCAATAAAGGTAAGCAACATTGCCATATCAGGGCGCGCCGCTAACGCTTTAATGTGCTCGTCTGCCTCTCCTTGCTCAACGAGTTTGGCAAGACCCGCCAGTTTTTCAGGTTCTGGCAATAAGGCTTCCCAAGAACCATTGGCCGTTAATAGGCGCTCGTCAATGTAGTTAACCTGCTTTGCCAATGTAGATAAATACGTAAGCCAAGCCTCTACCGTACGCGGTTCGATATTAAAAAATGAGCGCGACAGCGCCTTTACCTGTCGTCCAAGTTGACTACGCCCCACTTCACTTGGATTGACGGCAGTAAGCGCCGCCAAGGTGGTTGTGTTGTTAGACTTCACAGTCATGATAATACCTTGATCAATAAAAGGTTTGAATTGAGCAAAACGAGTTGTTAATTGCTCTCAAAGTGCGAATAAGTTGTTTGTGGCAAGCGTTAAACCGATTGCTCGGTCAAATAGAATGGGAAAACCATGTTGCTACGGCTGTTGGTTTGTCGAATTAAATAATTAAGTTGGATCAACAGCACGCCGTCATACAGTTCACTGCTATCAAAGTCGATAGACTCCAAAATGATACGCGGTTCATGATTGAGTAATACTGTGGCTATTTCCTGCCTAAGCTGCGCCAAACTTTGTTCATTGGCATCGGCAAATGAGTAACTGGCAAGGCCTGAACCCATCTCGGGCCAAAGCGGTCGCTCCCCCACCAAGGTATTTAAGGTTAAGTGAATAGCCTGCTTTAACAACGTTTCACCGCTATCCATCACAGGCCCACTACTGGCACTTCGAAAGCGTACGGGGAAGCCCCAGCCAGTGCCTAAAAATGCTTGTTCTAACATAGTTGCTCCTTGTTTTGGCCTCAATGGAGGCTATTTCACATCGACTCCTTTACCTTCAAGGGTGATGCTGTCTGAGGTTTTAACATTAATAGGTTTCTTGGCTTTTAAAGTGAGCTTATCGGCAGTTTCGATGAACATTGATTTGCCCGCCACCAACGTAGTCATGTCTTTTTGGATCACTTTGAAACCATTCTTTCCATCAAAAGAGACTTTGTGTTCAGCACCTACTTGCAACTTTAATTCACACTTTTCGAGTTCTTTATTGAGAGTAAATTGCAACGCAAGCATTTTTTCGTTTTTGCTATCAATATTGAAGAACAAACCTCGTTGCTCTTTGTTATCGTCATACTTAAAAGGTGGTTCCGCTTTGGGGTTGTGACACGCACCGAGAATAACTGGGTGTCGACTATCTCCACCAATAAAGCCGATAATAACTTCATGTCCTTGACTCGGTGGTAGGAACAAACCTTCTTTAACACCAGCAAAAGGGCTGACCAGACGTGCCCAAACCTTTTTATTACCACTTACACTAGGAAGTAAAATGGGAATACGGTGCAGTTTATGTTCATCTTCCTCAATTTTAGCTACTTTCCCAATCAGCATTGGCGTGTAGGGTGTGTTAGCGTATTGTGAGTAAAGACTTAACGTCAGCGGTACACCAAACATAAAGTCACAAAACCAGCCATCGTTAGATAAATGATGCTGCATTTCGCCCACCACATAATCGCCCGCATATTGCTTGCCAACACCCGAGAGCGTTAATGCATCCAAAAGTTTGACGTTCACAGGGGCTTTAGTGGCTGACATGTCCACTCGCACATATCCTTGGTACATATCGAGCATACGATAATATTGCTCAGCACTGGCTTTAGCTGCGAGCTCTAACTTATCTATTGGTGCTTGTGCTAAGCGCAAAGTGTCAGGAATCGCAAGGGCCGTATCGGCATCAGCATGGCTTTTAAATTTGGCCGCTGGCGCGACAGGATCGGCATTATCATTGAGTTTTTGCTCTTTGATGTCCCAACCACTGTATTGCAGCTTTTTCAAGTGTGAACTCACATCACACTGCAACTCAAAGTCTACGCAACCATCCATCGCGACATTAAACTCATAGGCCGTTGGCGTGTGTTTGGCTAAATCCACCACCTGATTTTTGCCATCATTAAAAAAAGCAAAGCCATTGCACAACACACGGCGCATAAATACCGACCAGGGCTGCTCATCCACCACCAAAAATTGTTGGTGTTCAATTTGGCTCGTCGCAATGGTCCCCGCCGCCGCACCGTAGGTTTTCAATAGATCACTGAGTATGTCGCCATCTTTGGTCTTTTCGTCATACAGCTTGCTCATGGCATTTTGACAAAGTTTGATGGCATCGGCTCTGGCCTCAATGCGCAAATATGGCTGGCACTCATAACCTATACTTTGCGCGGTAATAATGCCGCTATAAATGAGTGTCTGTTCACCATCACCAAAGCCCGCTTTGACCTCAATGGCTTTGCCCATTTTAAATAAGTCTTCATCTGCTTTGGTGAAAGTTTCTTCGGCCATGTCGCCATCTTCAATCAGCAAACACAGTTGTGAAATTTGGTTCACGCCATTTTTCACCCGCACTTCACGTACCGCAACTTTGTCGCTAACCGTGTTGCCTGCCACAGTAATGGTATATCGCAAGTCCATGTTAACGCTCCAACGGTGGATAAAGGATAGACGCCCCCACTTCAGCGCTGCGAATAGACGCTAATCGATTGGCCTTAGCCACTTGATGTACAAACTGTTGATCACCGTAAATTTTGGCACTTTGTATCAAGACAGAGTCGCCCGCTTTATGTTGGATAACATGGGTAAGATCTGGGGAGCTTTTACCTGACTTCAGTTTCATTTCTTTTTCAGGCAAACATTCCACTACACAACAATGAACTTTGGCTTTTAAACGGCGTCCTTTGTTATCAACTAATTCGGTTTCAACTGAGGTACTACAGATCATGCCACTGAAACTCATATTTGGCCCATCATTGAGTGTCATGTTTAAGGGCAGAATAGTGACATATGCTGGCTCATGGGTTTCGCTTTGTACAGCGGTTCCGTATTCCAGTAGCGTTTGTATGGTATTTTCTGTTTCAATCTCCCCCAGCAATTTAGCCGTAAAAGAAGCAGGGTCTTCGATCACCGTATCATCCAAAATAAAAGTAATCGTCAGTTGCGAAGGTGAAGATTTTTGGTATCGAGTTGCACCACTTTCAGCCCCTATCGCTCGCGATTTTACAATGTCATTGCGATATGTGGTGTGTAAGGTTTTTGTATCATACGGAAGTGTTAATTTTTTTAGCTGATTACCAGCACCGCGCGCTCTTTTGCTATAAAAGGTGACATCGCACAGTGGCACCCCCGCAGAGTTTAAGCCAATTCCTAACATGTCTATGGCCTTCTTTGTTTCGTAAATTGCTGAAATTGTTTGTCAACGTAGCGCTTTAAAGACTGTTCTAATTGTTCTATTGCACTATCACGTGTACAGGGCTGTTGCTGAGCATTTTTCCCTTGCGGTTCATTTTCAGGCTGTTCAGACAATTTAGCCTTAACTCTGATAGCATCACATTGAATTTCCACTTTGTTTTACCCCCGTAATGAGAATTAAGTAAAAGGAATGGGCACCGTTACCAAGCTTTGGTAGCTGAAACTAATCGATTCAATCAGTACATCATTGCGAGTTGCATCTAGGCTATCCCATTCCCAACTTTCCATAAACGCGCGGGTAACAAGCCAAGCTTTAGTAGGTAAATTGTTATCGTTTAAAAGCGTGATCAAAATATCGTTGCGCACTGCAAACTGATTCCACTGCGGTAAACTGATAAAGTTGGTTAACTCCAAAGTGCTGCCCGTGCGTAAAACGCCGCGTTTGAAAGTCAAAGTTCTAGCTTGCCGCTCACTTTTAACTGAAACGCGGTTACCTTCGTAATCCAGTGAACGGCTGACTTTAAGACCACTGATCTCTTTAAAGAAAATATCTATTGGGTTGGGTATTGCCGCAGAGGTGATCAATGCCGCAAAGCGAAACCCCACCATAGGTGTAGTAAGTTCTTGAATCATAATAATGTCCAAAAAGGGCACTGCTGTGCCCAAGACAAGGAGAATAAAATTAGTGGAATTCGATCTTAATGTCGTCTGCCATCATTTCTAACGATTCAACACTGGCTTCGTTTGAACCACCATTGATACTTGGCGCAGTAAGCTTTTTAGGAAAAGCATTGATCACCTTCCAAGTCACCAATGGCTGCGAGCGATCTTCGTTGGTCAGTGAAATTGTGATGTCTTTTTTATCAACCAAGTTTAGGCTGATAGATGAGATCCAGTCATAGAACTGGCTCTTTTGACGCACAAGACCACGTTTGAGGGTGATGTTCACATCGGTTGATTGCCCAGGCATGTGTTTTTTGCCGTAACCATCTTTATAAGTGATGGTTTCAACGCCGATGTCTAAGCCTGAGACTTCAGAGAACGGAATGCTCTCCGCGCCAAAACTAACGACAAATCTATACACTGGGATCGGATATTCTGCTGCGATATCTGCTGCTGTAGTAGCCATAAAAACTCCAAAAATAATAATCTTCGTGCCTAAGCTGCTTAGCAACTTAGGGATATAAATAA
Organism: Pseudoalteromonas sp. S16_S37; assembly: GCF_014694405.1. Taxonomy (GTDB): domain Bacteria; phylum Pseudomonadota; class Gammaproteobacteria; order Enterobacterales; family Alteromonadaceae; genus Pseudoalteromonas. The sequence goes on from NZ_JAAUWV010000026.1 coordinate 24,711, forward strand.
AATAAGAAAAGACTGGCTAATGACCCAAAGAAACGTATCAACCTGAGCCTTAGCCAATCTTGGTTGGGTTCATTAGCCTTCTAGGCTCTTATGTGAGAACGTCAGCACAATAAACTCAGCTGGGCGCACCGCCGCAAGGCCAATTTCGATATTCATGATGCCGTTGTTAATGTCGTCTTCTGTCATGGTCTGACCAAGGCCCACATTGACGAAAAACGCTTGAGCTGGTGATTCACCAAAGAACGCACCTTGACGCCATAAGTTTTCAAGGTAACTTTCAATCATGGTTTTAAGCTTTAACCAAGTAAATGGCGTGTTTGGCTCAAATACTGCAAATTGCGTGGCTTTTTGAATCGACTCTTCAACTGTATTGAATAGGCGACGAACCGACACATAACGCCACTCATTATCGTTACCAGCCAGTGTACGAGCGCCCCACACTAAAGTGCCTTTACCTACAAAGGTACGAATAGCATTGATTGATTTACCCGAAGTGGCATCTACGTTGAGGTTTTCTTGTTCTGTGCTGTCTATCGCAAGCGTTGGCGCAAGTACCTGAGATAGTGCTATGTTAGCCGGCGCTTTCCATACGCCACGGTCTTTGTCGGTTTTGGCAATCACGCCTGCAATGGCAGGTGAAGGAGGAAGCACAAGGTAATTTTTTGCAAGTACTGCTTTAGCTTGGTTGTAAAGGCTCGCAGATGAGAAAAGGTAATTAGGATCGCCAAGTAACTTAAGTGGGTAACTTTCAAGTGTCACATCTGCATGCTCAAGTGCCTCAGCAAACTTAGGGTTTTCATTGGGTTCTAATTTTTTGGTTTCTGCATTAAAAGACACCTCTTTCAAACTTAGCAATTCATAATACTTGTCACCGGCGGCATTTTTGATATACACATCAGACATACTTACGTGGTGAGTTTTTTGTGCCGAATCTTCATAGGTATATGTATTTGCAAGTTTTTGCCAAGTAAGATCTGCTATAGTTGCGGCTTGATCAAAACCTGCTATCGGTGAATGTAATGTATAAGTACTATCCTTTTCTACCACGGCATTAACGGTTTGCTCAACCATTACCATCACCGCCGCCTCGTTGTAGCTGCGAGCCATGGTCGTCGTTAAGTATGGATAGTAAGAGGCACCATATTTTAAGCCCTGCGTGACTTTAGCGCGCAAGCGCTCAGAGTCATGGCTGATGGCTGTTTTTCCATCAGCCGGTTCTTGCATTTGCACATCAACCAGTGCAAAGCGGTCCATACGCTTTTCGGCATGTTTTAATGCTTTATTTTGCACCTCATAGTGGCCGACCTCATCTAGACCAATGGCTTCAGGCGATGAAATAAGAGTAACTTCATCGACTTTGTTTAACAGCTCAATACCAGCGCTATAATCCTCTTTTGACGCCATCGTGCCAGCTGCACCAATTGATACCACATAACATGCACCGCCGCCATTTGCAAAAAAGTGGCTTACTGCTTGGTGAAGGAAAAACTTTGCCGCTTCTAATTTTGCAGGCTCAGCTTTTTGTGTGATTTTACCATCGGCATCTTTTACTGCCTTAACAGCCTCTACATTAATAATGTCAAACACCTTAGAGCTTGGCGTTAGTGTAAAACTCTCTTTGTGTGGGCCACCAAAGTTAGCTTCAAACTGAACCATGCTGGTAATACGCACTGGCTTGTTTAAGAAGTTAGCTGCATCACGGGCTTCATTTAGCTTAGTAGTGTGACCAATAAATGCTGGGATAGCCGTAGCCACTTCAGCAACCGACGGCGGTAGAATTGACTTTTCTCTAACGTAGACGTCAGGGGTTTTATATTGAGACATAGTATTTCCTTTAGTTAATAGAACGCATTCTTAAATGCCAAATTGGCAAGAATAATGGGATGAGTGCCAAGCAAGTCTTTAGTTAAGGCCTACCCACCAATAAAAAATGGATAAACAGTTGGCGGGCCTTGCTTGGCACTCAAAAGACTGTGTGGGTTGCCCCACGGCTCCGCCTCATCAGTCACAACTGATGATGAATTTTTTAACTTGTGCTAAGAAGACGATGAAATATAAGAAGTGTGAAAATAAAGTTTGAGTAATTTAAAACTGAGGTACGTTTAAGCGTTTTAACGCGCTACACCTTGTAGTTTTTCAACGGTGCGTAACCCTGCCAGCCCCAGCATGGCTAAAGTTAGCTCCATCATGGCATCAAGTGGTAATTGCGGCGTCCCAACTTGTGGCCACAACCACTGCAAAATAGGGTTCACTACAAAGGCAAACAAAAACCCCAAGCCACATACCCACATTAAAAATGGCCGCGCACCAGCAACCCATAAACTGCGATGAGAAGCTTGTACTTGATTGATTTTGCTTTGCACAAGATTGGGTTGCTGTGCCACCCGCTGCTTGAGTATTTCCAAATTCAATGCTTCTTCATCACTGGTAAATAACTCGTCGAGCAAAGAACCTATAGCAGCGACAGGTGCCTGTGCGTTTGACGTAAATAACGCTGACAATAATCCCATTGCCATCTCCTATCTATGATTGTGAATAACGACGGTAAACTTAAGTCACACACCGTCAGTACAGTAAATTTACGTGTTTGGTCTAAACTCAGTAATAAGCGGCTGTTGGCAGGTATATTTATGACAATACGGCTCATTTACTTAGTTCTTTTACTCTTTTTTACTTCTATTCAAGCGCAGCCTGAAATAACCAAGCTGACGGGGGGGCACAATACTTGGCCCCCTTACATCAATGAAAATGGCCATGGTCTTATTAATGACCTTGTCTCGGCGGCATTTCGAGCGCAAGGCATTGAGTTTGAATTTAAAACAGCGCCATTCAGCCGTATTGTGAAGATGGCTGAAAATAACCAAATAGATTTAGTCGCCGCACTTTGGACAACAGAACAACGGCGTGCAAGCATGCTTTTCAGCACCCCTTACTTTCACAATGAACTGGTACTGATCAGTAACAATACCACCCCAATCGACTATCAAGGCATTGAAAGTCTTCGCTTTCGAAGTGTGGCCACCGTACGCGGGTATAGTTATCACGCATTGCTTGATGGTATTGATGAATTAACCATAACTGATGTACTGAGCCTACATACCTGCTTAGAACTGGTGAACAAAGGAAGGGTTGAGCTTGCCATCGCAGATTATCTCGCCTTTGAATACGAACGCTCGAAACATCCTGAATTTAATCAATTAAAAGCGTACTTTCCTGCCATTATTCGATGGCCACTTCATATTGGCGTGAGTAAAGCCAATCCAAATGCCGAGCAGATCATTAAACGCTTTAACCTTGGCTTGAGTAAAATTCAACAAAATGGTGAATACAATCAGATTTTGTCAGCGTACATCGAAGAAAATCGATTCATTGAGGCCGTTAAATCTTATTAACTTCTACGCTACTGTTAACTTAGTTTGTCCTGCATCGGTAAACTCAATACTGATGTTAATCATGGGCGCAGGATCTGGCACGCCTTGTGGGTTTTGCGCAGGTTTAGAAACTTGTAACAACGCCATAATCTTCGTATCTTTGGTCACTAGCCCAGTTTTAGACTTGCCTTTAACGGTTAAATTAGGTTTGCCTGAAATTGCTTTACCCATGGCAATCCCTCCTTTAAACGCAGCATTGTCATAGTTAGATTGAAATTTTTGTAGCCATTGTTTTACATCGTCTTCTACAAGCACGGCTTTATTCCCTTGAGATAACTTGTTTTTTGTTGCTGAGGGAATTTTGTCACTGGTTTTTACCAGTTGTTGAGCACCATTCACCGTTATTTTAATGGCCGCACCATCTACACATACAAGTGGCATGTTGATCCTTAATTTTTTAAAAATCGAACTGTTACTTCATAGACGCCTAACGCTTAACAATGTGAATAACAAGTGCGATTTTGTTAATTTAAATATCGAATAATTCACTTTTAAAGGAACAACTTTGACCTTAATGTAGAGACGAGCTTTTCACTCAATCACTTTTTCAAAATAAGGAAATGACCATGAAACAACTCGCTATAGCGCTGGCTCTTGGATTTTTAAGTTGCAACGCAGCCGCATCACACATTGTTTATGACACCGATGGCAATGCTGGCCGTGTTACCACCTTTAACAATGCCCCCGTAGAAGCAATGGTGACGCAATCCAGTTCAGCCTATGATGTACGTATTTATACACCGCATTATACCAACCGTAGACCATGTCAAAGCGCTGCTGTGTACGATCAAAATACCGATGCGCTTATCAGTGTGCTCACGGCTGAATTTCAGACTTTGTCAGGAAACATTCCCAAAGGATATGAAGATAAAGAGAAATATGTTGAAGCAACATGCACCGATGAATTTGGCAACCGCCAAACACTCAGACACAAACTGGCAGCAGCACCGAAAGTACTGTTCAATAGCCAACTTGATGTCGCTAATTGGATTGACTCCGACGGACATAACCCTGGCTATTTTCAAGATGTAACCTACAACGCGCAACTGAACCTAACGACCAATGAACCTAATGGCTATTGCCGATCAGCAACTTTAGTCGGTCAAGCGCCAGAGCTTCTAAGTGAGCGCCATAAGTTTGGCTTGCAGAGCGATGCGTTCAGTGTCACTGGCGACGCTAAATACGATGCACGTGCGAAAGTGCTGGTCAGCGAGTTAATTTGCAAAAGCACTGGTGGTACAACGCGCGCAGTGGAAGTTTGGCATATTAATGAACAACAACAGCGCCGTGAATATAGCGTTGAAGTATTTTAAATTAAACAATGGTGCTATCACGACACTCACTTCTTAATTAGAAGATAATATCAACGGCACGTGTTTACACTTACCTGTGCCGTTGCAGTTTAACCCAAGTTCAGTTATTGAGTGTTTATGAGCTTAGGGCCTTGTCTTTTGCTCGTTCAAACTATCACTTACACTGTACTCCCCCTTTAAACTAGCTATAAAAAGCTGTTGTTAAGTAGTTGTTTGGTTTAATTATTGTCGCTAGAATGATGTTCGCAATTATACAATTAAACTTAATCAGGGAAGTATTATGACGCAATACGACGAATATAAAGTGCTCCACGTAGTTGAAGGTGGCTGTGGTACATTACTACTCGGTTCAAGCGGCCTACCTTTAAAAAAGCTAGAAGCTACGTTGAATCGTGAAGCGCAAGATGGCTGGCAACTGGTGTTTCAAGTGATAGAAAACAAACGATTTTTGCTGTTTTGGAGCCGTGAAGCGGTGATCCTAACACTTGGTCGAAAACGTGCTTAAACGCGTTATTCTCTCCGCTATTCGTCGCTATCAGGCTAATGGCGGAGCCAAAGCGCATTTTAATCTAACATGCAACTTTACCCCATCTTGCTCCGAGTATACTTACCAAGCAATTGAAAAGTATGGCCTACTCAAAGGTGGACGATTGGGGTTAAGTCGCATACGCCGCTGCAACGATCCTGATTGTATAGAAGTAAAATCAGATCCTCTCCCCTAGGAACATACAATGGATGATACAAGTTTAAGAGACAGAGAAGAGGCGCTGCGTGACGCCGTTTCATCATTATCAAAAGACGCTCGCAAACGCTATTATCAGCTTGAACAAAAGCTTGTCAAAGACCCTGATACGTATGCGGTATTAAATTACTTTTTTGCAGCAGGATTACACCACTTTTATCTTGGAAAAATGGTCCGCGGTTTTATCAATTTTATACTCATGTTGATAGGCCTGGCGACCTTCGTTATCGGTGGCTGGGTTCTCATAGTTTTGGTTTTTTTAATTGAACTACCGCAACTATTTAGAAGCCAGAAAATAGTTAGGAAACATAACATTAAAGTAATGGAAGACGTTATCAATGAACTCAAGTCTAGAGACTAGAATTAACGCACAGCAGCAAAAACAGTGGCTATGGATAATTATCAGTGCGTTGATTGTGGTCGTATTTGCAGGCTACCAATTTTACACCCAATCAATTCCTTATCTGGCTGAGAAAATCGCCGCTGCCATTCCAAAATCGATTTATCAAGCCATTGATAAAAATAGCCTTTCTACACTGGATAACGCAGAACTTAAGAATAGCAATCTCAGCGAGGCAAAACAGCAAGAACTCCAACTACTATTTGATGAGTTGGTCAAAGATAAATCAGATAGTGAACGAGAGTTTAAGTTAAAATTTCGCAATTGGAATGACCAAGCAAATGCCATGGCGTTAGCCAATGGTACTATTGTAATAACCGATGCCATGGTTAATCTCGCTACTGACAAGCAAGAACTGAGTGCCGTGTTGCTGCATGAAATTGGCCATATTGAACACAACCATGTGATGGAATCGCTTGTGAGTTCATCGATTGTGTACGTGAGTTTATCTTTTTTGCTCGGAGACATTTCTGCCGTCTCAGACATCGCACTACAAGGTACCGTGGTTGGTATACACAACAGCTATTCAAGACAAGCAGAGCTTGAAGCTGATAAATATGCTTTAGCTAAACTCAACGCGCTATACGGCAGCGACCAAGCTATCAAATCCGTCTTATCAAAACTAGAAAAAGAGCATAACAGTGAGTTCAGCTGGTTAAGCACACACCCTAGCTTTGATGCACGAATAGAACAGATTGAGCGTACCGCCCCTTAGCAGCCAAGGTGCGGTAGTTTTCGCACTTATCCTATCCTGTACCGAAGAAAATAATGAGGCTAACGTACACCGTTAGCTTTTGAGTTATTACCCAATATGTAGCATGTTTTTTGTTATGCAACGGCAGCGTGAGCATGCCCAAATTGCCTAAATGAGATATTAAACCGAGGCCCTGTATCAGCAGTACCATGCGCTAAGGCATGTTGATAAGTATCTTGAAAGCCCTTCCCCATCACTAACAATGAACCATGTTCTAAGATAAGACTATGTTGTTCGTTATGATCATTGTTGGCGCGAATTAAAAACTCTCGCGGAGCACCGAGACTTATTGAGGCAATAACATCGGTTGAACCAAAAGCGGGTAAATCACAGTGAAAGCCAAGGCTTTGCTCGCCATTTGGATAATATAGACACACCGCAACTTCCAAATTAACACCTGTAGATTGTGCAATTTGCTGTCGCAGTTGTTCAAGCTCAGAGCACGTGGCTGCTCGGCGACCATGATGCAAAGGAAATTGCTTCGAGCTGGCTAAATTAGGTTCTAAAAACATCATACGCCAAGGTAATATGGTACCTCGTGTACCATCTGGAAACTCCAGCTCTTCGGGTTTAGATAAATCAAATTCACTCATGAGCCAATTAAATAATGATGTGCTCAATTCATCTGACATAAAGTTAGAGTCGTAATAAGCGTTACAAGTTAGGGGAAGTTTCACTGCATATTCCTTTTCGCTAATTTTAAACTTCATTTTAGCTTATGTTCACTCAGGAGCCAGATACCCACTTGAAGATCAGCTCCTCAAGTGAGGAGCTGCTTCTAATTCACCTTATTCTTGCGCAGCGTCTTGCCCCGACCAACTCCACCCTGGGTAAAATATCCCATTAACCGTGGCATTGTTCCCAGTAAAAATAGCGTGTGGCTTATCTATAGTTTGCTAATTCTCAGCACTTGAATTTTCAAGCTCAAAAACGACGTTGCCATAGATACCATATGGCCCACTGATCCTTGAGTTACTAAAAGCAGCAAAGAGCGTCTGTCCACCCATCATGAGCTGCCCTACTGATGACTCATTGTTGATATCTACTGCGGATTTACTCCAGATCATCAAAACGTCAATATGTGTTTGATTGTCAGATAAAAAGTAAGCATTCCCAGATGTTTGCACAGAAGAAAAATGGTTAAGCTTGTTTGAGTGCGCATTGGATGTATCTAATACATTGAGCACTATTTGCTTGTTATCCTGAGCAAACTCTGCAACGGAGCTGCCAGACACCGATACTGCAATATTTTCCGATTTGAGGGGTCCCGATTTGAGGGGTCAGGTCTTGCCTTTTGCTATTATTCGACTAACTCGAGAATAATGTCGATTTGAGGGGTCAGGTCTTGCCTTTTGCTATTATTCGACTAACTCGAGAATAATGCAGATTAAAGTGCTCCCCTAACGCTTTTTGGCTATAGTGCCCTGATGAGTAGGCTTGTTGTATTGCTTCATTGCGATTACGGCTGGTTTGCTCATATTGTCGCAAGGTTAATGCTTTCGCCCGAACTTGCTTTTTAGGGACTTCTGATAAATCAGCCTTCAGCACCTCTTCATTTGATAAAAAACTCTGAACAAAAGCATCACTACCTAAAAACACTTGGTTAGTAATGTTGTGCCATATGTTTATCCCTCTTCCATTTGCAACAAACTCAGCAAAGCGTAACCGAGCCAACTGGCGGTTAACTGAAAAATGCCTTAAAAGACTATCAACGTTGAGCCACTTGGGCGCATCACTTAACCCCATTACGCCATGCCAACTACTCCAAGGCCATTGCTCTAGGGTATCGACCATATTTGCTCTGATGGGATTAAGTACAATGTATCGGTTTAGTTCAAGTAAATAGGCGTCTTTATCCACCAATATCGATTTAAAACGCCCTTGGAATAAATGCCCTACTCGGCGATGAGTTCGGTTAAAAGACTGGGTATAAACCCCATTGAGCTGCCGCATACCTGCACTTAAGTTGACTTCAGGTGTTTCAACAAGTAAGTGATAGTGGTTGGTCATCAAACAATAAGCGTGAATGTGCCAATTAAACCGCTCACATACTCGCCCTAACTGCGCCAAAAATAGTTCAAAGTCAGTCGGTTCAAGATAAATCGGCTTTCTCTCATTACCGCGCGACGTTACATGATATAACGCACCAGCAAACTCTAATCGTAGTGGTCTTGCCATTGTTCTTCCATGAACATAAATGGTTGGGATAATGAGTCTAGTTGATGTGATGGAAAATAACTAAAAAGGCAAAAAGCAAGACCTGACCCCAAACTTTTTGTGACCCCAAACTTTTTGCGTCAAGACAGCTCTGTAATCAGGTGATAAAGGGTTAAACCCTCCAGCTTTTTTGATTTCATCATAAGAACGCCTGTCGGCTCGATACAAATAACCATAATCTTTTAGAGATTTTGGGATCACCCCTCCTTGAACACCAAAAACCTTCTCAACACCTTTTTTATAAAGACTTTTAATCATATTATCTCCTATTTTTACTCATCACTATCATTAAGCACTGTTGGCTGTGAGAAATTTTGCGATATGAAATACATTGCGGTCGGAACAAAAACAAACCACGCTAAACGTCGATACTTGTTTCTTGCCAACAATCGTGCTCTTTCTAGAGCTTCATGTTGAAGGTCATAATTCTTATAGTAAGGATTAAACTTATATCCACTAAAAAGATTTAAGTTATAGCGGATATCTGTGTTTTTTATTATATCCTTCGCTGTCAATTCTGCTTCATTGAACTTGCTCGTAGTTGCTGGTATCAATTCATCAGCAGTGCGTATCTCGTAAGTATTACCTTTTGGTATTGAAAACTTTCTTGCTGTAAACCAATCTACTGTTGTACTAATCCACCTAGATGGCGTGTTATTGTCCCAAAATTCTTGTAACGTTACACTATCATCTTTAGGTTTGCGGGCCTTAAAACCATCTGAGAATACGACTTCAGGAGAACGTTTATCTCCCCTGTAAACAGTTTGTTCTTGCTCTTGCATGTTGTGGCTCCTTCATTAAATGGTATTTTGTTAGCTCTTGTGAGGACTTTGGGATCAGATCTTGCCTTTTGCTATGAGAAATAATAAATCTTAAGCACCGTAAGATTTAATCTAGCTCGCTTCCTAGTGATTTTAGAGAGTGGAAAAACTGAGAATTCCAGTGTGCACTTAGAGGCAAAAAGCATGACTTGAACATCCCGCTTGTCTTCTCAACAACACCTTAGCAGGTGATATTGAGGCGAACCATTTCACTAGACCTGATCCCGTGACTTTCTGGAGTACTGAGCTAATACAATTTAGAAAGTCTATTGATCTTGGCTTATGTCGCTAAATCGCTCAAACAAGCCCTCAGGAACTTCTTTAACATCTTTCACAGGTACCTCTCCTTCAATTAAAACTTCTGGTTCGAGACCTCTGTTGATCGCATAGTGATATGCATCTTTCCTAGGCGCAGTAAACTCGGCAACAACAGCATCAATTTTCTTAGCAAGTAGATCATCATAGTATCCAACAGCGGTTCGTATATCCGCACTACAAGATACATATGGAGAGTTCCATTCAGTATCACTAGATGGTCCAACATACACATGCTTCAATCTGGTAGTCATATTCACTGTCTGAGGTTTGATATTTCTCTGTCCAGCTGGTGAAACTAGTTTTTGAGTTTGCTTTAGTTTTTCAAAGTCAACTTTGCTCATTGCACGGAAATATTTTACTTCAACACCTTTAAATACAGCGTCTTTTAATAATTTTTTCATTTTTCCTCCAATTACTCTTATAAACGATGAATGATGGGTTAAGTAGCTCTACACTTTTTCTGTGTTCTACTTATATACGTAGGCCTTATAGTCACTTTCAAAAGCTGACGACCTTGGGGTCGGATGACTTTGGGGTCGCATCTTGATTTTTTACAATAGAGTCAATAGCCTTTAGGTTTCAACAGGTTCCGTTTTGCCTCCTTTCTAGTGACTTTAGCGAATGAAAAACTGGGGAGTGTGTCCCGAGGGAAAACTAAAAAGGTGAAAAGTAATACTTGCCCTCCCTACCCACATTTATTTTCAAAGCCTAAACCCAAACAATAAAAAACTTCCTGCTCACTCCCTTCACCTTTTACATTGCCGCATTCTTCAAACCCTACGTGTTGCAAAATACGTCGTGAAGCGGTGTTATGCTTCCATGCAGAAGTAGCTAATTGTGTGATATTTATACGCGGAGCAAGCATGCGAATATACTCAACCGCGAGTTCAACACCTGTTTTACCAAAACCTTGACCTTGATAATCACAACCTATCCAAAATGATAAATTAGCACCAACAGCAGCAGTTGAGCATGGTTCTATTTGCTCTTCAATCTGCTCACCTTGTGTACGCTCAGGCTGAGATTCTAAATCAATCACAACCCCTCCTATAAAGCCCAACTCACTGTGTATTAAAGCAAAGTGTGCTTTTAGTCCTTCATCACCTTCTTGCTGCCAATGGAACCAAAGCTGTTCAAGTTGTGAAAAGCTCTCAATTTTTACGCCGCGAAGGCGCTGAGCAACGTCGTTACGGCGATATTGCATATAAAACTCGGCCAAACTTTGTTGACCTAATGGCAGCAATTTCAGTTGCTGACCATCGTTCAGCCCAACGCTGTGGTTTACTGCATCATCGAACCAAGTAAGCTGTGCTTGGCGCGCTTGATATGCCGTAATATCGTTATGCAACCGTTGCGCTTGTTTATCATCTGGGTTTAATTCCAACGCAAGCTCAATACACTGTTTGGCGAGTGCTTCTTGCCCCGTTGCATGTGCCACCAGCGCTAAGTTATGTAAACAAGCCGTAATGGGTCCATCCAATTCCGTTAAAGTCAAAAAACACTGCCGCGCTAAGGGCCAATAACTTAAATCAATGGCAAAAAGCCCCAATTGAAATACAAATTCATCACGTTTATTTGAAGGTACATAAGCTTGCCAAACCCGCTCTAATACTTGATGCCACGTTAGCCTTAAGTCGGCCGCTACTCCCTGCTCTAGTAGGCGTGGTAAAAAAATGGCAAGTAGCTTAGGTTCATAATCATATTGGCGCATGAACGCTAATACTTGCGTATCCCCCAGAGCCTTAATCGCCCCAGTTAGGCTTTGTATGATGCGTTCACAATCTTCTGGCGATTGCTCAGCAAAGTAGCGATAAAACGCCTGCTGTGTATGCCTATAGAGTTGCTGTGTTTGACTCGATTTAACACACATCAGGTTAGATTTTTTAAATTGATGACTGCGGGCCAACCACTGTAAAAATGGGGTGTTTTCTTCCATTAATGTCGAGAAATCGAGCGGAAGCTTTATACCCGCAGCATCGTCGTTATTGGGAAGTGTGATATCCACCTCTGAGGTTGTCGAAAAATCGCTTACTAACATTAAACTTCCGTCGCACAGTGATTGCTCTAGTTCAGAGAATAAGCTGCGCGCCGAAACAGGTAAGGAGAATGTTTGACAAATGCCTTGCTGTGAATAGGAGTGTAATATCTGAGTAAAATGAACTTGAGCTAACTCAGGGAGTTGTAACATCACCTGCTCTACGGTCATTTTTTGCCAACGATAAACCAACTGCGTGTGAGTGTTAGATTTAGGTTCTTCATGTTGTTGAGTACCTGATTTTTGCCACGCTAAAGGTAGTGTTAACGGTGCTTTGTTTTCTAACGTCACTTTAGCGACCTCAGCTAAATACAAGTCCTGATAATGCACTTGCAGCACCATTTGTGGCAGTTGCGATAATACACCATTGGCAATAAACACGGTGGGATTAGCACTAAAATCAAGCCTACCTCCGTCATCATCATACTGAGGTAGCGGCAGATTTTTTTCTAGTTGCCAGTGCAAGGTGCTCACTAGATTCTGCTGCTGATAATGTTCAAAATAAGGATGTTCGGTGAGCTTGGCTAACTGAGATAGTTCTGAGTCAGCAAAGAGATAACACAGCTTTACACCTTTAAATTCAGGCTGCGTTAGTGCTGCAGTCAGTTTATCTAGCAAAGCTAAACCAAATTGCCCAGCACTTGCTTGTACTTGCAATATATAAATGGGCTTATTTAAGTCAAATAACTGGTTATTAATACCATCGTACAGCCAAGCAACGATGGTTTGCGCATAAGCCTCTAACCATGCTTGATTAAACCAGCTTGCTTGCGTCTGCACGATTGAGGTGATAGGCCAAATATCGGCATCTAGCGTGGCTTTATATTCCCCTGCAAATGTCGCGTTCTCTGGTATAGGTGTCGCTTGGGGGGCTGGCGAAAGCGTGGCTATTTCAAGCATATTAATTCCTGTTCAATGCTTTTAACGTTAAAATCTAGAATCTTGAATGCGTAATCAACGCATTTTAATAATGTAACGAATGGGTTGTACGGGGTTATCCACCAACGGTGCCAAATTAGGTGTGCCATTTAAACCATCACAGGCTAGAAAACCTTCGGGAATGTGCACGCCGCAGTAAAGTAAAATACAACCAATAGGTATACTGGCTGATTGAGTATTGGCATAACCTGCATGTTGGCTTACCGGTGCGCTGTAAACTTGGTTTGTTGGTGTTGTTGTCGTGCTCGATGAAGGGGCACCGAGTAGCTGCCCCTCAACGATTAAATCCCCTTGAATACACACACTTTGTTGAAAAACCGTGTTAGCTTGATGGTGCTCTGGCAGTGAAAAGGCCAGTATTTGCCCTGCTGCCGACGCCTGCTTAGTAATGCCATCATCACTTTGAATGAGCGCTGCATCTAAAAACTCGGCAAACTGCGCCTGAGTAGGTTTTGCCCCAGTAATAAAATAGCGCTTCAGTCGTTCACGCAATGTGGTAAACATGGGAGCTCACAAATTAAGGTGCAGCAAGAATAACGCGTTCAGTCCACACATTACCTGATAACTGGCAAATAATATGCTCAATAACTGCACCAACTCCATCTAAGCGCTTAACAACAACAACCGCATCTTCAGGGATAAGCTGCCGATCAGTTTGATCGATCACTCGCGTGCCTCCTTGATCTTTAACTTGGTATATACCTTGCCATTGTCCCTCTTGAATAAGGATACGATCATCTATAAAAACGTCCATTAAGCCTAGCAAAACAAGATCTAGAGATGGGTTAGCCAATTGATCTGTAGGCCATTCGGTGAGTTTTACCTGCACTCGGCCCGAATATCCCAGTACATCAGCAATATCTTCGATGCGATGCAGGTCGGTGCTTTGTGTATCAAGGTGTTGGGCCATATCGGTTCGCACCTTATATAGCGCACTGCTTAATTGGTTGATATTCAGAGTTTGATTACTATCACGAGCGCTCAGCTCTTCCAGTTTTTGGATCACGTTAACGAAGTTATTCATAGGAATTTCCTTTGGTTAGAAGCGGTTTCCCGCGGGGAGTTTTGTCGTCGCTATACTGATTGATAGCGAGCCGAATAGTGATAAAGACAAGGCCCATCAAAGGCATTTTTACGCGGGTGATGCCTGTAACTCTCCTTTGTTACCCATGCCGTCAAAAATATGCCATCCATTATCTACTTTATAAAAATCAATTTTCTTTAAACTGGTTTCTAGCTGAAGCTTTAGCGTGTTTGCTTGCGAAGCCTGGCTCAATACAATTGCATTGGTATTGTCCCAACTGGCAAAGTCTATAATCCTAAAGTGATTCACTGACTCATCCAATGTTATCGTTACCTCTTGTCCAGCATTCAACTGCAAAAAGCAGGTGGTATTATGCTCAATGGTAAAGTCTGTGTTATGACTCTGTGAGTCCACTGCTTGGATCTTATTTAGCAATGTATTTACTGCAGACACCGTCGGTAAGGTTTGCTCTGCCTGCGCACCAATAGCCTCTAAATTTTGCGCAATGCTTTGCACCGATGGTTGATTAGCACCTGAAAATTGCAACTGACTTGGGGTAAGAGTGGTCAGCTGTTGTTGCAACAAGGCACTACCAACCACTTTATCTAATGCTCCATTGGTAACATCATCTTCACTAGCAAAGTCTACACTAAAGCGGCTGTTGTCTTGCACTAAACCAGTACCAGCAATTGATAACGTCTCTGTGGCCTGCCATTTATATACGTCACCACTTTCTGTTCTATGATGTGTTTTTAGCAAAAATGCCTGATTTTGATACCTGTCACCGTGGCTAATAATAACTGCATCGCCTTGTCGCATATCTGTAGGTAAATATAAGTCGGTCGGCTGTGCACTGAACCCTTCTGTGAGTTTGTTGACTTGCCAAATATGGTTTTCTCTTTGGTTAACTTGTGCGTTAAAAAGCACTAAATCGCCATTTTTAAGTGCATACCCATCTATTTCACTAGGCACATTATCAATATCAATGTCTTGTGTAGTTTCAATACAAGCAATAGGTAAAGGTATGCGTGTTAGGCAACTTAAAACATCAATTTTTTGATTTAACCACGCACCATGCTGTGCGGTGGTGAGTTTGCTCTGATCGCCAGCTAAAATTTCTTCTAAGCTAGCCACTGGTAAGCTACCTATGCTGATATTGGATAGTTCACTGCCATCACCAATGAACTTGCCAGCTTGAATACTTGAGTTAGGAACCGTATCACCGCGCGTAAAATCTAGTTGTGAAGGCAAATATTCTATGCCAAGACTACCGCTGGTTATGTTGTTTGCATTTAATTCTGTTAGCCCGGTCCCATTGCCAGAAAACGTCTTGTTTTCAATGGTGTTCGCAATTTGATTACTGGCGATTTCGCCTTGTAAACTGCTCACGTTAATGGCGGTGTTTTGTACCACCCCTTCAACCCAAGTTTGATCGCCCTTAATCGTTAAACCATCAAAAACGATACCGTCTCCAGGTTGGTAATTAATAACATCATTACGCTTTCGCCATGTTAACAGCACGTGCGTATCGACTGTACTTACTTCACTCACTGTCCAAATACTGTATTCTAGGTCTCCGCCTTTTAACACTTCAACAGATATGCCAGCAGATAGCTCTTGCTCAGGCGTATTGTCAAAATCATCTGCCAGTAACCATGTTTGATCTGCTTGTGCTACCCAAACTTTGTTTTCTGAAAGCTCAGTTTGAGCACTAAACAACACCCTATCGCCAGTTTGGATAAGGTAACCATTAACAGGCTCTGTTGGCACACCTACAGTTAAATCATAATTATCAGTGAAAACTGTCGCGACTTCTTTCTTAAACTTTACGCCTGCTTGGAGTAGCGCCAACTCATTATCAACGTAGCTTTTACTGGTATCTAACGCACTTTTTAGATCTCCTGCTGAGACTACGCTGTCTATTGTGCCATTTTCTAAGTCGCTGGCCGTTGCAAACTTTGCGATCCCTTGTGTTGATTGGCTCGCTTCATTCAATAAGCTGTTATCAATCTTGCCACCGCTTAAGTTACTGACATCTAACCCTGTCACTTGTGAGCCATCACCGATTAACGTGGCGTAAACTTTATCCGCGATCAAACTCGCCGTGCCATCACCAGTTGCTGTGGTTAAATCGATTTGTTTAGGTAGATTGCTATTGGCAAGATTAGTGATTTGTGCACCATCGCCAATCAAAGCAGTTGCATTAACCGTTGTCGCAATGAGTTGCTCTGTTGTTAAACTCGCCGTGCCATCACCGGTTGCCGTGGTTAAGTCAATTTGTTTAGGTAAATTGCTATTGGCAAGATTAGTCACTTGCGCACCATCGCCAATCAAAGTGGTAGCATTAACCGTTGTCGCGGTAAGTTGCTCTGTTGTTAAACTCGCCGTGCCATCACCGGTTGCCGTGGTTAAATCAATTTGTTTAGGTAAGTGTTCGTTAGCAAGATTGGTGATTTGCGCGCCATCGCCGATAAGCGCTTTAGCTTTTAATGACGAGCTTTGGCCAAGTACACTAAGGTCTATTTGCTCAGGTAAGCGTTGATTCGCAATTTTATCTGTGGTTGCGGCATCAACGAGTTTGCCGAAGTCTTCTTGCGTTGGAATATCTCCACGCTGGAAATAGCTTTTTATTTCAGCATTACGATCTGAAGTACTCATAATTGTCCTTTGTGATCTTTAAATATAAATGTCAGCCGCAGAGCGAGCGCTCAACACTAGCCGAATAAAGAATGAATGTTGGGAAAAAGAAGAAACTAGCTGGGTTTGTTATCAAGTTTGTTGTTCATTTCCTTGATGATAGGCAACTGAACAGGGTCGAACACTGGCATAGGAAGTGATAGCGAATAGATAACGGTGGGTTTTGGCGTGCTGCCAAGTGCTTGCCATACTTGCCCGGTGATTTTTTCGCTGTGTTCGTTGCCAAATAACTGGCTGCGTACACCGTAAGGCGAAATATCAATTTGCTGCGCTTGCATGATGTCTTCTGGAATAAAATCAAATTTGCCTAAACCGGCGATTAAATGACTTAAAAACAAATGTTCAATTTCAGCGCCTTGCTCTTCGTCTTTGCTCCACACCGTCATCATGTAACTCAGCGAGATAAATCTTGGCTCGATAAATCGGGTGCGGTGGGTTTGCGTAAAGTTCATTTGCGTGCGCGGTGGCTCACTTTGACGGCGCTGAATATCCTCGCTAATGCCAATTAAGTAACAATTAATAACCGGAATGTCGCTCACCATTTTGTCAAAAAATGCCTTGTCTGGCGCTTGAAAACTCAGCTTGGTTTGTGACCCTCCTAGGCCAAGTAAGGCGTTATTGCTGTAGGGTAAAACAGTTTGCTCAAGTAAGGCTTTGAGTGCTTGCTGCACTTTATAAATAAGCGTTGGATCCATGTTTGTCTCCGTGTAACCAAGAGGTTAGAGATTGCTGGGCCATAAAGCCGCCGTGCTGTTTGGCCATTTCACGGTGAATGGCTATGGCGACTTCGTTGCGACTAATAAGGGGTTTATTGGCCATTAAACTTTGTAGCAGTGCCACTTCACAAATATTGATAATTTGTGCGGCGCTCAGTTCAAACAACTCAGCCAGTTTGTTGATGCCTTGCTGTAAGTGGCTGTCGGCGTTACCTTCTAAGTGACGACGCCAAACGGCAACTCGCTCG
The DNA here is from genome assembly GCF_014694405.1 of Pseudoalteromonas sp. S16_S37. Lineage (GTDB taxonomy): Bacteria > Pseudomonadota > Gammaproteobacteria > Enterobacterales > Alteromonadaceae > Pseudoalteromonas. The sequence continues at coordinate 42,366 of NZ_JAAUWV010000026.1, forward strand.
TGCTCGGTAGGTAGCGTAAATTCAATCACCCCATGAAAACGCCTTAAAAACGCCTCATCCAAATTGTTCTTAAAGTTGGTACTCAGTAGCAGTAACCCAGAGTAATGCTCCATGCGTTGCAATAAATAACTTACGCCCATATTGGCATTTTTATCGTGGCTTGACTCCACCTCACTACGTTTAGCAAAAATGGCGTCAGCCTCATCAAACATCAGCACCGCATTGTTACGCTCAGCAGAGTCAAACAATTTGGCCAAATGTTTTTCGGTTTCGCCAATCCATTTACTGGCAATATTAGCAAGGTTAACAATGTACAAAGGCAGTTGCAGCTGGCCTGCAATGGCCTCGGCAGCCATCGATTTACCCGTGCCGGGCTTCCCCCAAAACAGCGCTTTACAGCCTTGATTAAACCTTGGCAATCGCGCTTGCAAAGTGGTTTGCATATTCACCCGCGCCACCAGCTCGCGCAGTTGCAAGGCAACTTTGTCTTGCAACATCATGTCTTTTAGGGTGTAGCGTGCTTGGCACAGCTTAGCTAATTCATCGCAATGTTGACTTTGTGCTTCAAAACACAGCCCTTGTAGTGTTTGCCAATAGTCGCTTTCGCTTAGTTGCCAGGCTTTATCAGCCAAGCGCTGCATATTAGCAAGCGCTACTGGGTATTTAGCAGCAAGTTGATTGGCATAGATTTTATCTTGCTCAGAGCTTACATCTGCAGCGTACAATGTTAACCAAGCTTGTGCTCGCTGTTGCAAGCTCGGCTCTCGAATATGTTCACTGCGTATATTGCCAAAAGTGTCGCTCAGCAGAGCTTCTTCACTTTGTGTTACTAATGTTAAGGTACTCATAGTGTTAACAAGGGCAGCCAACTTGCGTTGAAACGCTTTTGGTAATGCAGTTAAATTAGGCCAGTACAGCAATACAGGCTCACCATTTACCAATAGTTGCAAACTTGCCAGTTCACTCACCACATCAGCAAAGTGCAAATGCTCCCCTTGCTCACCGATAAAGTACGCGGCTTTTGCACCGAGCTGCACGGCACTTTGCGCGACAAACCAGTGGTTGAGTTGCTCATCACCACCTTGCAGTTGCACCAAATCGGATTGCAAAAAATCACATTGCGTATAACCACATTGTGTAAATACTGGGTCAACTTGAGATTGCCCCAGTGAAAAATAATTTAACTGCTTACTATCATGCGCTCCCAAGCACAAAAAAGACTGCAAAAAAGGCGCAAGATAAACACACTGCTGTAAACTTGGCAGCTCATTTTGCAATCTGAATAAGCCCCATTCAAACACCGCTGAGCTTTGATTAATGTCCAGCATGGCTTGTTGCTTGTTAAGTGTTGTATCCACCAAAGTCAATAGCTTATCTAGGCTAAGCGTGGGGCCTTGTTCAAACCAACTGAGGCCTAAAAATGGTGCAATTACATCCGGGTCTTGCGCTTGCAAATACACCAGCGCTAACATTCTCATCTGCATGCTAGACAGTGAAAATAGCCGCATAATGTGCACAAAGCGTGGTGTAGCAATTAACTTATCGAGCACTTGATGCAAACTAGCAAACGCATCGCCTATTTGCTCATCTTGGGATTTTAATGCGCTAGCAAACACATAAAGCCGATGCGCTGTTTCTCGCTCTAGCGCGCTTTGTTCGCTATCAAGGCTAAAGGCATGGCTTGGCATGTATTAGCCCTCAATCATTTTGGCAGCGAGTTCTTGCGCGCGACGGCCAACTTGTTTTGCCCATTTCGAATCTAACATTTCGCGAGCAGCAACGTCATAGTCTTGCCTTTCAAGTGCCGCAATCATCTTTTTAAACTTGCATAAACCCGCCACACCAAGGTTAAACGCCATATCAAGTAAAATCAGCTTTCTGGTTTCATTGAGCGCTTCAAAAATACTAATATTACTACTTACTTGAAGCTGCACATCTTTAATATCATTACTCAGTAAAAAGTGAGCCTCTTCAAGTGTGATCCCACGATCAGTTAAATTACGGCCAATGCCTATGGTTATTTTACCTTGCGTACATTGGTAAGGTGTTAACGATAGGCCCTCATATCGTAATAGCTGTTCTTTAAGTGTTTGTAATCCTTGCTCTGTTAATACTGCCATGGTTAATCCTCTATCACTGGTTTTAGTAATTCAACGGGTAAAGTAAGCAACATACTTTGCTCTAAACCTTCTACTTCTACGGCTACGAACTTCTTGTTACGTCGCTCTATTAGTTTCCCGCGATAGCCTTTTAAGCTGCCGCTGATTATTTCAATATGCGAGCCTTTAATTAAACGATTTGCAAGCACTTCGACAATATTACCATTTAAAACAAATTGTTTTATTTTTTCGATTTCATTTGGAGCAATAATGGCAGGTAAATTATTAAATTTGACATAAGAAACGAATCCAGAAAAACGCTTTAACTGCTGAAATTCGTTACCGTCTATATAAACAAAAACATAAGACTTAAATAATGGAGTATTAATAACCTTAACTCGATCACTCCACTGTTTACTCTGTTTTATTACTGGTAAAAATGCCTCACAATCGCTTTGTAATTTACAAACCTGATCGGCAAACTTCTTTTCACAATTGGCTTTGCTATACACCACAAACCACTGTCTTTGATTATTCATTAAAATACTCCAGCCAAGCTCCGCCACATCACTCCCAGATGAGATGATGTAAAAGCGTTTTGATTAAAACTAAAAGCGACATTCGCTTTTTTGCTATTTTGATAACGAACTAAATCGACGTTTGTGAATACCCCGATAAAAAATATTTAACGGGGTTTAAAGTGCTGCACATGCCCTTAGCACACTCGCAGTGCGCTAAGTTTTTTTCTCGCTAACTGCACGCGTTTTCGCACATTTTCTTGGCTTATTTGCAGCTGCTCTGCAATTTCGGCATATTCCATTTCATAAATAAATTTATATTGAATAGCCTGCTTAAGATCATTTGGTAGGTTATTTATTGCATGAGATAATTGCTGATAAAGATCATGACGCTCATAATCATTTTCGAGTGTAGGTGAGTAGTTTTCGCTAAAATAAAATTGAGAAGGGCTACTACTAACAATGCCCACTAAATCATTTTCTTTGCTATTTAAACGGTGAACATCCATACATACATTGTGTGCAATACGGCATAACCAAGCAAATGTGTTTTCTATATTGCCAGCATTATTACCATAGGCTTGATAAGCTTTTTCACGAGTTAATGCCATGGCATCTTCTATCATGCCACTATCATTGTGTAGCCATTTATAGCAGCACGACAAAACTCGCTCGTTATATTCTGCCCACACCCCCCAAAACTCAACATGAGGGTTGGTACGACTTGGCGCACCTAAGTAAGAATTCCTTGATACTAACATCATCTCTCCGCTTGAAATTGAATTTACGAAGCGATGACGTAGAAACCAAAGTTATGTGAATTAAAATTCACATAACTAACACTTAAAATTAACCTTAGTTAGCACTTTATGATTAAAATCAATTTTTAAGAAGGTGGTTTCGAGATAAGGATGACCTTATTATTAATATAGGTACACTGTCTATTACAAAGCATTACACGTCAAACTAAAACATACTGAACCGTAACAAACTCATGTATTACGACAACTCCATTTATCGATAAAAACAACTAAGTATGAATACGTTACGTTAATGTGAGGCGTTTTGAAATAGAATATAAAATCAACAATGAGGGGGGATGCAAACAGGCATAAACCTGCTTGCAGATAAAACAAAAGATTAAACCAGCCCTAAGCTGTGCTTAATTTGCTGCATTTGCTCTTGTAAACGCGCTTGAATATCACATACCTGCTGGCTTGAGCTATTCACTTGCGCTTTCATTTGGTCCATTTCTTCACTGAAATTATCTAGCAATCCACTTTGCTGCTGTGCAATTTCCATGGCATGAGAGGCAACTTGGTTGGCATTTTGCGCACTTTGCGCCACCCCTTCTGAGTTGGTTTTTAACTTTTGCGCATGATTGGTTTGCAGCTCGGCATCTTCGGCTAATGCAGAAATTTGTGTTGAAACGCGGCTGGAGTTTTCACCCAAAATATTCAGTTGTGCATTTATATCGGTTAACGAGTCTTGGGTTTGCTGTGCCAGCTTGCGCACTTCATCGGCAACCACCGCAAACCCGCGTCCATGCTCGCCTGCACGCGCAGACTCAATGGCAGCATTCAGTGCTAATAAATTAGTTTGATCGGCAATGTTGCGAATAATTTCAATTACTTTACCCACATCGGCCACACCATTTAGCAACTCGTTTAAGCTTGCTAAGCCCTCTTCTACCCGTTGCTGATTTTTAGAGCTGGCACTGAGCATTGCATCGGCAAAGCTGACACTTTGATTCATGGCGCTAAAGGTTTGGCTGGCGTTATCAGATACTTGGCTGTTTATCTCGCTCGCTTCGCTGCCTAGACTTTTTACTTGCTCAAGCATTGTTTGCGTTTGCTCAACACGTGCGTAAGTGGTGTCTGATTGGTTGCTGATCTTCGCCAAGTGATCACTCATTTGCTGCATAAACTCGTTGATCACTTTAAGCATTTGCTCACGCTCTTGTGCTTCATCACGCTGGCGCTCAATTAACTGGTTAAAGTAAGTAGCTATCTCGCCAAGTTCGGTATTTGGGTTTTTACTTTGAATATTCTTTAAATCGTTACTTTCAATCAAATAGGCAAAACCATCACGTAAATGACGTAAAGGTTGCAGCACTTGGCTTCGCTGCATTAAATACATACCACCAGCAAGTAACATTAACAATCCAATGGCAACACCAAAAATGATCAACACGCGTTCAGACAGCGCATCTTGTTGTACTTTGAGCTGTTGCTCAGCAGAGAGCATCACACCCGAAACCTCTTTAATATCGGCGCGCAAACTAAGAATGCCCGACTGGCGCTTTTTAGCCTGAGTTAATGTGGCTCGCAAATCACGGTCAAAGCGATTTGGCCAGCTATTTAATTCGGCTTTGATCTCTTCTGCTAAATCTTCCGCTTCCGTGCCTAGAAATAATTCATCTTCATCAACCTCAGACATCACGCCTAAATTGTCTAAATTGGCGATTTGATCTGCCAGTTGCTGCAAACGCAAAACCGTTTGCTGAAGATTTTTTTCGGTGTCTTCATCAAAGCTCATCACCAATTGATAGGTGTAAATACTTAAGTTGCTCACTTGCGCATAATAATCCGCAGCGAGTTCGTAGTACTGTGGTGCCAACTCATGACCTGATGCTTTTAACGTGTAATTGATAAGCGACGAAGCGGAGCCTGCCATTTGTCTAAGCGCATTATCAAGCAGTGCCATTTCATTGCCCGACAACTTTCCCAACGCACGATATTTACCATTTATATCTGTATCAAGTTGATCAAGCTGCATATGCATTTTTTCGCTCAATGAGGCGGGAAGCGCATTCAAATATTGCTGTTTTATTTTTTTGATAAGATCTGAAGATTGAATAAGGTATTGCCCATCTCCTGTACCGAGGTAATCTTCAATACTGCCTTCAAGGTCAATTAAAATGGTATTTTTGAGTTGTGTATATGCCATGTTTTGGCTATCGAGGGCACTGAGCACCTGAGAAGCCCATATTAGCACAGCAGCTAGAAACACACTGGCTGATGCCAATAAAATTGCCAATAACCGAGTAAACGACGAAACACGCATAAGCACACCCTATAAATTTTAAGCGCGCGTAGAGTATTACTCTTTTATGACAATTTGATGTAATTTATTCTTAATTTAGCCGTCTAGATGTAAAACCATACTTTCATCGTATAGATACTGTACAACCCAATGTAACACCGCTATTTCATTGCCGCTTTTACATAAACATCAAAACGATTTTTCTTGGTTTTGATCTGCATACTGGGGGTTTTATTATTTAAAAAAGGTGCATAGTCTGGACGTTTTACTACAACCCGCTTGTGCGCAAGCTGATAGGCAAAATCAAGTAAGTTATCGGCATCGTCATCGCTACCAACTAAGTCTTGAAACACCCGCATTTCTTTTTTAACTAAGGCGGATTTTTCACGATGAGGAAACATAGGGTCAAGATAAACCACATCGGGCTGTACTTCAGTGCTTGCTAATAAATCATGGCTTGAACCAAATTGCATTTGCATATTTTGTTGCATCCATTGGCCAATCTCTGCATCTTGATATGCGCGTTGCAAGCCATCATAAAGTAACGCAGCAACAACCGCGTGGCGTTCATGCAAAGTAACCTTACAGCCAAGCGATGCAAGTACAAAGGCATCTCGTCCTAAACCTGCGGTTGCATCAAGTACATGAGGTGTTGCACCTTTATTTAATCCAACCGCTTTTGCAATCGCTTGACCTTTACCACCACCAAACTTGCGACGATGTGCCGCAGCTCCTGTCACAAAGTCAACAAGCACAGCGCCAAGTTTTGGCTCGTCCGCTTTGATTAATTGCAAGCCAAGTTCATCATATATCAACTTAAACTTAGGATTATCAATGTTATCTGACTGTGCAGCCCATTGCCCTAAAGCAAAACGCTGTTCAAGACCGGTCAGGTAAGGATGGTTTTCAACAAATGGGGTATGAATAAGCACTGCAAACTCCTGTGTTCATGCGCCGCTAGTATACCTAAAGCACTTCGTGCTAAATAGCCTCTGGCTACATAAAGTTTTACAGCACCCTCAAGGTGTTAAAATAGCTCGATGTCGGTTTGCGCAGCCACCTCGTCTTCCCCCCACGGTTTAGATATTTTATTTAAGCTTTCGATGAGCTGATAACGCACTCTGGTAATTTCGTTTAACTTTGATTTAATCAAATTCAGTTCAAGATTTAAAAACTCAAAGTGTTCATGTAGTTTTTCAAGTTGCACCGCCTGATCACTTGGCAATTGACTGCGCATTCTGTGGGTCAACTCAATAAACTCTGCAACCTTAACGGCATGTTGCTCGTCTACACCATGTAACTGCTCACTGAGCTCTTCAAACTCAAAACCAATTTGCTCCACTTTGTTAAGTGCATCTTCACTTATTTCCATATCTTTGAGCTTTGCATTGGTGGCTTCTAAAATATGCGGGAGTAAATCTTTATATCTGCCATATAAAGCGGGGTCGTCAATCGGCATGTTTTTAACTAAAAGCGAGACTTTAGGGTAATTGATGATTGTGCGCTGGCCAAAATCCACAAACCGGCTGCTATCACGATGCTTTTCAAGTAGCTCCTGCTCAATGGGCTGAATGGTGCCATTGTGAGAAAAAAACACCTCACTGTCGTGATACCAAAACACCACCGCTACATCTAATTTGAGTGGTACAAAAAACTCAAAAAAGTACTCACTCAATGAGGTGAGGTCATGGGCATGATACGATTGACCCACATAACGCATAATGCGCCCCATATCTCCTGAGTCAGTCATGGCTATTTCGGCGGTGACTTGTGCGCGCTGCATGTCTTGTTTTAGCTGAACGGATTGCTGTCGATAGGTATCAAGCACTTCGATACGCGCTAACAACTCTAAGCTTTCGAAGGGTTTAACAATATAGTCTGCGGCTCCTGAGTTATAGCCTTTCATTCTCTCAGCAAGACTGCCTTTGGATGATAAGAACATCACGGGGATATCGGCTAGCAGCTCCATGCTTTTCATTTTTTCGCATACTTCAAAGCCTTTCATGCCGGGCATTTCTACATCAAGCAAGATGATATCGGGTTGGTATTTTTGTGCTAAGCGTATTCCTTCTTCGCCATTTTTTGCGTGTAGTAATCGACACGACGACGAGAGCGCTTCTTCAATAATGCAATGCGCTAACTTGTCATCATCAATGGCCAACACCAACTTGCTCATATCGCTACCCTAATTCGCTCTATTCTTTAAAAAGCATAGACCTAGAAAACGAATTTGCGAACGCTAAACACAACAAAGGCACCAAATTTGGTGCCTTTGTTCGTTTTTATATGCGCTTTATGCGTTAAGCGGCACAGTTTATGCCGCTGTGGCGCAATAACGCGTCCACTTGCGGCTCTCGGCCTCTAAAGCGAGTAAACAACACCATAGGTGGCTCAGAACCGCCTTTTTCAAGAATGTGCTCCATAAACTCACGGCCCGTTTGCTCGTTAAAAATGCCCTCTTCTTCAAACTTAGAAAATGCATCAGCAGAGAGCACTTCCGCCCATTTGTATGAGTAGTAACCCGCACTGTAGCCACCAGCAAAAATATGACTAAAGCTATGTTGAAAACGGTTAAACTCAGGCGCTTTAATAACCGCGGTTTTTTCACGCACTGCGTTTAATATGCCCTGAATATTACACTGCGTACTCGGCTTATAATCTGCGTGAATATGGAAATCAAACAAACTAAATTCAATTTGACGCAGCATTTGCATGGCTGATTGATAATTTTTAGCAGCCAATAGCTTATCCAATAACTCTTTTGGTAACGGCTCGCCAGTTTCGTAGTGACCAGAAATAAAACTAAGCGCTTCTTCTTCGTAGCACCAGTTCTCTAAAAACTGACTTGGCAACTCGACCGCATCCCACGCCACGCCATTGATGCCCGCAACAGAAGCGGCGTCAACTTGCGTAAGCATGTGGTGAATACCATGACCAAACTCATGGAACAACGTGGTGACTTCGTCATGGGTAAACAACGCAGGTTTATCGCCTACCGCTTTGTTAAAGTTACAAACCAAATAAGCCACAGGTGTTTGCAGCTGGCCGTTAGCACGCACCTTACGGCCCATGCAGTCATCCATCCACGCGCCACCACGTTTGTTTTCACGCGCATACAAGTCTAGGTAAAAGTGGCCTCTAAGCTCGCCGTTTCTGTCATGGATAGCAAAAAAACGTACATCAGGGTGATACGAATCGAACTCTTTGATTTCAGTTACTTTAATACCAAACAAGCGCTCTACGGTTTTAAATAAACCGCTTAACACCGTGTTTGCCGGGAAATAAGGACGCAGCTGCTCATCAGAGATTGCATACTTAGCTTGTTTAAGCTTTTCGCCGTAGTAGCCATAATCCCAAGCTTCTAATTGCTCGATGCCATGCTGACTCTTTGCAAACTCGACCAGTTCAGCCACTTCCGCTTGCGCTTGAGGTTTAGACTTTGCAGCAAGGTCGTTTAAAAACGCAAACACTTGCTCTGGCGACTCAGCCATTTTTGTGGCCAGTGATTTGTGCGCATAGCTTTCAAAACCTAGCAATTGCGCCAACTCATGACGCAGCGCCAGCGCTTCTGCCATTATCTGCGAGTTATCAAACTCATTAGCATTTGGGCCTTGATCAGATGCTCTTGTAACAAACGCACGATAGGCTTCTTCACGCAGTTCGCGGTTATCTGCATAAGTCATTACCGGTAGGTATGATGGAAAATCTAGGGTAAACACCCACCCTTCAAGGCCTTTTGCTTGCGCAGTATGCTTGGCAAGTGCCAATGCTGACTCAGGTAACCCTGACAGCTGCGATTCATCGGTAATGTGTTTTTGCCAAGCTTGCGTGGCGTCCATCACATTATTACCAAATTTAGCGGCGAGTTCAGACAAACGCGCGCTTATCTCACCATAGCGCTTTTGCTTGTCTTCGCTCAAAGCAATACCAGATAAGGCGAAGTCTCTTAACTCGTTATTAATGGTTGTTTGCTGCGCCACACTCATCTTTGCAAATTCATCAGACTCTTTAATAGATTTATAAGCTTGGTATAAACCTTGGTGTTGGCCTACATACGTTGAATACTCTGAGATCAACGGCAAACACTCATCATAAGCTTTACGCAGAGCATCGCTATTTACAACTGAATGCATATGAGAAACAGGCGACCACATGCGAGATAATTTATCGTCGGCTTCTTCCATTGGAAGTACCAAGTTTTGCCATGTAAAAGCGTCGTTTTTTAATACTTCGTCAATGGTTTCACGACAATGAGCAATGGCTTTTTTTAATGCAGGAACAATATGCTCCGGCTGAATTTTAGAAAACGGTGGTAGGCCTTCTAGCCCAATTAATGGGTTACTCATATTTTTTCTCTATCGTTATTTAGGCTTATTGAGTTGAAATTGGGGCAAACGCCGCAATTACAAGTTAGACTGTTATTTTTTCCTACGTATCGAGGTCTACATTCCCAAAGCGTAGTGTATTTTTCAAGAATTTAAGAGGAAGTTATGGCTCAACATTTTGATTATATTGCCATTGGCGGCGGTAGTGGTGGCATTGCATCGGCAAACCGTGCGGCAATGCGCGGTGCGAAAGTGGCTTTAATTGAAGCAAAGCACATGGGCGGCACCTGTGTAAATGTAGGATGCGTACCTAAAAAAGTAATGTGGCACGGTGCCCAAGTGGCAGAAGCCATTAAGCTCTACGCCCCTGACTATGGTTTTGATGTTGAGTTAAAAAACTTTGACTGGGCAAAACTGGTTGAAAGCCGCGAAGCCTACATTGGCCGTATTCACAAAGGCTATGAAGGATATCTGGCTAAAAATGGCGTAACCGTGGTAAACGGCTTTGCCAAATTTGTAGACAACCACACCGTGGAAGTGAACGGCGAGCACTATACCGCCGATCATATCAGTATTGCCGTAGGTGGTCGCCCTAGCATTCCTAACATTCCCGGTGCAGAGTACGGCATAGACTCTAATGACTTTTTTGCTCTTAATGAACAACCACGCCGCGTTGCCGTGATTGGCGCAGGCTACATTGCCGTAGAGCTGGCCGGTGTGTTAAACAGTCTAGGCACAGAAACCCATCTGTTTGTACGCAAACATGCCCCACTGCGCAGCTTTGACCCAATGGTGGTTGAAACCTTAGTAGAAGTGATGGAAAAAGAAGGCCCAACACTGCACACCCACGCAATACCAAAAGCATTAACTAAAGAAGCCGATGGCTCGGTAACGCTACACTTAGAAAATGGCCAATCGCATAGCGTAGACCAAGTAATTTGGGCCATCGGCCGTGAGCCTGTGACCGACCTCATCAACCTAGAAGCCACCGATGTACAAACCAATGAACGTGGCTTTATTAAAGTAGATGAATACCAAAATACCTCTGTAAAAGGCATTTATGCCCTTGGCGATATTATGGAAGGCGGCATTGAGCTAACCCCTGTTGCAGTAAAAGCGGGCCGCATGCTGGCAGAGCGCTTGTTCAATCCAGAATTGCCCGATGCCAAAATGGACTACAACCTAGTACCCACCGTGGTATTCAGTCACCCACCTATTGGCACCATTGGTTTAACCGAACCACAAGCCATTGCACAATATGGCGAAGACAACATTAAGGTATACACCTCCACCTTTGCCGCCATGTACACCGCCGTAACCCAACACCGCCAGCCATGCAAAATGAAGCTAGTGTGCGCAGGGCCAGACGAAAAAGTAGTTGGCCTACACGGCATCGGCTTTGCCGTTGATGAAATGATCCAAGGTTTTGCCGTAGCAATGAAAATGGGCGCTACCAAAGCAGACTTTGATTCGGTTGTGGCTATACACCCGACGGGGTCAGAAGAGTTTGTTACAATGCGTTAAGATTTTGATATTAAACCAATTTAAAATATAACGCGAGTAGCAACACACTCGCGTTTTTTGTGCCTGAACACCTGTGCGAGTAGGTTGGATAAGTGGCGAAGCCACGCCATCCGACATTGAGAAACACCATAAAGCACAATTACATGCCGACGAGCTGCGCCTTACAAACAAATATGCCCATTGCGTAAAACGGTTAAAATGTCGGATGGCGCTTCGCTTATACCAACCTACCGTAGCATAAAATTCCCCCACTTTTTCACGTTCAGTTCCACAAATGGCGCGTAGTCATCACTGCCTCCCTCTATTATTCACCTCAACAAACAGGTTTTGATAAATAATAGGAAATACAATGACTTTTAAAGAGTTACATACCCAAGTACAACCGTTGCTGCTTTGTAATGTGTGGGATGTGCCCAGTGCGCAGATTGCGCAAGAGTTGGGGTTTGCAGCGATTGGCACATCCAGTGCGGCGATTGCAAACGTGTTGGGTAAACAAGATGGTGAAGAGGTGTGCTTTGCTGAGCTACTAAACGTAGTGGCCGCCATTGCTCAGCATTCAAGTTTGCCACTGAGCGTTGATATTGAGGCGGGTTATGCAGATTCGCCTCAAGAGGTTGCTAATAACATCATTAAGTTGGCTAAGCTGGGTGTGGTGGGCATTAATATTGAAGACAGCACCGTAGCAAACGGCCAACGAACACTGGTTGATGCAGAAAAATTTGCACACAAGCTCAGCGCAATTAAGGCGCAGCTAACACAAGCGCAAGTGGATATATTTATTAATGTGCGCAGTGATACTTATTTGCTTAATGTTGAAAAACCACTTGAAGCCAGTTTGCACAGGGCTGCGCTTTATCAACAAGCTGGGGCCGATGGGCTGTTTTATCCTTGTCTGCATTTAGCCACCGATATACAAGCAATAACAAGTGTAACAACGCTACCAATTAATGTTATGTGTGTACCTGAGTTGGTTGACTTTGATACGTTAAAAAACCTTGGCGTAAAGCGTATCAGCATGGGTAACTTTGTTCACCAAGCGATGCTGAGCTCATTTAAAGCAACCTTAACCGCCATCACCGCTTCTGGTGCTTTTACTACGTTATTTGATAATTAGCGAGTAGGTTGGATAAGTGGCGAAGCCACGCCATCCGACATTTATAAATACCATTATGGGCAACTACATTCAGGCATAATCATGCGTTAAAAATATCACGAGGAAAAAGGCTACTTGTGACTCTATTTAGTCCTTTGTGTAAAACGGTTAAAGCGTCGGATGGCACTTGGCTTTTGCCCCTTTGTTTGACAATTAGGCACAAAACCGTATTGTAAATCCACCACACATCATATAAGTTGCTAAAAAATAAATAACTAATCAGAGCTAAATACGCATCCGCCACACATGTTTAGCTTGCTAGTGTGTGTTATGTAGTCGACACTGAAAATCACTTAATGCATTGATCTTCTTGATGATCTAAACGATCTTACTATCCTCATTTTGCAACGTTTGTTTTCTCACCCCTCAAAACCTTGCAAAATGGAGATTAA
>NZ_JAAUWV010000027.1 GCF_014694405.1 Pseudoalteromonas sp. S16_S37
CTACTGCTTCTTGCTTAAACTCAGCTGGATAACTTCTATTAGTTCTTTTTGTCATTTTACACCTCGATATTTGGATTATATTCCATTATAAAAGTGTCCTGTATGATTAGAGCAGATCAATGGTCCAACGAGACGAAAAACAGAACAGGGGGTAGCATACCTCCACGCAAAAGAAATGCGTGACAGGCAGGGCGATTTATTTAGCTAGTATTAGTGGGCATTTTAAATACAAATTTAAGTAGAGAGCTTTTGTGCTGCTATGCAGGCTTATCTTTAACTAATTCTTGCTCACCAGTTTCGTTCACCACTAAATATGAGCTTTGGCTATACCAGTCACCTAATACCGTGCGGGTAAGCCGTTTATTGTTGTGCTCGTGAATATGTACATCGGGGCGGTGGGTATGACCGTGGATCATATGCGCCACGTTATAACGCTCGAACATTTCCAACACGGCACTGGGTGTGACATCCAAAATTTCAGCGGCTTTACCCATTTGGTTAGCTTTGCTCTTTGCGCGACCATTGCGAGCAATATTGCGGCGAACGCTTAAAGGTAAAGATAAAATTAATCTTGGCCACCACCAGCCACGGCTTTTTTTACGAAACTTTTGATAGGCAATGTCTTGAGTACACATTTCGTCGCCATGTAATACTAGCGTCGGGGTACCGTATAAATCGACAATATGCTGTTCAGGTAGTAGTGTGAATCCGGCTTGTTTGGCATAGCGTTTAGAGAGTAAGAAGTCTCGGTTGCCATGGGTAAAGAAAATATTGATACCTGCTTGTGCAACGGCCTTGAGCTTGTTTGCTACTGAAATAGCAAGTGGACTTTGCTCATCATCACCTATCCACACCTCAAAAAAGTCGCCCAAAATGTACAAAGCATCTACATCAGCGTTCATGTGCATTGCTAAAAAGTCAAAGAAGGCTTGAGTAATTTGCGGGTAGTCGTCACTTAAATGTAGGTCGGAGATGAAATAGGTTTTTCTCATGGCTCTTCTTTTGAGATAAAGCGGGCAAAGCCCGCTTATAATATTTTTGGATTATTCAGTGACAGTTACTTTTTCGATTATTACATCTTCAAGAGGCACGTCTTGATGGAATCCAGCTGAACCAGTAGCAACAGATTTGATCTTGTTAACTACGTCCATACCTTCAACAACTTCACCGAACACGCAGTAACCCCAACCTTGTGAAGTTTCACTGCTGAAGTTCAAGAAGTCGTTGTCATTGACGTTGATAAAAAATTGCGCAGTTGCAGAGTGAGGATCTGGTGTACGCGCCATCGCTAGTGTACCAGTTTTGTTGCTCAGGCCATTGTTTGCTTCGTTTTCAATCGGCGCTTGCACAGACTTTTGTTCCATGCCAGGTGCAAAACCACCGCCTTGAACCATAAAGCCATCGATAACACGGTGGAAGATTGTGCCATCGTAAAAACCAGACTTTGCGTAGTTTAAAAAGTTTTCAACTGTTTTAGGTGCATCTTCAGCAAATAAGTTAACGCTGATTTGACCGTAGTTTGTGTGTAGAACAACCATTTCGGCTTCCTAATCTTTAGAATTTACAAAGGCTGTATTCTATAGCACAAAAGTAGGAGCTGACAATTTTCAAAGAGAATTAATCGTACATAAGAAAAAACCTGTCGATTTGTGCCTGTAGCATTAAATTGGCTATAGAGCAGCGGCGGGGCAAGTGTTATGATTATGTTTTATGTCTTTTTTGTTTAGGAAAAACACTACATGTTGCAGATATACAACACACTAACTCGCCAAAAAGCGCCGTTTAAACCATTAGTCGAAGGTAAAGTCGACATGTATGTGTGTGGTATCACCATTTATGATTTCTGCCATGTGGGACACGCACGTACTTATGTTTCATTTGATGTGATGAACAGATACCTACGTTACTTAGGTTATGACGTAACCTATGTACGCAATATCACAGATGTTGACGATAAAATCATTAAACGTGCGGCAGAGAACAACGAAGAGATAAACGATTTAACCGTGCGTATGACCAAAGCCATGCATGAAGACTTTGCAGCCTTAAATATCTTACCTGCGGATATTGAGCCTACGGTTACGGGGCACATGGATGAGATCATCGCGATGATTGAAAAGCTCATTGCTAAAGGCCATGCGTATGTTGCTGGTAGTGGTGATGTGTTATTTGATGTGTCGACCTTTGAGCAATATGGTCAGCTGTCACAACAAGATTTAGAGATGTTGCAAGCGGGTGCGCGTGTTGAAGTGGCGCAAGACAAAGACGATCCGTTAGACTTCGTTCTCTGGAAAAAGGCCAAAGCTGGCGAGCCAGCTTGGCAGTCACCATGGGGTGAAGGTCGTCCAGGTTGGCATATTGAATGTAGTGCGATGAGCTCAAAACACCTTGGTGAGTTTTTTGATATTCACGGTGGTGGTTCTGACTTGCAATTTCCACATCACGAAAATGAAATCGCGCAGTCATGCTGTGCTAACAATGGCAAGTATGTGAATACTTGGATCCACACAGGTATGGTGCAAGTGAACAAAGAGAAAATGTCTAAATCGTTAGGCAATTTCTTTACGGTGCGCGAAGTACTAAAACAATACGACCGTGAAACTGTTCGTTACTTCTTGATCAATGGTCATTATCGTAGTCAGTTAAACTACTCTCAAGAAAACTTAGATCAAGCGCGTTCATCGTTAGAGCGCATTTACACAGCGCTTCGCGGTGTAGAGTTAGTTGAGGTGTCACTTGAGGGTAACGAATACGCTAAGCGTTTTGAAACGGCTATGAATGATGACTTCAATACCCCTGAAGCATTGCCGGTGATTTTTGAGCTCGCGAAAGAAGTGAACTTACTGAAAGACAAAGATGCTAAATCGGCGGGCGAACTGGCTTACATCTTAGTACAACTTGCAGGTGTGTTAGGCATTGCACAGCAAGAGCCTGAACGTTTCTTGCAAGGCGAGCAAGATAACGATGAAGTGGCAAAAATTGAGGCGCTTATTGTTAAACGCAATGAAGCTCGCGCAAACAAAGATTGGGCGGCTGCAGATGAAGCGCGTGATGCGCTCAATGCCATGGGGGTGGTGCTAGAAGATAGCGCAGGAAAAACCACTTGGCGCAAAGCATAACGGCTTGCAAAATTAGTTGCCAATTTTAATGGTAAACGCCACACTCATTGAGTGTGGCGTTTTTTTTGAGGAAAAATAAATGGATATGAGTTGGCTTGATAAAGAGCTTATTAAAGTAGGCGATTTTTCTTTGCTTGTTGGCGAACTGTTATCATTTTTTATGGTGCTGTTACTCACCTTTATCATTTCTCGGGTACTGAGAGCGGCATTTGGACGTTTGGCAATGCGTCAGGGCATGATTGCCCACACCTCAGCGTATGTCATCGGTCGCTTTATACATTACATCGTACTATTTATCGGTTTTATTATTGCCTTAACATCACTGGGTATGAAAATGACAGAGCTGGCGTTGATAGCCAGTGCCCTTGGTGTTGGCATTGGCCTTGGCTTACAAGGTATGGTCAACAATTTTGTTTCTGGACTTGTTTTACTATTAGAAAAAACAGTCAAGGTGGGAGATTTTGTTGAACTGTCTAATGATGTTGTCGGCGAAGTGATGGCCATTTATATGCGCGCGACTTTAATTCGTACCAATGATAATGTGGATATTCTTATCCCGAATGCGGAGTTGGTATCAGGTTTAGTTACTAACTGGACCTTAGCAGAAAAAGTTAGGCGCTTTAGAATTTCCTTTTCGGTAGCTTATGGCAGTGATAAGGCATTAGTGAAAAAGGCAGTTTTAGAGGCCGCAGACAATGTACCTTATACGCTAAACAGTTTGGGCCGTGAGCCAACGGTTTGGATGACTGGGTTTGGAGACAGTAGTTTAAATTTCACCCTAGGAGTATGGGTTCAACCTGAACAAGTAAAACGCCCAACCGCGTTGGTTTCTGATTACTTGTGGGCGATAGACGATGCACTTCGAAAATACCAAATTGAGATCCCATTTCCGCAACGAGATATTCATATTCGTACGCCAGCACCTAAAGATGATTGTGTTAATTAGTTAAATAATACTGGGTTTGATATCAGTCTTTAGTCGAATGCAACAGTAAAAAAGGGCAAACATATTTTTGCTCTTTTTTATTAGTTGTTTGATAAAAGGTAGTTTTTATTTTCATTGCCCCCACCTTTAATACTTTTTGGTTGTCAATCTGTTAATAATTAATTTTGCATAAAACGAAATTAGCATTATAGTTAAATTAGTGTAATTTATTTGGGTGAGCAGGCCTATGGCTGAGGGTGTAATAAAGTTTGACTTTGATCACACAGCAGCATTTATAGACGCTATGAATAAAGGGCTCAATCACCTTGATAGCAAAATGTTTACTTTTCGGCATGTCGCGCAAAGTGGCGTTCAAATGCGGCTATATTCTCGTCGTAAGTCGGTATTTAGTGATGTAGACAGCATATTAGTTTGCAAAGAGGTAACCGAGCAGGCCTTAAGCGCACAAGCGAGCTTTGATTGTGCTTGGTCAGATGATGAATTGGCCGTGATTGATGCCCTGAAAGGTCAAGGGCACAGTATTTTATCTATGTATGTTGTGATACGGCGAGGCCCACTCATGGTGTTTTTTCTAGAGGACACAGAATTACTTAACGGCAGTGTGCCGTGCCATGAGCTATTGTGCCGAATGATGTCAGATTATGGCGCTGCCCGTGCATTGGCTCACACGCTGGTCTATTGAACATTTAACGAATTGATTTCCCAACAATTAGGCACCGAAAGGTGCCTTTTCTTTAGGATTCTTTGTGCAATGTGACTACCCGTTGAGGGAAAGGAATGTCAATGTTTGCTGATTTAATTGTGCGATAAACCTGTTTGTTGATTGCCAGCTTAGTCTCGATAATTTGCGAGGTGGGCACCCAATAACGGTAGCTAATGATCACCGCACTATCAGCAAATTGTTCAATGCCTACTTGTGGTTGCGGGCTTTGCGCCACTTTATCGTTAGAGACAATTACATTGACTATTTCGTTAATGGCAATATCGCTATCACTGTGATAAGCGATACCAATTTCACCTTTGACAAGAGAGTACTCAAATGAGTTGTGTAAGATTTCTCCAACAATATGTTTGTTTGGAATCGTTATCTCAACTTTCTCTTCATTGATGAGAATAGTGTGTCCTAGTTCGATTTGTTTAACTTGACCGCTGACACCTTTGATCTGAATTGTATCACCAACAATAAACGGGCGAGTAGCAATTATGGCAAAGCCAGAACCATAGTTTGATAGCATTCCCTGTAACGCCAAACCAGCACCAAGTGAAGCGGCACCAATGGCTGCAACAAAAGGCGTAACACTGATACCAACTTTTCCTAAGGCGATGATCACAAACATGATAATGAGTAATACTTTGACGACATTGCTAATAAAGTTGGTAAGCGTGACATCAATATTATGGCGCTGCATCAGCGCTTCAACCATTTTAGACAGTCGGTTTGAGACCCAAAGACCAATAAGCAATATCAGGATTGCACCTACCACTTGCATACTGTAGGTCACCAAATAGTCTCTGATCAGGTTAAAGTAGTGTTCAAATTGTTTTATTTCTTGCTCGATCACGTTGTTTTCCTTGTTTAAAGCGTGGCTTTTACAGCATCGCTAGCCAAGTATAAAATGGCGGCACCCAAATTGCAGTAGTGATGGCACTAATGGTCATCGCTGCAGACGCATAGGCACCCGTTATTGGATGATGCTCAAAGGCGCTTGCAGTGCCAATTGCATGGCAAGCTACGCCCAGCGCAATGCCTTGTGCTTTAGGGTGCTTAATATGCAATTTATCTAGTAACGATAAACCAAATATACCACCAAACACGCCAACTAAAATAACCATTATGGCAGCAATAGCGCTTACACCACCGAGGCTTTCGCTCACAATGATAGTGATGGGGGTGGTGACAGATAAGGCTGCGAGTGAAGCACTGAGTTGTTCATCCACTGAAAACAGTTTACACAGTAGCAGTGCAATTACCGTTGCACTGCTAACACCGATAAAACTACATAACAGGATATGCACAAAGTAACGTTTAATATCGTGAAACTGCATGTAAAGAGGGTAGGCTAGAGCGACAACGGCAACCTCTAAAAAAAAGTGTATCGGCTGGGCTGCAAAAAAGAATACTTGGTATTCTATATCTAAGACTAATAATGCTGTGCTGATGGTAACAATACACATAAGTAATGGGTTTAATAGCGAAATAGGGTAGGCTCGATATACCCGTCGAAAAAGATAAAACAGGGCGCAGATCAAGATAACAACCAAGGCTGAGCTAGTCATTTTTCAGCCCTTTTTTTGCAACGAAGCCCACTAAACTTAAGCCAGCAACGGGCACCAATATCAACGTGCATACCAACAGAGGCCAATAAAGCGCGAGTAAGGAGGTATATTGCACAATGCCAACGCCTGCTGGGATAAAGAACAGCGCCATATACTTTAAAATGGGTGCACAGGCGGGCGCCAGCCAGCTAGGTTCTATAATTTTACTGGCCAGTAAAAGTAGCAAAATGAGCATAGCAACCAGCGGCGAAGGTAATGGGATTTGCCACCATAAAGTCATTAATTTAGCGCTATATAAACACATCAACAAAATACCCAAGGCAATAATAAACTTAATAAGCTGACGCAACGAGGCTACCCAATCATTCATGTCTACAGAGGTCCATAATAATCAACTTATGCAAATTATTGCTATTGGACCAAATTACCATTTGCTTCTAACACTGTAGGGTTTTTGCTCATCATGAGTGGCATTGTGCATAGCGGTTTTGGTATTTTTATTGAGTAGCAGTTTTATCTGAGTAAATGTCTCTTTGGCTAATGTTGCTCTGAGATTTTGTTGATAAGCGCTTTGGTTAACACGCTTTATAGCGGCGAGTGTGTCGGGTGAACGAATAAGTAATCGCTTTAACAAATCATCGCAACTAGCTTGTAAGTCATCACTCACTTCGGATGCTAGACCTAATTGCGCTGCTTGCTTACCACTGATTGTCGTTCCTAGCCAAGCAAGTTTTAAAGCTTGATCATAGCTAAGTATTGAAGGAAGTAGTGGGCCTGAACCCATATCTGGACACAACCCCCATTTAGACTCCATGATAGCTAATTGTGCACAGCTTGTTGTAATTCGATAGTCAGCGCCAAGGGCGATATGTAGACCGCCGCCAAAACAATTTCCATCAATCAGAGCGATAACAGGTACTGGGAGGCGACGCCACGAAAGACATACACGTTGCGCCAAGTTGGCGTTACCTGGTAACCATTTAAACAGCAGCCGAACAATTGCAGATGGTTTTTTTATCATCGACTTTACGTCGAGCCCAGAGCAAAAGTTGCCTCCTGCACCTTGAATAACAACGGCTCTTAGTTGACGGTCCTTTTTGAGTCGCTTTATCGTTTTATCAATGGCAACAAACATCTCAAAGGTAAGTGCATTTTGTTTTTCTGGGCGGTTGAGCGTGACCCAAGCGACATTTTCGCGGTGTTCTACAGTGAGCATTAAAAAATCCTGTTATGGTTATAATTATGGTCTGTTTTAGAGTTTATATTCTAGCTATTGTAATTTCAGCAGATAAATTTGCATATTTAACGAAACATCGTGGCCTTTAATTTTATGATTTTGTTATCATAGCAATGAATGCATTAATTAAGAGAGCCTCAACCATGTCAGCCCGCCTTTGTAGTGTTGAAGAAATAACCCATCAAGCATATGAAATATTTCAACAACTCGCACCTGAGAATTTATCAGATCAAGATATTGAACAGTTTAATCTGCATCATGAAGACTATGGTTTTATTGAAGATAGTGAACCAGATGAAAGTTGGCAGGAATTTGTTGCGCTTGAGATAGAGCCTGAACATTTTGTACAAGTGCTTATCGGTATTGAGTACGAAGATGGCGATGAAGTGCTTGCAAAAATTCTGATTAGCAGAGATATCGATGCACCGTTTTGTCATGTTTTGTGGAAGCAAAACGAGTCTGAGTAAACTCTTTTGAAGTAGTGGTTGGGAAGTCGTGCAGTATTTAAAAATAATTTTGTGTTTGTTTAGCTTGTTGCTTGCGGTAAAAAGCTATGCCTCAGATCCATTAAAAGATTTTCATAAATATGGCGAGTTGTCAGACGAAGAAATCCATCAGAAACATCAAGGGGATTTGTTGTATGGAGACGTTGAGTTTGGCTTAATTGCTAATAACGGCAACAAAAATAGCACTGCGTTTAAGCTAAAAAGTAATATCTACCAAGATTTTACGCAGTGGCGAAATCAATTCAAATTAGACGCTTTGTACCGTGAAGATGATGCTAACGATAACGGTCAACATGAAGTCTCTGCATCTAAATACTTTGTTTCCGCACAGGGAAACTATAAAGTTGGTCAAGATAATGAGTCATTCTTCCTGTATGCAGATTATCTTGACGATAAATTCAGCGGTAAAGAGTATACAACCACGGTGGCACTGGGCTATGGAAATCGTTTGTTTGAAGGTCGAAAAGACACCGTAGATTTTGATATTGGTCCGGGTTTGTACTTGTCAAAAACAGATGGTGAAACAGAGCTGCCGATAGGTGAATCACGGCTAAAGCAGGGTCAGCTTGTTCGTATCGCATTGCAGTGGGAGAGGAATATTTCTAAGCGTACACGTTTTAATCAAGATGTGAGTATGGAAATTTCTTTGTCAGGGTTAAATGACCGCTTGATCAGTGAAACCGCTATTGTTAGTCAGGTTTTAGGTGGTGTGTCGTTGAAGGTGTCATATAGCTATCGTTATAATTCACAACCAGAAGAAAATAAGCTAAAAGCAGATACTGAGCTTGGTGCCACTTTCGTTTATAGCTTTTAAAGAGGAAATTTATGTACCGTCACACCCAATTTTCATGGGCAATAATGGCTATTTTAGCTTGGATAGCAAGCTTTTTAATTTTGGCGACCTGGTTGCTTGGATACAATGTGATAGTGCTTGTTTTTGGCATTATTATTGCCGTTTTAGCTTGTTTATTTTACGGCTTAACAATAGAAGTAAACAAAGAACAACGAACTTTAAGTTGGTGGTTTGGGCCTGGTGTTGCCAAGAAAACCCTTAGTTTTGATGATATTGAGGAAATCAAAGGCGTTACAAACTCGCTGCGCCACGGTGTTGGTATGCGTATAACCAATGACGGTTGGGTTTATTCGGCATCTGGATTTAGCGCGATTGAAGTGAGTTTATCGGATGGTATGAAATATCGCTTGGGGACTAATGACCAAGCAAGGTTGTTAGACGCATTAAGTGAAAAGATAACAAGCGCCGAATAGGCGCTTGTTCATAAGTTTAGCTTAGTGGTCGTGACCGCAGCCACCTTCACCATGCACATGGCCATGTGCAAGCTCTTCATCGGTAGCGTCACGTACTTCTAAAATTTCTACGTCAAAATTAAGTGTGATCCCTGATAAAGGATGGTTGCCATCAACTATCACTTCTTCATCTTGGATATCGATGATCATTACCATTTGGTCGCCATCATCTGTGGTTGCTCTAAATTGCATACCCACTTCAATATCCATGCCTTCAAACATAGATTTTGGTACGGCTTGCATCAGGTTATCATGACGCTCACCATAGCCTTGCTCTGGTTCAACAGTGACGCTGAGTTTGTCGCCAACCTGCTTATCAATTAGCGCGTCTTCAAGGCCTTGGATCAAATAGCCAGTACCTACGATAAACACCAGTGGTTCACCATCGAAAGAGTTGTCTATGGTGTTGTTGTCATTATCTAATACAGAGTAATGCATACTTACCACTTTGTTCGGTGCGATTTTCATAATATATCCCGTTTATTGGTCATCTAGAGAATAGGGTAGCGGTAATATCTTAAGGGCTACCTCGGGTGAATTTTTTGCACGTAACTGTGCTGAATGTTCAGTGTCGTTTGGGAGAACGGCCAAAGCGCTGTAAGTATTTGTTGTTGAGTTAAAAACCTGATGAACTATCTTTCCTGCACGACGCCAATTATCACCAAGATGTAGCTCTAACTCGCTGTCTTCTATCGCCCTTGTCGACTCGCCTTGTACAATATACATAGCGCGCTTGTTTTTACCAAGGTAGCGCATTCTTGCTACGGTTTCTTGGCCTGTATAGCAGCCTTTTTTAAAGCTGATACCATTTAACGCCTGTAGGTTGATCATCTGTGGCACAAACTCTTCAATATTTTGTTCATTGATTTGTGGCTCGCCAGCGAGAATACCAGCTTCAATAAATGCGCTTGGGTCATTGCTTAATTCAATGTCAGCAGGAAATTCATAGCTGTCACTTACAATAAGAATGAGTCTCGTATCATCAAGTTTAATCGCTTTATTGTCACCAAAATCACATGCGTTTTGCTGCTCTTCGAAATTTAAGCCTAGCAAATCACATACATTGTTCAATTGCGGGCTGTGAACTCCTACTATCTTGGCATTATTTAGAGGTTCAATACTTACTTTTGCAAAGACACCATATTTTTTTAGTTCTCGAGTTGAAGCGTCAATCTCAGGTTCAGAGCCAAGCAGCATAAAGCTTTGCTGATGTTTGAACAGTCGAAATACGCCCCACAACTTGCCTTTTGGACTGCAATGACCAGCCCACATAAAGTTGTGCTCAGTGATCAGGTTCATATCTTGGGTTAGCTGGCCATGCAAATAGCTCAGTTGCTCAGGCCCTGAAACAGTAATTACCTTGTATGGTAGATTAACAGCACTTGCGAGTGACATAAAATTAATCCTTAAGATAGAGAATGGCGCTAATGGTAACTCATATCGACATGCGCATAAATGCTGATGGTAAAAGAAATCTGCTTAGAATATGAGGCAAGATGTTTTTGTGACTAAGTTGGGTGTCTCGTAGGCTAAACTAAGATATAATTTGCGCGGTATAAGTAAAACAATTACAGATAAGGGTATTGAAATGGCAGAGCTGTATTCAAAGTCTCGCACAAAATGGGCATGTCGACGCGGTATGTTGGAGCTAGACGTATTGTTAGGGCCATTTGTTGACGACGCTTACGATGCATTGAGCGAGGCTGATAAATTGGTATTCCAACGTTTACTTGCTGTGGAAGACCCAGATTTATTTGCGTGGTTTATGGGCCATGAAACTTGCCCAGATGCAGAACTCAATGCCATGGTTAAATTGATCCTTGACCGAGTCCGCGTATAAGTTCGTATTTGAAAACAATATATTAGGTCACAAGCCATTTGTGGCCTTATTTGCTAGCATCACTTTTATATGTGTGATGCTGTTTCCTTCGTATCACATGATTTCACTAGCAATTGTTTTAGGTTATGTTGGATATAAAGTATGCCTACTGCAATGTCGAAAAAATACCCCACCAAGTGGCACCATCTTGATTACTGAATCTGATAACTATATTGAATTTCAAGGTGCGTTAGATTTGGTAGGGAAAGTGGCAAGTGCTCAGTTATTTATGAATGTATTGTGTTTGCAAGTAAAAGACTATTCTGGTGAGGAAAAACATGTATTTATAGGTGCATGGGCATTATCGGCACAAGATTTTTCTCACTTGTGCCGAGTATGCTTTGCTCACGATAAATCTAAGGCCTAAGGTGTTAAAATCGTAGGCTTAGGTGAATCACTTTGCTGAGGATAATCAATGGTGTAGTGCAGGCCTCTACTTTCTTTACGCTCAAGTGCGCAGCGGATAATAAGCTCAGCCACGAGTACTAAGTTTCTAAGTTCAAGTAGATTATTCGAGACCCTAAAATGCGCATAGTACTCATTGATTTCTTGCTGTAAAAGCTCGACGCGACGCAGTGCACGTTCTAGCCGTTTGGTTGAGCGCACGATACCAACATAATCCCACATAAATAACCTGAGCTCGTGCCAGTTGTGAGTGATAACGACTTCCTCGTCTGAGTCGTTAACTTGACTTTCGTCCCATTCAGGCAGCTCTGGAGGTTGTGGGCTGGTTTTAATTTTAGACAAGATATCTTTAGCCGCAGCATGCGCAAAAACGATGCATTCCAACAATGAATTGCTCGCCATACGGTTAGCACCGTGTAGACCTGTATACGCCACTTCACCTACCGCATACAAGTTGTCAATGTCGGTTTTACCATTGAAGTCAGTGACAACTCCACCACATGTGTAATGCGCCGCAGGAACAACGGGAATAGCTTCTTTGGTAATATCTAAGCCAACACTTAGGCACTTGGCATAAATGGTAGGGAAATGCTCAATAATAAAATCTTTGTCTTTGTGCGAAATGTCCAGATACACGCAATTTGCACCTAAGCGTTTCATCTCATAGTCAATGGCTCTCGCAACGATGTCTCGAGGGGCCAGCTCTTCGCGCTTATCGAAATCAGGCATAAAACGGGTGCCATCAGGACGTTTTAGTAGTGCACCTTCACCGCGCATCGCTTCGGTGATCAAAAAGTTTTGCAGCTCTGGATGATAAAGACTAGTGGGGTGGAACTGGTTAAATTCCATATTCGCAACCTTGCAGCCAGCGCGCCACGCCATGGCAATACCATCGCCACTGGATACATCAGGGTTTGATGTATATAGATATACTTTACTTGCGCCACCAGTTGCTAAGGCGACAAATTTTGCTGAGATTGTTTCTACGCGATCTTTTTTCCTATTGAACACATAAACGCCATTTATGCGTCTTTGCTCGCTGGTTTTGTCACATATAAGGTCGATGGCATTGTGTTGTTCAAGTAAAGTGATATTGCTGTGAGCTTGTACTTGACTGACTAACGTGGTTTGTACTGCTTTGCCGGTTGCATCGGCTGCATGTAAAATACGTCTGTGGCTGTGGCCACCTTCACGCGTAAGATGAAATCTTTCTTTGCCTTTGCTATCAAATTCGACATCAAATGGCACACCCTGTTCAATAAGCCACTTTAAACAGTTTTTTGCGTTACTCGCGGTATAATGCACTGCATCACGATCGCACAGACCTGCACCGGCGGCCAATGTGTCTTCAACATGAGACTCAATACTGTCATTTTTTTTGTCAAATACCGCTGCGATACCACCTTGTGCATACAGTGTGGAGCCTTCTTTTAAGTCGCCTTTGCTTATTACAGTAACATGACAATGATTTGCTAAAGACAGCGCTAAGCTTAAACCCGCAGCGCCGCTTCCGATAACGACTACATCGGTATTATGGTTTTTATTTGACTTCATGTGTTTGGATCTTCACTTTTTTCTATGCGCTACATACAGCTAGTTGCATCATCTTTTGCTATTATACACCTAATTAAGGTAAACCATATGTGCTTTGTGTGAGCTATGTAAGTGCAGTTATGTACGTTAAAAACGTGCTTTTGGTCATTATTTTAAAAAAAATATCAAAAAAACAGAACTTTTTAATCATGGCTCAGTCAGAGTAGCTGTAAATAATGGCAACGAAATATTGAGTTATAACTATAACAAAGAGGAGTACCGGCTCGAATGAGCGAGCAGGATTTGGATTTAGAACTGGTTAAGCGGGTGCAGCAAGGAGATAAAAACGCCTTCAACCTTTTAGTTGCCAAGTATCAAAATAAAGTCGCCGCGTTGATTTCACGTTACGTATCAAATCACGGCGATGTAGCAGATGTAGCCCAAGAGGCATTCATCAAGGCGTATCGTGCACTGCCGAACTTTAGGGGCGAGAGCGCATTTTACACTTGGTTGTATCGTATTGCGGTTAACTGCTCAAAAAATTATTTGGTGGCTCAAGGGCGCAAACCCCCGGCCAACGATGTGGATGCTGAAGAAGCTGAGTTTTATGACGGCGCTGAGCAATTACGCTCAAATGCATCCCCTGAGAATTTATTGCTTAGTGATGAGGTAAGGGCTGTTATATTTTCAACAATAGACGGTTTGCCTGATGACTTGAAAACAGCGATTACCCTTCGTGAAATCGAAGGTATGAGCTATGACGAAATTGCGGTAGTGATGGATTGCCCTGTTGGTACCGTTCGTTCTCGTATCTTTAGGGCGCGAGAGGCAATAGATAATAATTTAAACCCACTAATAGGTGAGTCATAACATGACAAAACAAAACCTTACTACATCACCGCAAGAAGCTGCATCGCGCTTACTTGATGGCGACTTGCAGCTAGAACAATCTTCTTTGAGTCATATAGACCAAGAAAAGTTTGCCCGCTATGCGCAAATTGGTGATGTGATGCGTCACACGCAAACAGGTGGTATTAACATTGACATTACTGCCAGTGTTGCCCGTGCTTTAGAAAGTGAGCCTTGCCACAATGTGACTGATGATAACAGTGCGGATATAGAACAAATAAACGACACAAAGGTAATTAAGTTAAGTGCTTGGCGTAGGCCTTTGTCTCAGATTGCGATAGCGGCAAGTGTGGCGTTGGTAGCCGTGGTTGGTGTAAACACCATGCCACAGCAAAATAGTCCTGCAATTGATGAAATGCCTATTTTACAGTCTCGTCCATTAGCAGGTGGCGTTGCGCCTGTGAGTTTTTCGTCTGAGCAACCTGCTTTGCAGCAGGCTGAACAAGGTATTCGCGATTTACAGCAGCAACGTATTGGTGCATTGGTTTTAGAGCATCAGCGCCAATCTCGCGTGGCTTATGCACTGCAACAAAAAGACAAAGCTGAACGTGAACAATCAGAGGAAAAGAAGTAGTTAAATGAGATTACTTGCCTGCATTTTAGGTTTATTTTTGGCAACCTTAGCGCATGCCGAAGAGGTTGTTTCTGCTAAACAATTATTAAATAACATGGCGACAGCCGTCCACAATAGAAACTTTGATGCTTCGTTTGTTGTTCTTAAAGGTAAAGGTATGGAGCCCTACAGATGGGTACATGCCAAACACGATAACAAAGAATTAGAGCTTTTAAGTTTACTCAATGGTGCTGGGCTTGAAATAGTGCGAGTCGATGATTTAGTCACCTACTATGAACCACAATCAGCGCCTTATTCGGTAAAAACGGATTCTATAGCTGGACCTATCCCAGAAATATTGTTCAAAGATTCTGAAGCGTTGTTAGAACATTACGATTTTGTTTTAGGTGGTAAAGGGCGCATTGCAGGGCGTCCTGCTCAGTTGGTTCGAGTAGAAGCAAAAGATGACTCAAAGTACAACTATTGGCTTTGGATAGATACACAATCGTCGCTGTTACTCAAAGCTGCCTACGTAACGCAGCAAGGTGAGTTACTTGAGCAGTTACAATTAACGCACATAAGCGTAACGCCTGAACCCGCTGAACAGCTACTCGAATTGACACAAAGAGAATTCCCAACACCTTTGCCGGCGTTAGAGTTAAGCAAAGATGAAACAACTCAGAGTAACTGGCAAATTGGTTGGTTGCCTGAGGGATTTAAATTACTAAAATCTGACCGTCATAAATTAGATTTAAACAACGAACTGGCTGACTACTATTTGTTTTCTGATGGTTTAGTCGATGTTTCTGTATTTGTACAACGACCACTGCCAGGGCAGCGTCCAAGTGGTGCGCTATCATCGGGTGCAACGACCGTTTATGTGCATAACTCTGGCGCATTTGATGTCTCTGTGGTTGGCAATATTCCAGCCATTACGGCAAAGAGCATCGCAGAGTCTGTGAAACGGCCATTATGATAGAACAAACACTTACCGTAGTGTCAGTCTCTGGCACTACTGCTTATTTACAGGCGCAGCAGAAGCCTGCCTGTGAGGGCTGCAACGGCAAATGCGGCTCGCAAATTTTTGCTAAGCTATTTGGCTCCCATAAAAAAACCTTGCCAATTAAGTTTGACGAGCCAGTTCAGGTTGGACAAAAAGTTAAACTTAGCCTTGATGATTCAAAAATCGTTAGTCATTCCTTTTATGTGTATATGTTCCCGATATTTGGTGCTTTTTTATTCTCATTTGTGAGTGCGTTAGCGCTTGATTGGAGTGAGCCAAAGCAAATTCTAAGTGCTGGATTTGGCGGCTTTTTCGGATATCTATTTGCCAAATGGCGAGTGCAAGGGTTACAGCATGAGGTGAAAGTGGTAAAAATTTATCCAATTAGCATGAGCGTGACGCAAATAGATGGTGATTGAGATAAATAAGAGGTAAAATCGCCACTTTAATCCATTTAGTGACTTATAGAAGTTTAGAATCCAGTATATGAAGCATATCCGTAACTTTTCTATCATCGCCCACATTGACCATGGCAAATCAACACTTTCTGACCGCCTAATTCAAGTATGCGGTGGCCTTACAGACCGAGAAATGCAGCAGCAGGTTCTGGATTCTATGGACATCGAGCGTGAGCGCGGTATTACCATCAAAGCACAAAGTGTAACTTTGAACTACACGGCTAAAGATGGTGAAACTTACATGTTGAACTTTATCGACACCCCGGGACACGTGGATTTCACGTACGAAGTGTCTCGCTCTTTGGCTGCCTGTGAAGGTGCGCTGCTAGTTGTTGACGCTGGTCAAGGTGTAGAAGCACAAACACTTGCTAACTGTTACACCGCAATTGAAATGGATTTGGAAGTTATTCCAATTTTGAACAAAATCGATTTACCTCAGGCTGATCCACTGCGTGTTGCTGAGGAAATTGAAGATATCGTTGGTATTGATGCGCTTGATGCTGTGCAATGTAGTGCAAAAACAGGCGTGGGTATCGAAGATGTATTAGAAAACATTGTTCGTGATGTACCGCCACCAGAAGGCGATCCGGAAGCACCACTACAAGCCCTTATCATTGACTCTTGGTTTGACTCATACCAAGGTGTTGTGTCTTTGGTGCGTATCAAACATGGTGCGCTACGCCAAGGTGATAAAATAAAGATCATGTCTACAGGCCAAACTCATCTTGTTGACAAAGTTGGTATTTTTACACCTAAACAAACCGACACTGGTACTTTAAAAACGGGTGAAGTAGGCTATGTGATTGCTGGTATTAAAGACATTCACGGTGCACCAGTGGGTGATACAATTACACTTACGAAAAATCCAGCACCACAGCGCCTACCTGGTTTCCAAAAAATTAAACCGCAGGTATACGCGGGAATGTTCCCAATCTCTTCAGATGACTATGAATCATTCCGTGATGCATTGAACAAACTTAGCTTAAACGACGCATCGTTGTTCTTTGAACCTGAGAATTCAACTGCACTTGGTTTTGGTTTCCGTGTTGGCTTCTTAGGCATGTTGCACATGGAAATTATTCAAGAGCGCTTGGAGCGTGAATATGACATGGATCTTATCACCACAGCGCCAACGGTAATCTATGAGATTGAGACCAAACATGGCACCATTCAAATAGATAACCCATCGGATTTACCTCCGGTTAATGATATTTTAGAGATCCGCGAGCCTATCGTTGAAGCGAACATTCTGGTACCGCAAGAGTATCTAGGCAATGTTATTACGCTATGTATTGAAAAGCGTGGTATGCAGACCAAAATGGCGTATCACGGTAAACAAGTCGCGGTAACGTATGAGCTACCGATGGCTGAAGTGGTGATGGACTTCTTTGATAAGTTAAAGTCAACGAGTCGTGGTTTTGCGTCATTAGACTATAACTTCAAGCACTTCCAAGCATCTGATATGGTTAGGGTTGATATTCTTATTAACGGTGACCGTGTTGATGCATTGGCAATTATCGCACACCGTGATGGCGCGCAAAGCCGTGGACGTCAGTTGGCAGAAGCCCTGAAGGAACTTATTCCACGTCAGATGTTCGATATTGCAATTCAAGCGGCTATTGGTGGACATGTTATTGCGCGTACGACGGTAAAACAATTACGTAAAAACGTAATTGCAAAATGTTATGGTGGTGACGTAAGTCGTAAGAAGAAACTACTTCAGAAACAAAAAGAAGGTAAAAAACGCATGAAGCAGCTAGGTAATGTAGAAGTACCTCAAGATGCGTTTCTAGCCATACTTAAAGTGGGTAAATAACAGGAATTTATTAATGGCAGGCTATTTTTCTATATTTTTGGTGGTATTGACCATTGGCTCTGGCTTACTTTGGCTACTAGACCATTTGGTTTATGCACCTAAGCGCAAAGACCGTATTGCATTGGCACAAGGCTCTTCCGAAGAGCCTCTTGACGAAGATGTGATTGCGCAAATAGCACCAGAACCTGCCATTATTGAAGGTGCAAAGTCTATTTTCCCGATGATTGCGGCGATCACTATTTTCCGCTCATTCATCTTTGAACCATTTCAAATCCCATCGGGCTCAATGATGCCAACTTTATTAGATGGTGATTTTATTTTGGTGCAAAAATACGCGTACGGCATTAAAGACCCAGTTTGGCGTTCACAATTGGTTGAAGTTGGCCAACCGCAGCGCGGTGATGTTATGGTGTTTAAATTTCCACTTGATGAGCGAATTGACTTCATTAAGCGAGTGATTGGCTTACCGGGTGACCATATTGTTTATCGTAATCGCCAGCTTTACATCAAGCCTAATTGCGCAGATGGCCAGCAGCAACAGGGCAGTTTGGTGTGTGGTGAGTATAATAAGATCAAACTTGATATTGTTAACAATGATGAATATACGCAAGGTTCAATGCCGCTGGTGCGTTTAACCGAAAGCCTGCCAGATGTGCAGCATGATATACTCATTAACCCGCAGGCTATAGAACCTGTAGAACGTTATCGCCCGCAACAACCTGGTACGAGAAAAGATGAATGGATAGTGCCAGAAGATAGCTATTTTGCAATGGGGGATAACCGTAACAACAGTCAAGATAGCCGTATGTGGGGATTTGTTCCTAAGGAGAACTTGGTCGGTAAAGCTGTCTTTATTTGGATGAGTTTTGATTTTGAAAATGGCCCAGACAGCCTACTTCCAGGTTGGGTTCCAACTGGTGTTCGCTTTGAACGCCTAGGTAATATTCAGTAGCAATGAAAAAAAACGTAGCAGAATTATACAGTAAGATAGGATATCACTTTAGTAACGAGGTATTGCTTGAGCAGGCCATGACGCATCGTAGTCATAAAGGTCAGCACAATGAGCGATTAGAATTTCTTGGTGACTCAATTTTGAGCTTTGTCATCGCCAATGCCTTGTATCATAAATTTCCCAAAGCGCGTGAAGGTGACTTGAGCCGCATGCGTTCTACCTTAGTTAGAGGGCAAACTTTAGCTGAATTTGGTGTAGAGTTTAACTTAGGTGATTATTTAAGACTTGGCCCTGGTGAACTTAAAAGCGGCGGCTTTCGTCGTGAATCAACACTTGCAGATGCAGTAGAAGCGATTATTGGCGCCGTGTTTTTAGACTCTGACATTGATACTTGTAGCGAATTGATTTTAACTTGGTACTCCTCTCGTTTAGATGCGATATCTCCAGGACATAACCAAAAAGACCCAAAAACGCTGCTGCAAGAATATTTACAAGCGCGAAAGTTGCCTTTACCTGGATACACAGTGATTGATACTAAAGGTCAGGCGCATAACCAAACGTTCACGGTTGAATGTATTGTGGAAGGGATGGAGAGCATAATTTCAGTAGGTAGCTCTCGTCGTAAAGCTGAGCAAAAAGCTGCCGAAAAAGCATTGAAGATTTTAAAAAATGACGCCTAACACACACTGTGGCATGGTTGCCATCGTTGGACGCCCAAATGTGGGCAAGTCAACGTTACTCAATAAGATTGTGGAACAAAAGGTGAGTATCACCTCTCGTAAGCCACAAACCACTCGTCATCGCATTATGGGTATTCATACCGAAGGTGATTACCAAGCTGTCTACGTTGATACGCCAGGGCTTCACATTGAAGAGAAGCGTGCCATCAACCGTTTAATGAACCGTGCAGCTTCAAGTTCAATCGGTGATGTTGAGCTGATCATTTTCGTTCTAGAGGGCACACTTTGGAACAGCGATGATGAAATGGTGTTAAACAAGGTCAAACAAAGTGGTCGTCCTGTACTTGTGGTGATGAATAAAGTTGACCAAGTAAAAGTGCAAGAAGATGTGCTAAAGCATATGCAATGGCTATCTGAGCAAGGCGATTTTGTTGGGATTGTACCAGTTTCTGCAAAGCAGAATAAAAACATCGATTTGGTAAAAGAGCAAGTGCGTGCGCGCTTACCTGAGAGTGAGTTTTATTTCCCAGAAGACTATGTAACAGATCGCTCAATGCGCTTTTTAGCAGCAGAAATTGTGCGTGAAAAACTGATGCGTTTTATGGGTGATGAACTTCCATACTCCGTTACTGTTGAAATTGAACAGTTTAAATGGCAAGACAATGGCGTTTGGCAGATCAATGCATTGATCTTAGTTGAGCGTGAATCACAAAAGCGTATGGTTATTGGTAATAAAGGCGAAAAGCTCAAAGTCATTGGTCGTGAAGCTCGTAAAGATTTAGAGGCTATGTTGGATAACAAGGTCTTTTTAGAGCTTTGGGTTAAAGTAAAATCAGGCTGGGCTGATGATGAGCGCGCACTACGTAGCTTAGGGTACGGAGAAGACTAATTGCAAAACGACTTTCGGCAAGTGTATTTGCTTCATCGTAGAGCGCACAGCGACTCTCAATGGATGCTGAATATGCTTGTTGAGGGCGTTGGTCATTTAAGTATGATCGCGCGTATCAAAGGTAAACAGTCACTAAAACACAACGCACATCTTAGACCTTTCGCTCCTATTTTGGCCCAATATGCTGGCCGTTACGACCTAAAATATTTAAACTCCTTTGAGCTGGCTCAAAATCCATTAGAATTGCAGGGCAAGCAGCTGTATTGTGGTTTTTATTTGAATGAGCTGACCTATCGTATCGTGCCTCGTAATGAGCCTTTAGAGCAAGTATTCGAGTTATACCAAACTCATTTATGCTCGTTAGCGCAAAATAACGATGTTGAACCTATTTTGCGTAGTTATGAGTTTCAGTTGCTAAGTGCATTAGGTTTTGGGATTGAGTTTGATATTGATGCCCATGGTGAGCCGATAACGGCAAATTTACATTATCAATATATACCTGAATTAGGATTTGAACCGATAGACACGCCACAATACGGTTTTTCGGGCGCAGTTTTATTAGCAATGGCAGAGCATGATTTTGCCAAAGCAACCGTTCGTACTCCAGCAAAACACTTGAGTCGATATTTATTGAAACCCCTTTTAGGAAACAAGGCGCTAAAAAGCCGCGAATTATTTATATCAAGGTAGGGCTATGAAAGAGATTTTTTTGGGCGTTAACGTAGATCACATTGCAACACTCAGACAGGCACGCGGCACCAGTTACCCCGATCCTGCCCACGCAGCAAGCGTTGCTGAGCATGCCGGTGCAGATGGCATCACTATTCACTTGCGTGAAGACCGTCGTCATATTCAAGACTCAGATGTATATGTAATGGCTAAAACCATTCAAACACGTATGAACCTTGAAATCGCTGTAACAGATGAAATGTTGGCTATCGCCCAAGAAGTGAAGCCTGAATATGTGTGTTTAGTACCTGAAAAGCGTGAAGAGCTCACAACTGAAGGTGGGTTGGATGTGATAGGCAACCAAGCAAAAATCACTGAAGCTGTAAAAGCGCTCGAAGCTTCAGGTATTAAGGTGAGCTTGTTTATTGATGCAAACAAAGCGCAAATTGATGCTGCAAAAGCCACGGGTGCTCCTTACATAGAGATCCACACTGGTGCTTACGCCGATGCAGAAAATGACAAACAACAAGCACAAGAATTAGAACGCATCCGCGAAGGTGTACAATATGCACATAGCTTAGGCATTATCGTGAATGCGGGTCATGGTTTGCATTATCATAATGTGAAACCCATCGCTCAAATGCCTGAAATTTATGAATTAAATATTGGTCATGCGATTGTCGCTCGCGCTGCAATTGATGGCTTAGAAAAAGCTGTCAGAGACATGAAGCGTTTGATGCTAGAAGCCAGACAGGCTTAATTTTTATATTTAACGCATAATAAAGGTCACGTCAGTGGCCTTTATTATTTTAGTAAGTTAAAAGATCTTATGAAACCTTGGCAAACTGCATTTATAGAGCGGTATCAGTTATCAACAGATTATATAAAAGATGCGGCCCCAATTGTTGCTTGGCTGAATCAGCAAGTCAGTAGTGCCGTGCGTCCTTATTGTCTGGGTATTAATGGCGCGCAAGGGTCTGGAAAATCAACCCTAGCGGCGTATTTGGTAGAGCACCTAAACGACAGTGGCTATCGCACCGACAGGGTATCGCTTGATGATTTTTACCTAAGCTCAAATGAGCGAAAACAGCGTGCCAGCCAAGTCCATCCTTTGTTTGCAACGCGCGGTGTGCCTGGCACCCATGACACTGCTTTAGTCCAACAAGTTTTGGCTGACTTTAAACAGCGGCGTTCGTTACTGTTACCACGCTTTGATAAAGCAATTGACGAGCCCTGTGCAACTTACTTGTGGCCCAAACATCAGCAGCCACTGGATATATTGATTTTTGAAGGGTGGTGCGTGGGTATCACGGCCCAATCAAATGAGCAGCTAAGTGGCCCAATCAACCAATTAGAGTGTGAAGATGATAAAAATGGTCATTTTAGAGCGTTAGTTAACGCGTTTTTGGCCACTGACTATCAACCACTGTTTTCGCACTTAGACAACCTTATTTACTTGGATGTCGGTCACTTTGAACGAGTATTTAAATGGCGTTTACAACAAGAAAAACAGTTGATAGCGCGCACAGGTAAAGGGATGAGTGACCAACAAATTAAATACTTCATCATGTTCTTTCAGCGCTTAACTGAACACGGCTTTGATGTTTTGCCGCATTTTTGTGACTTACATGTGAAGGTATTAGAGAATCACCGCTTCACGCTCTAGGGTGTAACTAAACAATAAGGACAGTTATGGCACCTACTTTATACATCAAACATTTACAAATAAGACCTTTTTTAGCCAAAGATCTCGAGTATTTTGCACAGTATCGAAATATAAAAGAGGTAGCCCGTTATCAAAGCTGGGAAAATTACACGCTAGCTGATGCCCAGCGGCTATTTGATAATATGGACTATAAGACTTTTAGCGAAGCCGGAAAATGGTTTCAACTTGCCATTGTCGATTCATCCTCTGATCATATATTGGGTGATTTAGCCATACACTTTATCGATGATGAGCAAGTTGAAATCGGTTTTACCATTGCCCCGACTAACCAGCGCCAGGAGGTGGCAAGTAATGCAGTAATAGCCTTACTCGGTTACTTGTTTAATGAATTGAATAAGCACCGTGTTATTGCAATCACCGACGCTAAAAATGAAGCTGCACAACGTCTTTTAAAGCGTTTGGGGTTTCGCCTTGAAGCTCATTACCTGCAAAACGTATTTTTTAAAGGTGAGTGGGCAGACGAATGTTTGTACGCGATGCTTGCGTCTGAATTTAATCGCTCTACTGGTACTTAAAAAGACACAGAGCTAGACAAGGTAAGCGTAGGGAGCATTACAACTTGCATTTTAGCTAAGCCGCAGCAATACTCGCTGCAGCTTACTAAACGATTGATATCAAAGCCCGATGATTGCGCCATGTTTTACCACAAGGTGTGGTTTTTGCAAGGTATACAATGTGGCATAGGGGTTTTGTTCAACAACAACAAAATCCGCTTGCTTGCCTGTTTGTATAGTCCCTAATTTGCCATCGACGGAGAATGCAATGGCATTGCCATAGGTCATGGCTTTGAGAATGTGTTGATTGCTTATTCCTGCTTTTTGCCACAGTGCAGCTTCTCCAAATATTGATACGCCATGCAACGTGCCTGGATTACCCGCGTCTGTGCCAAACGCGATGTTGATGCCTGCCTCTAGCGCTCGTTTTAGGTTCTGCTTTTGGAGTTCTTCAAGCTTGCTCGAGAATAGAGTCTGTAGCTGAGCTACGATTGATTGACCTTGCTTACCTAGCTTGGCTATTTTTTCCTCTGGTTCATCGACTAAGGGCATATACTGCAAAAGTAACTGGAACATTTGGCCTGTTTTGTCACTCTGTAGCATGAGCTGCTTGAAGCTATCAATTGTGGCTTTATCACCATGTTGGTGTTGAAAAGGCGTAAATTCTAAAGTATTTTTAAACAGTTGAAAGTAATGGTTATATGCTGAGAGTGTAGGCATATAGGTAACATTGTTTAGTTTGGCCAGAGCGGGGTTATTGAATAGTAACAATACGTTTGATTAAAGGATTTTTTTGTAAAGCCTGAGGGCGTCATTAAAAATACAGTTCAGAGTTATAAAAAACTTAGGCTCTTTCCAAAGCTTTGGAATGAAATTTTTTTAGCCCAATCGAAAGAAAACTAGGCAGGCAATTAGTTATTTGTCGTACGATCAATAGCTCCGTCAAAAAGCGTTAGTTAATACACTGATTAAAGCTAAGAATTAGCTTTAATCAGTTAGGATATCTAAGACGGCTCAATTTAGCTTTTTACAAGACTTTATTAGTGAATATTGATTTATCTAAAAGGTTTTTTTGTGCAAAGATCCGGTTAGTTAGCTACTCTTTTGTCAATAATATCCTCACTTGCCAATAAAATATCCTCCCAACATTGCCAAAGCTTAAAGATATAGGGACATTCTAGTACCTTGGTGTTATTGGCATTACTGAGCGTTTTCACTTCCAACAATCCTGTCTGCAGCATAACGGTGGCTGCTTCGACGTAATGATGTGCTGTTTGCATATTTATAATGGGGGTATCGTACAGTTGCTGGACTAGTTCCTCCCACCCTTTTGGTTTCATGCAGCATGCGAGTGCAAGCCTAAATTGTTGTTCACACTCGCTCAAAGCTTGTGCTATTTGTCTTTGTTTTTGTTCGAGCCACCTAAATGCGGTTTCCCAATAGTTGAGCCATGAAACTATGTCGTCTCTTTGGTAAGCATTGTGTTTATTCTCGTATTGCACTGAGCTGTTGGCTAATCTAAAAAAAAGTGGGTGTAGCCAATAGTTGTTTCGAACATGGGATAGTGCCCCATCTAGAAATGCTCTAGCTACTCTACCATTGCCATCGTTAAAAGGGTGGACAACTAAAAACTGATCATAAAGACTTAGTGCGTGCTCTAAGGAGGTGGGTGGTTGTTGGTCCAATGCGTTATACCAATCTTGCATCAGGCTGTGAATTCGATTGGCATCTGCAGCTACAAAACGCGCTGTATCAGGGCTCTTACCTCCAATCCAGCATGGAGAGGTTCGATATTCACCATGATTACCTACTTCGGGGGCCAATATCTGATGTACCTTCTGTAAGAGTACATTTCTTGAAGGGCTTTTAATAGCTAGTTGCTCTTTAGCAAACAAGCATCCTCGCTGAAAATTGTAAATTTGACTCCACAGCTGCTGAGTCACTGGGTTTGTGGTTTGAACGCCAAGAGAGCAAACGGATAGTTGTTTATGGCTAACTTGTTTTCCTTCACGCAAACTCACGCTCCCTGCTAAATAACGGCTAAAAAACTTAGCGTGAACTGGCGCAATTGAGTAGACATTTAGTCGTTTCTGTATCGATTGTAGGGTTGATGATACAGGTGTGACTTTGTGTTTAAGAAAATTGGGCACATAGCATTGATAGGGTTGATTGTTTTTTTGCCAAATGCAGTTTTCATAAGAAGGCATAATATTACTCTCTGAAAAAAGGGCAAATATTTATGATTTGCCCCATGTATTTAGGTTACTGGTAAGGTACGCGAGGTATAAAGTTAAAACCATGCATGGTCACATCACCAATATACTCTGCGGTATTCCTCCACCAAGAGAGGGTAACGAGTACAGCACTCAAGCGTGCACATTGTTGTCCATTTTGAGAGAATAGGTCGGTTTTTACGCGACCCACGTTTTTAGTGTAGTGTTCTGCAACAGAGACACCTTCAGCGACACGATCATATGCACCACTAGGGTTATAACCAAAATTTACACGGTAATCTAAGACATAGTCAGGGTGTAGGCAGGTTTCTACCCAAAATGTTTCCTCACAGTCTTGCACCGCTCCACAAGCAGGCTTCTTTACATTTAAGGTTGCAGTTTTTTCCACTGGTTCCCAGCGGTGTATTTCCATTGCGTATTCATGGCAGTTAGTATTACCAATTTTACAGCTCGAAACTTTTGGTCCATCTATACATGATGACCATGTACGTTGCGCTAAACACTGGCCATACTCTTTAATTATTTTGCTGCGAACCGCGTTACAGATATCGTATTGTGGTCGTTTATAACTATCTATACGGATCAAGCCTACATCACGACTGATTTTTCTTCCAGCTTGTGTAATACCATCTGAGTGTGGACCGTAGATGTCGCAACGATCTTCTACCTGTGCGTTAAAATTTGACCATGTTGTAATTTTTTCAACAATGGGTGAGTAATCCATAAATATCTCGTTTAGAGGTTTATTTGTTAACTCATTCGGAATTGGATAGTTGTTAGTCGTAAAGCCAATCGCGGTGTAATTGTCAAAGCTTGTATTTACATCAGAGAACTTTTTCAAGCTTTCAATAAACGAGGGCAGAGAGTTATGTGAGACAACTGACCCTGCGAATTCAGCTCCTGCTGAAACAGATTTTATCTCTAAATTAAAGTTAGCAAAGTCATTCAAGAAGGTTTCTTTTTTGTTACTGTCGAAGTTTGAGCTCACTAATTCTTTAAATTTGGCAGCAAATTTTGTTTCAAGGTCTTTTTTCTTATAGTTAAAGCCTTCTTCGTTCAAAACGCGAATGTAATAATACATCTCTTTTCCAATATCGACAGAAGCAATATATTGGTCACCACACAGGCTTCTAAAGCTTGATTTATCACCATTTATCAACATGCTGTTGAATTTATGCTGCAAGTGTAACTGATTACTTGGGCGTGATACCAAGGTTTTGCTTATATGTCTAAACTTGCCCATAAATAGTGACTTATCACGTTTTTGCATTGCATATTCGTATAGTTTGTTCTTATAGACATTATCTTTTGTTTCTAACCCCAATAATGAAGCGCTACCTTTTATGGTGTTATCCTTATCAAGAATACTAGTAGCTTTGTCACGTTCGGTTATTAGCTCAAAAGATTGATCTGTCTCGAATTTGTTGTAACTGGTATGCTGCTCACCGGGTGGGGTAGTAAAACAGTGGGCGTTAATATTCATACCATTGCGAACCATGTCATAGCCCTTTTCTAACAGCTTATCGATCCCAGTGACGCGACTGTTAGCAGCGAAAGTATGGACTTGTGCTTCTATTTGGTCTGGCCAACCCATCTCAGACTCATAGGGTACTTTATGCGTAAAACCAGCACTGTAAAGCTCATTGCAGTTAACTGAATCATCATTTAAGCATGGTTGCACTGCGACTTCTGCTTGGTCCGAAACTGTCACGTCTTCAAGTGTAACCTCGCCACCTGTATATACAGTTTTGGCAAGTTGCCAGCCATTACCATCTTGATTGACTAGTATATTAAACTTCTGATTAGGAACATTTTTTTTGACATTGAGTATGAGTGCTAGCTCTGCAACAGTATCATGTTCAAATAAGAATCTTTCTATAGGTTCAATATTTTCTATTTTAGGTAGATCTTTTTGCTGCGTATTATCAATGCTGCTATCTGAGTTGTTTGTATTTGCATTTGCATTGAGTTTTTGGTTCCAACCCCAGCCAGTTAAATTTTTATTTTTTTCGTAATTAGCGTCTTGCTCAATGACACTACTTGGTTGCTGTTCTACCAATTGTTCAAACGCGGCGACTTGTGCGCTTGTTATACTTAACGCTACACCCAAAACTGCGGCATGGCGAGCTTGTTTCATATTCATAATGTTGTTTCCTTAAATGACTACTAACGCAGAGATCAATCTCATAATGTGTACCGCTTTAACGGTACAAAGGAGAGTTTGCTGCTAGGTGATTCAATATGACTAGTTAAATTAAGTAAATTCATGGTAAAAATGAATTAACTTGTTGATGTTGTTGTTTGAATGGGTAAATAATAAGTAATACCAATTTTATTAATACATTGATCATTCTAGCGAGCTAAATGACTCATTAACTGCGTTAAATATTTCTCATGTAGAATAACTACATAGCGAAATATTTGCCTTGTTTCTAAGCCATTTATCTGTCGCAATATCTGATCACTTATTTAATGTAATTGGTATAACAATCGTTCGTTTAAAATAGTACAAAACAAAAAACCCAGCCGAGGCTGGGTTTTTAGTATTCTGTAAAAAGCAAAATTACTTGATTTTTGCTTCTTTGAAAATCACGTGCTTACGAACTTTAGGATCGTATTTTTTGATTTCCATTTTTTCAGGCATGTTACGCTTGTTCTTGTCGGTAGTGTAGAAATAACCAGTACCAGCAGTTGAAACTAAACGGATCTTATCACGCATGATTCAAGCTCCTTAAACTTTTTCGCCGCGAGCACGGATATCTACTAATACCGCGTCGATGCCTTTCTTATCGATAATACGCATACCTTTAGTAGTAGTACGTAATGTAACGAAACGTTTTTCGCTTTCAACCCAGAAACGGTGTGTTTGTAGGTTAGGTAGGAAGCGACGCTTAGTAGCGTTGCGCGCGTGTGAACGGTGGTTACCTACCACTGGGCGCTTACCTGTAACTTGACAGACTTTAGACATGTCTATGTATCTCCAATAACTTCGCTCGAGCTTAATTTTCCCTTGGACCTTAACTGCGTTGCCCCGGGGTAAATCAGAGGGCGCTCTTTATACAGCATCTACAGGCAGAGATCAAGGATCT
Source organism: Pseudoalteromonas sp. S16_S37 (assembly GCF_014694405.1). GTDB lineage: Bacteria > Pseudomonadota > Gammaproteobacteria > Enterobacterales > Alteromonadaceae > Pseudoalteromonas. Next base: position 28,680 of record NZ_JAAUWV010000027.1, read on the forward strand.
GATCCTATCTAATCAGCTCATGTGTAAATTTGATAGCGGCCAATTATAATGATCGAATGCCCCTTAGGAAAGCAAAAACTGCATTTAAATTAAACTAATTTGTAAAAAGCCTCGCAAAGTGATGTTTTTTACAACTTTGTTGAGCAAAACAGCCTAAATTAAGCCTCGTTGCGCAAAAGAAATACACTGCTCGCCAGCAACAATCAGATGATCAAGCACATTTATGTCAACCAAAGCCAGTGCATTTTGCAGTTTTTTGGTAATTAATTTGTCAGCTTGGCTTGGCTCTGCAATTCCTGATGGGTGATTGTGAGCAAAAATAAGTGAAGCCGCGTTGTATTTTAAAGCCGCTTTAACGACTTCTCGTGGATAAACACTCGCGGCGTTAATCGTCCCTCTAAATAATATTTCGTCTTTTATTAAGCGATTTTGATTATCCACATACAGCGCCATAAACACTTCATGATCTAATCCTCTAAGCTGTATCGACAAATAGTCACTCACTGCATCGGGTGAACTGAACAAGGTGTCTCGTTGGCAACGCTCTTTTAAATACCGCTTACTTAGCTCTAATACCGCTTGCAGTTGCACATATTTTGCCTCCCCTAAGCCCTTGTGTGTGCAAAAATCACTTAAGCTCGCGTTAAACAGATTACTTAAAGTGTGATTTTGCTTTAGTAGGGATTGCGCCAATTCTATGGCATTCATACCGCTCACACCGGTACGTAGAAAAATAGCGAGTAACTCTGCATCCGATAGCGCATCAGGCCCAAGGTTGAGGAGTTTTTCACGGGGGCGCGTATGCGCAGGTAATGTATGTATTTGCATCTCTATTCCTTAGAGTTGGCTGTCCTTAGGTCATAAAGTGTAGTTTGCTTGGATGAATATTCAATGCCCCATTAGTGCCATCAATATTGAGGCTGTGTTATCTTTAACACTTAAACAAATTACTCTGGATTTGGGACATGAGCCAACAACATAAAAATATTGTGCTAGGGATCAGTGGCGGTATTGCAGCCTATAAATGTGCAGAACTGGTAAGACGCTTAAAAGAGCAAAATTGCGTTGTAAAAGTCGTTATGACCGACTCAGCCAAACACTTTATCACCCCGCTAACAATGCAAGCTGTCTCTGGTGAACCCGTCGCAGAATCACTCCTAGATCCAAATGCCGAGGCGGCAATGGGCCATATTGAGCTGGCCAAGTGGGCAGATCTTATTTTAGTCGCGCCCGCCAGTTGCAACATCATTGCTAAAATGGCGCACGGTATTGCCGATGATTTGTTAACAACGCTATTATTAGCAACACCTGCGCAGGTTGCCGTTGCACCGGCTATGAATCAACAAATGTATGCACATGCTGCAACTCAGGCCAATTTAAACCTGCTCGCCTCCCGCGGTGTTAAAATTTGGGGTCCTGGTAAGGGTGAACAGGCGTGCGGTGATGTTGGCGCTGGTCGCATGTTAGAGCCTCATGAATTGGTCGATTTGTGCATCGCAACAGAGCCGGCAACGGTGTTGGCGGATGTCACAGTCACTATAACAGCAGGGCCTACTCGAGAAGCACTTGATCCGGTACGTTTTATCAGTAATCACAGCTCAGGAAAAATGGGCTATGCGTTGGCTCAGGCGGCTTTATTACTCGGTGCTAAAGTTAACTTGATTTCAGGCCCTGTAAGTATTGCCCCTCCAAGTGGCGCAGAAGTTTTTGCCGTCGAAAGCGCCATGCAAATGCGTGATACCGCGCTAAAATTGGCCAGTGAATCAAATATTTTTATTGGCTGCGCTGCCGTTGCTGATTACCGAGTAGCACAGGTTGCCGAGCAAAAAATTAAAAAGCAAGGCGACGAAATAAGCATAACCATGGTTAAAAACCCGGATATTATCGCCGAAGTAGCTGCATTGACTAAAAATAGACCTTACACTGTTGGCTTTGCCGCCGAAACACAAAATGTTGAGCAGTATGCTCAAGGCAAGCTAAAAAACAAAAACTTAGATATGATCTGTGCCAATGATGTATCACGCCAAGGTCTCGGTTTTAACGCAGACAACAACGCGCTAACACTGTTTTGGCCTGATGAGAGCTTAGAGTTACCCGTTGCTGATAAGCAAGCACTCGCTATGACTGTACTCATGGAAATTACGAAAAGGCTTGATTATTAAGTACATAAAAGCAACTTTTTAAAATACTGGCACCAAGCTGAATAAAGCATTAACATAAGGCCCCGAGCAATAGGTGTGAGCTGCTTGGGGTTTGCACTGACCATAATAACGATAACGAAAGGAAAGTTCATGCCAGCGACTAAACGCAGTAATCGCAAAGAGCAAATACTACAATCTCTCGCACAAATGCTTGAAACTAGCCCAGGTCAACGCATCACTACAGCTAAACTAGCAGCCGAAGTGGGTGTATCTGAAGCCGCACTTTACCGTCATTTCCCTAGTAAAGCGCGTATGTTTGAAGGATTAATAGAGTTCATTGAAGATACCCTTTTGTCACGTATCAATCTCATTTTAGAAAATGAGAAAGAAACCCAAGGGCGCGTTTATAACATTTTAATGCTGCTTTTAGCTTTTGCTGAAAAAAACCCTGGTATCACCCGAATTTTAACCGGAGATGCACTTCAGGGTGAGCAAGAGCGACTCAGAGAGCGCGTTCAAAGCTTATTCGAAAAACTCGAAACACAATTCAAACAGGTGCTACGCGAAAGAAAATTGCGAGAAGGCAAAGCATTCGCGACCGAAGAAGGCGCACTGGCTAACTTATTTTTGGCTTATGTTGAAGGTAAGATGAACCAATTCGTGCGTAGCGATTTTAAGTCCCTGCCAAGCAGCCAATTTGAAAAGCAATGGGTAGAGCTGCAAAAGATCTGGCTCGCCTGAAGTGGCTTGCCTGAACTGGCTTGCCTGAACTGGCTTGCCTGAACTGGCTTGCCTGAACTGGCTTGCCTGAACTGGCTTCCTAATTACGCCCAAGCAAGTGTGTAAGAGATAATCACGGCCGAGCCGTCTTTTTATCTCTTACAATGCAACATTTGCCGCAACTGCCTTTAGCGACAGGGCCGACTTGTGTTAAAACAAAGCATGGTTAACCACAAGTTCACACACATGAAGTTCATACATTCTTTGCTCAGCGCCAGCATTATGCTCGCCAGCACAGCCTCAGCAGCCGAAAAGTCACTACAATTTGAAGATGTATTTGACTTTCGCTATGCCCACAACACCGTATTGTCTGACGATGGTCAATATCTGTCGTTTTCTGCCAAGCCATACCGAGGCGATAGCGAAGGCCAAGTATATGATTTAAAACTCAACCAACTAATAGCAAGCGTGCCAAGAGGTTCTAAACCACATATTAATAAATCAGCCACTTGGGTTGCGTTTACACAAACGCCATCGCTGCTAGACAAAGAAACAGCCTCTAAAAAAAATAAGAAAAACCTGCCAAAAAACTTGGTGTTGGTAAATACCCAAACTAAGCAACAGCAAGAATTTACAAATATCGTTGACTATCAGTTGTCTGACGATGGCAGCTGGCTGGTTTATAGAGAAAAAGCCTCCGACGCTGATAAAGAATCAGACGCTAAAGACAGCGAGCAACCCAGCATCACGGCCGATAAAGAAGACAAAATTCACACTCTAGTCATTGTAAATTTAAACAATGAAAATACGCTTCGCATTGAGCATATTGGTAATTATGGCCTTAGCCCCACAAACAAAGGCGTGTTATTTAATCAGCGCTCTGATGATGGAAGTAAAAACCGCATTAGCTTTCTTGAACTCGATAACGCCAAACAACACGTTTTATTTGATGAACCGGGGATCACGCTGAGTCAGGTTGCTTGGCATCCACAAGGAAAACTTGTCGCGTTTTATCAAGGCAATTATGTGAATAATGACCCGCTGCGTCGTCACTACCAGCTGATGCTTTGGGATGCCGATAAAAATGAAACTCAAACCGTGGCCAGTGCCGATGGTTGGTTTAATGGTAAATCGGCTACGCTTGAGTGGTCTCAAGATGGCTCGCGTTTATATTTTGAAAATCGCCCCGAGCTTGATAGCAAAGCTAAAGAGCTTAAATACCACGATGAAGCGTCTTTAAAAGATTTCGACACCATTCGAGCACAAAAAGGCTTAAAAATTTGGCACAACAAAGACCCAGAAATAAAAACTCGCGAGATAAAAACCTGGGAAGAGACTAATAAAAAACGTCATTATAAGGCGGTCTATCACATAAATGGCCAACGTGTTGCACAACTAACTGACGAGCAAGTGCCTAATTTAACGCTCAACACCGAAGCACAATTTTTATTGGCCAGTAACGACACCCCTTATTTAAAACAAACTATGTATAAGGGCTTTTATGAAGATTACTATGCCGTACAAGTGGCAACAGGCGCTAAACACTTCATAGTAAAAGAATCACCTTTTCAGCCAAGTTTGTCACCAACAGGTACGCATGCGGTATATTTTGAAGACAGCCAAGTATGGCTAAAAGATTTACACGAGCAAAAGGTAGCCCCTTTAACTGCCGCTGTGCGCGAGGCTATTTTTGCCGATGATAAGCATGATTATCCGCAGCCACAACCTGGCTATGGATCCGCGGGTTGGCAACAGGATGGCAGCATTGTGTATGTTTATTCCAAATATGATATTTGGGCATTTGATGTTAAAACACTTCAAGCTAAGCGACTTACACAAGGAAGAGAAACACATACCCAGTACCGCGTGGTACAGTTAGATGATAAAAAGGTAGGTTTTAATCAAGACGAAAGCCTAATACTTGAAGCGCATAACCTAGATAATAAACAAACCCATGTTGCTACTTTGTCACTGGCAAATGGCACCTTAACGACAAACCTTGCCGATAAGGCACGCTTTGATGTGGTTAAAAAGGCCAAAAATGCTGACCAAATCATTTTTACCAAACAAACCTATCACCAATTTCCAGACTTCTGGCACAGTAATCTCAACTTTGACAAGCCACAGAGAGTGACGGATTTAAATCCTCAGGTGAGTCACTTTGCATGGGGGCAAAAACCTGAACTAGTGCAATATAAAGGCTATGATGGCGAAGACTTACAAGGTGTATTGATTAAGCCTGCTGGTTACAAAAAAGGCGATAAGGTCCCAGTAGTTATCTACTTTTATCGTTACATGAGCCAACGTATGTATGACTTCCCTAAAATGGAGCTTAATCATAGACCTAACTTCCCTATGTTTACCTCTAATGGTTATGCTCTGTTTTTACCTGATATTCGCTTTGAAATCGGTCACCCTGGACGTTCGTCAACACAAACTATGATCAATGCAGCGCAAAAGCTGATTGATATCGGCGTGGCACACCCAGATAAAATTGGCTTACAAGGCCATTCATGGGCAGGTTATCAAAGTGCATTTATGGTTACCCAAACAGATATGTTTAAAGCGGTTGTATCTGGTGCGCCTGTGTCTAACATGACCTCAGCATACAGTGGCATTCGTTTAAAAACAGGACTGGCACGTCAATTCCAATATGAAACGGGGCAAAGTCGCATTGGCAAAACCTTGGTAGAAGCACCTGAGTTATATATCGAAAATTCACCAGTATTTTTTGCAGACAAAGTGAATACGCCGATTCTAATCATGTTTGGTGATGAAGATGGCGCAGTGCCTTGGCAAGAGGGCATCCAATACTATCTAGCCCTGCGTCGCTACGATAAAGACGCGATATTCTTGCAATATGAAGGTGAGCCACACCACCTTAAGCAATTTCCAAATCAGCTAGATTTTTCTATTCGCATAATGGAGTACTTTGACCATTATCTCAAAGGTGTACCAGCAGCAAGTTGGATAACGCAAGGCGAAGCTTATAAAGCTGAATAACCTAAAAGGCCCAACTAATACTTGGGCCTTTTTAATGTTCTATCCACCACTTTTCTTTATTGACTAGCTTATATCAAATGTAGCGTTTAAAATGTGCGTTTAGATTGATTTTAGCTGTGGCAACCCTTCGCCACTTTATATAAAGAGCAATATCCTATGACGACAGCAACGCGTGGTAATCTTTTTATTCTTTCCTCTCCTTCTGGTGCCGGTAAATCAAGCTTAATTAAAGCGTTATTAACTAAACACCAAGACATAAAAATGTCTGTGTCACATACCACTCGTGCACCACGCCCAGGGGAAAATGACGGTGAACATTATCACTTTGTTACAGAAGATGAGTTCAGTGCGCTGATCGTGAAGGGTGATTTTTTTGAGTGGGCCAAAGTATTTGATAATTATTATGGTACTTCTAAAGCTGCCGTTGAAACACAATTGAATGAAGGCTTAGACGTATTTTTGGATATCGACTGGCAAGGTGCTCAACAGGTACGTAAATTGGTGCCAGACGTTAAAACTATCTTTATCTTACCTCCATCTCAACAAGAACTTGAAAACAGACTCAACAGCCGTGGCCAAGATTCAAAAGAAGTGATTGCATCACGTATGGCGCAAGCTAAATCAGAAAGCTCACACTACAACGAATTTGATTACGTACTGGTAAACGACGACTTTGATACAACGTTAGCTCAACTAGAACATATTGTAATAGCCGCGCGCATGGAACTTAAAGCTCAGCAAGTACGTCATGGCGAATTGATCAACGATCTTTTACGCTAATTTTTGATAAATTTTAACCATCCACTTGGCGAACTGCTTCCCTTGCAGTAAACTACCCTTTTGGAAATGAATTAACTTTGGAGTGCTTCGATGGCTCGCGTAACTGTAGAAGATGCAGTAGATGCAATTGGTAACCGTTTTGATTTAATCTTGGTAGCAGCGCGTCGCGCTCGTCAAATCGCTGTAGGTGGTAAAGATCCTATGGTTGATCCTGAAAACGATAAGCCAACGGTTATCGCTTTACGTGAAATTGAAAAAGGTCTTGTGAACAACTCTTCATTAGACGTGATTGACCGTGAAGAACAGCAAAACCAAGAAGCTGCTGAGCTTGCAGCTGTTGCAGCTATTGTCGGCGGCAACAACTAAAATACATTTAGTTTTTATGACAATGCCAGCATTTTTGCTGGCATTGTTGTTTTATAGCCCAATAAAAGCCGTACCTAAAAATAAAGTCTGGCCTAGTCGTTGGTTTCTCTTTCATTTCATCGTATATTCGTTACATATCGATAACTTCACCGGAACACTGGAGCGTGAATGTATCTTTTTGAAGGCCTAAAAAAGAAAATCTCTGAGTATTTAGCACCTGGCGACATAGAGCTTGTGCAAAAAGCCTATGTGGTTGCTCGTGAAGCCCACGAGGGACAAACGCGCTCAAGTGGTGAGCCCTATATCACCCATCCAGTTGAGGTGACACAAATACTTGCGGGCATGCGCCTAGATCATGAAACTCTGATGGCTGCGCTCATGCATGATGTCATTGAAGATACGGATTTTAGCCAGCAAGACTTAGCGGAAATATTTGGTGATACCGTTGCAGAGCTTGTTGAAGGCGTAAGTAAACTTGATAAGCTGAGCTTTAAAGACAAAAAACAGTTTCAGGCTGAGAACTACCGAAAAATGATCATGGCGATGACGCAAGATATCCGCGTTATCCTGATTAAACTTGCCGATAGAACTCACAATATGCGCACGCTAGGTGCATTAAGGCCAGATAAGCGTCGCCGTATTGCCCGTGAAACACTAGAAATTTTTGCACCGATCGCAAACCGCTTGGGTATCCATGATATCAAAAATGAGCTTGAGGATTTAGGCTTTCAAGCACTCTATCCCATGCGCCATCGAGCACTGAAGTCGGAAGTCGCCAAAGCGCGCGGTAACCGCAAAGAAGTGATCAGTAACATTCAAACAGAAATTGAATCGCGCTTACAAGAATCTGGGATCCAAGCATTTGTTAGCGGGCGTGAAAAGCACTTGTATAGTATTTACAAGAAGATGCTTAATAAAGAGCTCATGTTCAACGAAGTAATGGACATTTACGCTTTTAGAATCAACGTTGACAACCTAGATACCTGTTATCGCGTATTAGGTGTGGTGCACAATTTATATAAACCAATCGAAACTCGCTTTAAAGACTATATCGCAGTCCCTAAGACTAATGGTTATCAATCGTTGCATACGTCTTTAGTTGGGCCTCATGGTATTCCTGTTGAGATCCAAATTCGCACCCATGATATGGATCATATGGCCGACAAAGGGGTTGCAGCACATTGGATGTATAAAAAAGCTGGAGACAATGCAGGTCACACTGCCCAGCAACGCGCACGACAATGGATGCAAAGTTTGCTTGAGTTACAACAAAGTGCGGGCTCATCGTTTGAGTTTGTTGAAAACGTTAAAACTGAGCTATTCCCAGAAGAAATCTACGTGTTTACACCAGATGGCCGCATTGTTGAGCTGCCAATGGGCGCAACCGCCGTTGACTTTGCCTATGCGGTACATACTGATGTAGGGAACACCTGCGTTGGCGCTCGCGTTAATCGCAAGCCTTACCCTTTGAGCAAAGCGCTTGATACGGGTCAAACGGTTGAGGTTATAACCAGTTCAGGGGCCCATCCAAATGCAACGTGGTTAAACTTTATTGTCACAGGTAAAGCCCGCTTAGGCGTGCGCAATTACCTGAAAAGCCAGCACCAAGAAGAAGCAATTCAACTTGGCAGACGTCTGTTAGACTCGGCGTTGGGAGAGAGCAAGCTTGATGATATTCCGCAAGAGAATATTGATCGCGTTCTAGAAGAACATAAACTCTCGACTTTGCTGGAACTTTTAGTAGAAATTGGCACAGGTAACATTATGAGTGTGCTCATAGCTAAACGCCTGCTGCAAACGGATGACGGCATCGAAAACGTTGCAAAACGTGCCAAAGCCGCCATCATAGGTACAGAAGGCATGTTGGTAAATTACTCTAAATGCTGCCGACCTGTACCAGGTGATGCCATTACCGCTTACGTAAGCCAAGGTAAAGGGTTAAACGTACACCGCCAAGAGTGTAAAAACATCAAAGGTTGGGAGAACGAACGCTCTAAATACTTTGTTGTAAAATGGGAAGATAACCCAGAAAAAGAATACATTGCAGCACTGAGAGTTGAAATTATCAATCATCAAGGTGCATTAGCAAAACTCACAAACGTGGTAGCAAGTACACAAGCTAATATCGTTGAAATAGCTACCGATGAAAAAGAAAGTAACTTATACGTGATAGATTTAGGCATAACGGTAAAAGACCGTATTCACGTCGCTAACATTATGCGTCGCATTCGCGTGATGCCAGATGTCCAACGCGTATATCGTAAGAAATAGGATTAACAATGAATAAAGCGATTATCTCTACCGATCAAGCACCTGCAGCAATCGGTACTTATAACCAAGCAGTGAAAGTTGGTACTGCAGTTTACTTATCAGGGCAAATTCCTTTGGTTCCTGAAACCATGGAAATGGTGTCTGATGACTTTGCTGAGCAAGCTCAGCAAGTGTTTAAAAACCTAACCGCGGTATGCGAAGCTGCAGGTGGTAAACTGCAAGATATGGTCAAGGTAAATATTTTCTTAACTGATTTAAGCAACTTTGCAACAGTTAATGAAATTATGAGCCAGCACTTTAAAACGCCTTATCCTGCACGAGCAGCCATTGGCGTGAAGGAATTGCCTAAAGGCTCACAAATTGAAATTGACGGCATCATGGAACTGCCTTCAACAAATTGATGCAACTAATGCATTAGTATTAAAAAGCTGCTGTTATGCAGCTTTTTTTATGCTTGTTCTTTGATCTTAAGCACTTGACTCTATACTCTTTATTAAGCACTCTGTAACTAATACTTTTGTTTTCTGTCATTGGTTTAATTGATTGGCCTGAAAGGTAAAGGGTGATAAACGTGTTCAAACTGGCGCACAACGGTAATATTTTATTAGAAGTTGCTCAACTTAACCCACCTAATGCAGCCTTCATTGTTGAAGCGCTGGAAAAATCTCCTTATGCCGATTGCGAAGTGGACCATGAATCAATTGACGCGTTTTTTAAAAGTGAACATCCGAAGAGACACCTAGTCGTTGCTAAAAAAGTAGATGCCCAACTATCCATTGAAGTATCTGACGATAAAATGACAGCAACAGCGCACCTAGTGATGGCCAAAGGTGGTGCCAAAATTAGCCTTGAACAGGCCAAAAAAGTGATCATAAAAGCAGGTGTCAGCCGCGGTTATAAGCAAGCTTATTTAGAGCAAGTTTTACAAAAGCAGTTTGAGCTTCCGCCTGGTTCGAACGCCAAAGGCGTCATCGCTAGAGGACGTCCACCCGTTGATGGTCAAGCAGCCAAACTCATCCCTCATGTAACCACACTTAGAGAGCGTTTAAAACAACCTAAGCTTCGAGAAGATGGCTCTGTGGATATGCGTGACTTTGGTAAACTCGCAAGTGTTGCACCGGGTACTTTATTAGTCTCGAAACAACCTGCTACACTAGGAAAAGAAGGCTATACCGTAACCGGTGATAGCATTCCCGCTAAAGACGGAGATACTTTTGAGCTAAGCGCAGGTGATGGTACTGAGATCTCTGCAAGCAATCCCCTTGAACTTATCGCTACCATCGCTGGTTGTCCATCAGATATCCAAAATGGGATGCGTGTGGATGATGTCTTTACCATTGGCGACGTCGATGTGCGCAGTGGCCATGTTGACTTTAACGGTACTGTTATTGTTACCCACAATGTCGCCCCCGGTATGAAAGTAAAAGCAAAGGGCGATATTACGGTGATGGGCTCGGTAGAATCTGGCGAGCTCATCAGTGGTGGCCACATTGACGTAAAACAAGCAGCGATTGGCCATGTTGATCATCAAAATAACGATCAGGGTCTAACTTGTCGACTCATCGCTGCTGGAGACATTCACTTAGCACATGGTCAATACAGCTACTTAGAGGCAAACAATGTATTTATTGCCAAACAGAGCAACCATTGCGCCATTAAAGCAACGTCACTTGTGCAAGTTGGCGCAGACGATGCGCCAAAGGGTAAACTTATCGGCGGAGAAATACTTGATGCGCAAATGGTTATTGCTGGGGAAATTGGCAGTGAGTCAGGCGCTAAAATGACTGTGCGCTTGGCCCATCGCGGTATCGAAATCACCTCAGAAACCGATGAGTGCCTAAAAGCGTTAACTAAAACCAGTGAACAGCTCAATACGTTGCAAAGCGCGATTGAAAAAGCAGATCAAGTCAAAGACGCCGAAAAGAAAAAACAACTGATGGCCAAAATTGGTGCCACACAAATGCACTACTGTGAAGAAGCCGAAGTCCTTGAAAAGAAAATGTCCGAACTAGAGTATAATCTCAATAGCTTATTAGAAAATACCAAACTAGTCGCTAATCAAGCGCTTAACCCAGGCGTTGAAATTCATATTTTTGACCGTGTCTATAAAACCACCCGTAGCTACCCGCCTTGTAGCGCAAGCCTTGTAGAAAACAAAATTGAGATAGAATTTAAAACCAGCTGATTACGCTATATCGCATTGATATCGAGTTGTGCCATAGCTTAGACAAAAAAGCGGCACACTATTAAGTGTTACCGCTTTACGCTACTCATTATAAAACAACACAATTAACGTAATACATCTGAAACTTGCGCTTTGAGTTCATCACTCCAAACGCCTACTTGAACTTGTGCAATATGCTGCTTTTGCAATAACAACATCACTAAACGTGATTGACCAATACCGCCACCAATGGTTTGTGGCATTTCACCTGCAAGTAATTGTTGGTGCCAATCATGGACTAGACGATCTTCATCCTCAGTGATCTTAAGCTGTCTTTGCAAAGACTCAGGACAGACACGAATACCCATTGAAGAGATTTCAAAAGCATCTTCTAGCACAGGGTTCCACACCAGAATATCGCCGTTCAAACCTTGATACTTATCACACGTTGCTGTTGACCAATCGTCGTAGTCTGGTGCACGTACATCATGAATTTTGCCATCACCTAATTCACCACCAATACCAATTAAAAATACGGCACCATACTCTTGTGCAATCGCTTTTTCACGCTGCTTAGCACTAAAATCTGGATACATTTGACGCAATTCTTCACTGTGGACGAAGGTAATCGTCTCAGGTAGAAACGGCTTTAAACCAAACTCTTGGGCAACCACTTGCTCGGTGGCTCTAATCCCGCGATAAAGCGCTTCCACGGTTTGTTTTAAGGTGGTTAAAGAACGCTCTGATTCTGCACAAATAATTTTTTCCCAGTCCCACTGATCAACATAAACAGAGTGAACAGGGGATAGCTTTTCCTCGTCAGGACGAAGCGCTTTCATGTGCGTATACAAGCCCTCCCCCACACAAAAACCGTAATCACCTAATGTTTTACGCTTCCATTTAGCCAAAGAGTGCACCACTTCAAACTGTTCTTCAGGTAACGTTTTAACTTTCACCGATACGGCTTTTTCAGTACCACTTAGGTTGTCTTGAATGCCATCACCCACTTTAGCCAGTATCGGCGCTTGAACTTCTATTAAGCCCAGTTCACTTTCTAGTTGTTGTGAAAAGACTTGTTTAACTCGGCTTATTTGCTGCTGTGTTTGACGATATGTACTTTGCATAATTAGGACCTCACTCCCAGTAAATTCTTAAATTTAATTGCCAGCGCTTCGTGGCTTAAAGCTATCGTCAACAAAAAATGAATAAATTACAACAACCATCAATAAAAATAACAAATCACTCTATATATCATAAAAAAATCACGCTATATTTTGATAAATCAAAAATCAAAGTGGTAAATTCACATGGAAAATTATCAAATCGATAATCTGGATAAATCGATTTTGCATGCATTAATGGGCAATGCCCGTACGCCTTATGCCGAATTAGCAAAAAGATTCGCAGTCAGTGCGGGTACAATTCATGTGCGGGTTGAAAAGATGAAACAAGCTGGGATCATTCAAGGCACTAAAGTCACCATCAGTGCAAAAAAGCTGGGCTATGATGTGTGTTGTTTTATTGGTGTTAACTTAAAGCATGCGCGAGATTACCCCAGCACTATTGCACAGTTACAAGAATTTGAAGAAGTGGTGGAAGCCTATTATACAACGGGTAATTACAGCATTTTTATTAAAGTAATGGCCCGCACCATCGACCATTTACAAGATGTACTGATCAATAAAATTCAAACTATTGAAGCCATTCAATCCACTGAAACCTTGATCTCATTACAAAACCCCATTGCCCGCGAGGTGATCCCCTAACGATTAGCAGGTATAATCGACGCAATTTTGATTAAAAGAGCAGTAATTGATGAAAGAAACACGTTTTCATCGTGTCAAACAGGTGTTAGATAGACGCCAAACCGACCTGACCGTCTGTTTAGACGAAGTACATAAACACCATAACTTATCAGCCATCGTACGTACTGCAGATGCGGTGGGCTGTCATCACGTACATGCTGTCTGGCCACAAGAGCAAAGACGTTTAACCAATAACACCTCGGGTGGCAGTAAAAACTGGGTTGAAACGCATATGCACGATGACATTGATACCGCCGTTGCTGCAATTCGCGCTCAAAACCCTGGGATACAATTACTTGCGACCAATTTAAGCGATGAAGCAGTTGATTTTCGCGAGATTGACTACACCAAACCGACAGCTATTATTGTGGGCCAAGAGCGTCTCGGCATTTCAGATAAAGCCTTAGCGCATGCTGATAAGCATATTGTGATACCCATGGAAGGCATGGTGCAGTCATTGAATGTATCTGTTGCAGCCGCTTTGATCTTGTACGAAGCGCAGAGACAAAGACAAGCAGCAGGCTTGTATGATCGTAACGATATGCTGGACGCCGACACCAAACATACTTTATTGTTTGAAGGTTGCCACCCAATCATTGCTAATCGCTGCACAGAAAAGGGCTTGCCCTATCCAGCCTTAGATGAAGAAGGTGAAATCGTGGCCGACGACGCCTTTTGGCATATCCTGAAATATAAAAAAGTGAAATAACAAGGAATAGCATGACGACGCCAAATCTTTCTCACTACCCTATCACCGAGCTTAAAGGCGTTGGGCCTAAGGTAGCAGAGCGTTTGGCAAAGTTGGGGATTTTTAGCGTCCAAGATATGCTCTTTCACTTACCGCTGCGTTATGAAGACAGAGCCCGTACTTATGCCATTGCCGAATTAACGCCACACAGTCATGTTAGCATCGAAGCCCAAATTGAACATAGCCAAATTACCTTTGGCAAAAGACGAATGCTTATTTGCCATGTAAATGATGGCACTGGCAGACTGACGCTGCGGTTTTTTAACTTCAATGCAGCACAAAAAAATGCCATGGAGACAGGCAAAATCATCCGCTGCTTTGGTGAGGTGCGTCGCGGCCAAGCCGGTCTTGAAATGGCACACCCAGAATACAGCATTCGAGACAGTCATAGCGCAGCGCAAGATCCCGCTTTGGCAACGCTAACGGCTGTCTACCCAACTACCGAAGGCTTAAAACAGCTCAGTATTCGTGCCATCGCAGACAAAGCCATTGCGCTATTGGAAAAGTACCAATTAGATGAGTACTTGCCGCAAGCATATCGCCCTGCGGGACTGAGCCTTAAAGAAGCAGTATTAACACTACATAAACCACCACAAGACACAGATTTATCTTTACTTGAGCTTGGCCAGCATCCTGCGCAACAACGTTTAGCTTTTGAAGAGCTATTGGCACAAAATTTAAGCTTACTACAGCTTCGCAGTCGCGCTCAGTCGGTAAAAGCTGTGCCGTTACCGCCTTACAACACCTTAGAACCTGAATTTTTAGCCAACTTGCCTTTTGCCCCCACTAATGCGCAAAGTCGTGTGGTGGTCGAAATTAAACAAGATTTACAACAGCCTTTTCCAATGATGCGATTGGTACAGGGGGATGTGGGGTCGGGAAAAACACTCGTTGCGGCTTTAGCTGCATTAGGCGCAATCGCCAAAGGATATCAAGTCGCTTTAATGGCTCCCACGGAAATACTATCCGAGCAACATGGCATAAACTTCAGTAATTGGTTTAAACATCTGGGCATTGAAGTGGCTTGGCTTGGAGGTAAAACAAAGGGGAAAGAAAGAACACGTGTTTTGGAAAACATTGCCAATGGTAAGGCGCAGATGGTGGTAGGCACTCATGCATTGTTCCAACAGCAAGTTGAGTTTTATAATCTAGCCCTCATCATCATTGACGAGCAACATCGCTTTGGTGTACATCAACGCCTAGCACTGCGAGAAAAAGGCCAATTTAACGATTGCTATCCACACCAATTAGTCATGACGGCTACCCCAATTCCCAGAACACTCGCCATGACCGCATATGCTGATTTAGAAACCTCCGTCATTGATGAACTACCGCCCGGTCGCACGCCAATAACAACGGTTGCAGTACCAGATACACGCCGTGGCCAAGTAATTGATAGAGTAAGAACCGCTTGTTTGGATGATAAACGCCAAGTTTATTGGGTATGCACTTTGATTGATGAGTCGGAAGTATTGCAATGCCAAGCAGCAGAAGATGCTGCAACAATACTGCGTGAACAACTCCCTGAGCTAAAAGTTGGGTTAGTACACGGAAGAATGAAAGCACAAGAAAAGCAAGATATTATGATGGCTTTCAAAAATGGGGATATAGATGTACTGGTTGCAACAACGGTGATCGAAGTCGGTGTCGATGTGCCCAATGCCAGTCTCATCATCATAGAAAACCCTGAACGCTTAGGTCTTGCACAGCTCCACCAGCTACGTGGACGCGTAGGCCGTGGTGCTGTCGCTTCACATTGCTTGTTGTTGTACCACGCACCATTATCAATCACAGCGCAAAAACGTTTAGGCGTTTTGCGCGATAGTAATGACGGTTTTGTAATTGCTGAGAAAGACTTGGAAATTCGCGGCCCAGGTGAGGTATTAGGCACCAAGCAAACCGGGTTGGCTGAATTTAAAGTTGCAGACTTAAATCGTGATAAAGCGCTCTTAACCCAAGTTAGGCCACTGGCATTTAAACTAATGCAATCTCATCCTGAAATTGTAGAACCGTTAGTCACGCGTTGGCTTGGCGCAAAAAGCGAACTGGCTATGGCCTAAAAAGGCAGATAAGCAAACAACACTTATCTGCTAATACAGCCTTTACCCTTTGTAACCATTCGGGTTATTACTTTGCCAACGCCATGTATCTTGCATCATTTCGTCAATGCCACGACAAGCTTGCCAGCCGAGTTCTTGCTGTGCTTTTTCAGGGGCCGCATAGCAGGCTGCAATATCCCCTTCACGACGTGGTTTTATTTGATAAGGAACGGGTTTACCGGAAGCCTTTTCAAATGCAGTGACCATTTGCAATACCGAATAACCATTACCGGTCCCTAAATTATAGATATGCGTACCAGCGTGATCATGCAGTTTTTCTAACGCTTTGAGATGACCAACCGCCAAATCAACAACGTGAATATAATCACGCACCCCAGTACCATCAACGGTATCGTAGTCATCGCCAAACACGCCCAACTGCGCTAATTTACCTACAGCAACTTGCGCAATATAAGGCAGTAAATTATTTGGAATGCCATTTGGATCTTCCCCTATAAGCCCTGAATCATGAGCACCTACTGGGTTAAAATAGCGAAGGATAGCAAATGCCCAACGCTCATCTGATTTTGCAACATCCTGTAAGACCATCTCAACCATCAGTTTTGACGTACCATAAGGATTGGTAGTCCCTCCAACCGGAAAATCTTCTCTAATAGGTAAAGTCTGAGGGTCGCCATACACTGTGGCTGAGGAGCTAAACACCAATTTGAATACCCCAGCATCGCGCATAGCATCAAGTAATGTTAACGTACCCTGCACATTAACCTGATAATATTCGATGGGCTTGCGTACCGATTCACCAACCGCTTTTAGGCCGGCAAAGTGAATTACTTCACTGATGTTGTAAAGAGAAAATACTTCATCAAGAAAGGCTTTATTTATAATATCACCTTGGTGAAAAGCAACTTCTTTACCCGTGATTTTTGCGACGCGCGTCAAAGACTCCTTAGAAGAATTACTTAAATTATCAACAACCACTACATCTTCACCTTGTTGTAGTAGTTCAAGTACCGTGTGTGAGCCAATGTACCCAGCACCACCAGTGACCAATATACTCATTTCGCGTCCTTTAGCTAAAAATATCCCGCTATTTTAATGTAGTTTTACAACACTTTGCACAGTAAGTTACGATTTATCGCAAACAAACGCTAAATGTCCTTTATGATAACTCAGCCTAGAAATATGAGTATCGCAATACTGACTTAAATTGTGCCACTGCGACACCGCCTTTGGGCTTTCAAAATCACGAGTGTAGATACGGTTACCAATCGCATAAGCAACACGCGTGTCGTCTAACCAAGTGTAATCTTGCACGCCAGCTGGCATCACAAAATGATCCTGTAGTTGCTGTGTTTTAGCGGAAAAACTCGCAAACCAATGCTGACCATTTTTATTATAGGTAAACGAATAAATTTGCTTTTTATCATTAAACGCTAAAGTACGCCCAATATCTTTTGCTACTTTAGATGGTAAGTGTCCTGCGGTATCCGTGTACTGCAATGTGTGTGGCTCACCCAATATAAACATTACCAAGTCATCTTTAGCGCCCCATGCGTGATAACCCACAGGTTCAATGTGTTCAAATATCCGAGTCGCGCTTTGTTTTGTATCGAATGGATAAAACCACAGTTTTTGCTTGCCATCAGGCTCTACAACCACGCTCGATAGGCCGTCGCCATGGGGATACAGAGTAGGCGAAAATTCAGAGACAGGTGTATTGGTTAAATTACGGCTCTGTTTACTTGCAAAATCGTAGAAAAACAAATCAGTTTGCGCTTGCTCACTGTTGAGTACTTCTTGAGTGAAGTACACCCCTTTATCTGTAACTAGCGGTTGGTTGTGATAACTATCTGATGACGTTAATGATACAACTTTAATCGAGTCAGCTACTTCACTGGCAAGCAAAATTTGGCTTTTCGGCATCGCCGCTTGTGCTGAATAAGTCGTTACAGCAAACAAACATGTGGCCAGTGGGATACGTGCTTTCATGATGGTCCTTATTGTTTTTCTTTTATCATACTCAGTTGTGGATTAAACCACAAAACTTGCTATTCGCGTCGCTTCGAGTAACAATCGATTTTAACTATTTTGTTAAAATTTTGAGATTATCGAGGCCAACTATGTCCCAAAAGCACCCAATCATTGCTATTACTGGTAGCTCCGGGGCTGGCACCACCACCACCACTAATGCCATTAAGCATATATTTCGTAGTTTAAGTGCCAATGCAGCTTTTATCGAAGGTGATAGCTTTCATCGCTATACACGCCCCGAAATGGACAAACTCAAACGAGATGCCCTACAAGAGGGAAAGCATATCAGCTACTTTGGCCAAGAGGCTAATGACTTTGCTGCACTAGAAGAGCTGTTTAGCCGCTATGGTGAACATGGTGATGGTAAGATCAGGCGCTATCTACACACCTTTGATGATGCCGTCCCCTACAATCAACTGCCGGGGACATTTACGCCATATCAAGATTTAGAACCTAATACTGATGTGTTGTTTTATGAGGGCCTGCATGGAGGTGTCGTCACGCAAGAGCATGATGTTGCAAAACATGTCGATTTATTGATTGGCATGGTGCCGATTATCAACCTTGAGTGGATCCAAAAGCTGATCCGCGATACCAATGAGCGAGGTCACTCAAGAGAGGCTGTGATGACCTCAATTGTGCGTAGTATGGACGATTACATTAATCATATTACACCGCAATTTTCTCGCACCCACATTAACTTCCAACGCGTGCCTACGGTTGATACTTCAAACCCCTTTAGCGCCAAAGATATTCCCTCGCTTGATGAAAGTTTTGTGGTGATCCGTTTTCGCGGTATTGACGATGTGAATTTTCCTTACTACTTGCACATGATTGACGGCAGTTTCATGTCTCGCATGAACACGCTCGTGGTACCGGGCGGTAAAATGGGATTAGCAATGGAGTTAGTACTTACTCCTCTTATTAAAGATCTGCTCGTAAAAAAGCGCGCACTTGAAAACATGGCGCCAGTAGACTTACCGATTTAGACTGCGCGTTAAAACGCTAACTAAAGACTTGGCAATAAAAAACCACAATAAATGGCCACCAACTGCTGAAGTTATTTAACTTGCGAGCACAGACATGGCACATTAAACTAGCATTCCTCTTTTTGCCGCAGTTGGAGGCGAACAATGGCATCAGCAAAGGCCATAAAAGTACTCGTGGGTTCGCAAAACCCTGTCAAGATTAACGCAGCCAAGAGCGTATTTGAGCGCTACTATCCAGATCATCAAGTTGACTGCCAAGGGTTACGTGCCCCCAGTGGCGTACCCGACCAACCGCTGGGTGAAGACGAAACCCGTTTCGGTGCGCAAAATCGTGTAGCGTATTTGCAAGCTCACCACCAAGCAGACTTTTACTGCGCAATGGAAGGTGGGGCATACCAATTTAGCTATGGCCCAGCAACATTTGCTTATGTAGTGATAGCTAATAATCAACACACCAGTGTGAATCGCAGCAGTAATTTGCCGTTACCACAGCCTATTTATGATGCCCTTGTAGCTGGTGAAGAATTAGGCCCTGTGATGGATAAAGTCTTCAATACCGATAATATCAAGCAAAAAGGTGGCGCCATTGGACTACTCACCAACCACGTTGCTACCCGTGAAAGTACATACACACAAGCGCTCACGTTAGCTATGGCACCGTTTTTACACCCACATTTATACAGCAACTAAAGGCCAGTGATGAAGTATAGCCATATCCTATTTGATGCAGATGAAACCCTGTTTAGCTTTAATGCCTTTTTGGGGCTGAAAAAATTATTTGCTCAATATGGCGTTGATTTTACTGAGCAAGATCACGATGAATACCAAAAAGTGAATGCCCCACTATGGCTTGACTATCAAGCAGGACGCATTGATGCTCAGACTTTACAAGTGACCCGTTTTTCTAAATGGGCTCAGCGGCTCACAGTCCCAGCTCATGAGCTAAACGCCGGTTTTTTAGAGTCAATGGCAAGTATTTGTGAGCCCTTACCAGGTGCTCGAAGCCTGTTAAATCATCTAAAGGGTAAAGCGCACTTGGGCATTATCACCAATGGTTTTGCCGCTTTACAAGAAAAGAGGCTTGCCAATACCGGCTTAAGTGATTGTTTTGACTGCGTTGTGATTTCTGAATTAGTGGGCACAGCCAAACCCGATCCTTATATTTTTGCTCATACACTGTCTTTGCTTGGCAATCCAGATAAAAGCAAAGTGTTAATGGTAGGCGATACACCAAGCAGCGATATTTTAGGTGCCAATAATTTTGGTATAGATAGCTGCTGGCTACAACACCCAGGCAAAACTTGCCCTGAAGGCGTTAAGCCAACCTATACCGTGCAATCTTTACAAGAGCTAGAAGCGATTCTGGGCACTGATCACTAAAAGCAAAAAGCGCAGACGATTGCTGCGCTTTTTCATATCTAGCTTGGTCGATGAGTGTGGCTATTATTGCAAAGCGTTACGCTGACGTAATACTTCAAATAAACAAATCCCCGTTGCCACGGATACATTCAAACTCGACACAGTTCCCACCATTGGGATTTTCACCAGCACATCGCAATGCTCTCGGGTTAAGCGACGCATACCATCGCCTTCAGCCCCCATTACGATTGCAATAGGTCCAGTCAGGTTGGCATCAAAAACCCCAGTATCGGTTTCACCGGCCGTACCTGCAACCCATACACCCGCTTCTTTGATATCACGTAATGTGCGAGCAAGATTAGTTACTTGAATTAGTGGCACCGTTTCAGCTGCGCCACACGCAACTTTACGAGCAGTACCGTTGAGCTTTGCAGATTTATCTTTTGGCACAATGACCGCGTGTACACCCGCAGCGTCAGCACTGCGTAAACACGCACCTAAGTTATGAGGGTCGGTTACGCCATCTAACACCAAAAAGAACGGTGTTGTCTCACGTGCTAAGATATCGTCCAAATCTTTTTCATTGTACGTTCTTGCAGCTTTCACATTCGCAATAATGCCTTGGTGTTGTTCACCATTGGCTTTGTTATCAAGTGCTTTTCGCTGCATAAATTGCACCGAAATACCAAACTTGCGAGCTTCATTGATCAGCGGATTCAAACGATTATCTTCACGACCTTTAAGCGCATAAATTTCTAAAAAGCGCTCCGGCTCTTTCGCTAAAATCGCTTCGATACTATGAAATCCAAAAATTAATTCATTACTCACTGTTACTGTGCTCCAGAGCTACTTGTATTGCGTTTTCGGGCATTTTTACCAGGACGTTTTGCCTTAACGTTTTTACCCTTTGCTTTTATTTTCGATGGGCCTTTTTTGCCCTCACCACCCGCTTTTTTGGCTTTTTTCAGCTTGCCTTTCGGGGTGGTTTTTTTACCTTTTTTAGACCTTGGTTCGTCTTTATTATCGCCACGTTCAGTCGCTTTTTTACCTGGGATCTTACCCGCTTTTAACTGTGCTCTGACACTTTGCGGTTCAGGTCTTGCCTGCAACGCAACTGATTTGTTGCGACGGCGTGCATATCTATCCGGCAACTGCTCACCAGCCATAGCCAAATTGATACGGCGCTCATCCAAACTAACTGAAGCCACGACCACTTTGAGCTTATCGCCTAAACGATAGACCTGACGACTGTGCTCTCCTACCAAGCAGTGCTTAGCACCATCGTAGTGGAAGTATTCTTGCCCTAAGCTAGAAATATGGATCATGCCATCAATTTGCAAGTCATCTAAGCGTACAAATAAACCAAAATTTGTCACCGAAGAGACCACGCCGGTAAACTCATCACCAACATGGTCTTGCATGAATTCACATTTCAACCAATCAGCCACTTCACGGGTAGCATCATCGGCACGGCGTTCAGTGGTTGAACACTGCTCACCTAGCTTGTCAACCTCATCGGTATCATACACATATGCCCCAGAAGTTTTTTGGCCTTGGCTATTTAAAATACCTTTAATTGCTCGATGTACTACCAAGTCAGGATAACGACGAATTGGCGAAGTAAAATGTGCATATGCGTCTAGCGCTAAGCCATAGTGGCCTATGTTGTCAGGCTGATACACCGCTTGCTTCATTGAGCGCAGTAGCATGGTTTGGATCAGTTCTTGTTCTGGACGTTCACCCAATGAATTTAACGCCGCGGTCAACTCAAGCGGTGATGGATCATTAGGTAATAGACTTTCGATACCTAGGTCATTTAAAAACTGTCTAAAGTGACTGAGCTTTTCTTGGTCAGGCTCATCGTGTACACGGTATAACGCGCTCGCTTCGTGCTTTTCAAGTAGCTTAGCAGCCGAGACATTGGCTAAAATCATGCACTCTTCTATTAACTTGTGTGCATCGTTACGTACCAAGGGCACAATCGATTCAATCTTACGGTGTGCATTAAATACAAAACGTGTTTCAAGTGTTTCAAACTCAATCGCACCACGGGTTTGTCTGGCTGATTTTAGTGCCATGTACATTTGCTGTAAGTCGGTTAAATGTGGCACCAACTGAGCATGCTGCTCACGTAGAAGTTCATCACCTTGCAAAATCGCGTGTACTTTGGTGTAAGTAAGCCGTGCATGTGAGTTCATAATCGCTTCGTAGAATCGATAACCCGATAAGCGCCCTGCATCAGAAACGGTCATTTCAGCGACCATGCATAAACGATCAACGTGCGGATTTAACGAGCAGAGGCCATTTGACAACACTTTAGGTAGCATGGGGATCACTTGCTCAGGGAAATACACTGAGTTACCGCGCTCAATTGCTTCTTTATCAAGTGGACTACCTTTTGGCACATAATGAGACACATCAGCAATCGCAACCCATAAACGCCAGCCACCTGATTTTTTACGCTCACAGTAAACTGCATCGTCAAAATCACGGGCATCTTCACCGTCGATGGTCACCAGTGGTAAATCACGTAAATCTACACGGCCAAGCTTATCGGCTTCTTCTACTTCTTCGCCATGACATGCAACTTGCTCAAGCACAGCCTCAGGCCAAACATGAGGAATATCATGATTGCGCAAAGCCACTTCAATTTCCATACCCGGGGCCATATGCTCACCGAGTACTTCGGTTACTTTACCCACGGCGTTCATGTGCCTTGTTGGGCTTTGCGTAATTTGTACTTGCACCATTTGGTTATGACGGGCACCGTTTTCACTGCCCGGTAAGATGATGATATCTTGCGTAATGCGCGGGTCTTCAGGCACAACTACCGCAGTACCATATTCAACAAAGTAGCGCCCGACGATAGGTGCTCGTTCACTTACAAGTACACGAACGATGCGCGCTTCTACCTTGCCGCCTGAACCTCGGCTTGCAGCCTTAGCCAGCACGATATCACCATGTAACACCCCATTCATTTGGTGCTTGGCTATAAACCAATCTTTAGGCTCACCTTCAACCGCCAAAAAGCCAAAACCATCACGATGACCAATCACCCGACCTTTCACTAAGCCATCATCCGATGGGATCACATAGCGTTTAAATTTATTGAAGTGCAATTGCCCGTCTCGCTCCATGGCACGCAAACGACGTTTAAACGCCTCTTGGCGCTCATCATCTAATACGTTGAGACTATTGCAGAGTTGACTAAAAGTAGTCGCTTTGTCGGCAGCTTTAATGTGCTCTAAAATAAATTCGCGACTGGGTACTGGGTTTTCGTATTTGTCTTGTTCTCGACTGAGATAAGGATCCTGTTTTGACATTCACTAACTTGTTAATTGAGTTATGTTGTTATTTTAACCCAAAAGCCGATAATGAGACAGCTTCACATAGTGAAAGTTTTATTTACAACAAATGAGTGCTGCAAAGTTAAGTGTCACCAACTCCTTTACAGCCAGCCCTTTTGCTTGGCTATGCGAGCTGCATCTACTCGATTAGAGGCATGTAATTTAGCCATCGCTTCTGATAAATAATTCCTCACCGTGCCGTCACTTAAATATAGTCTCGCGGCTATCTCTTTATTACTCATTCCCTCTGTAGCCAAACGCAAAGCCGCGCGCTCTCTATCTGTGAGCGGGTCTATTTCATCCAAGGCTAATGCAGCAAGTTCTGGTTCAATCACAACCTTACCCATCATGACCTTTTCCAGTGCCTCAACCAAATAATTCACCGGTGCTTCTTTTAGGATAAACCCCTTAACGTTCAGTGACATCGCCCTTTGAATATACCCTGACTTAGAAAATGTGGTCATAATCACGGTTAAAATATGTGGACAATGCGCGTTGATATGTTGGGCGAGGTCGAGCCCCGTTTTATTAGGCATTTCAATATCAAGCCATGCTTTAAACGATAACTGAGCCCACAAAGACAACATACACAAGCAACTGCAAAATAACGTCCAAGCCATTTACCTTGTCCCATTGAGTGAGCAATGGGAAAAAGTAAAAACATGAAAAAATGAGCGCCCACTTACCCATTTTTTGTTCTTTGCGTAGCAGCGGCTCTGTGTCACATTTGTTTATCGCTTGCATAATTAGTCGATTCTGAAAAACTCGGTTTTTCAAAAAACTAAGATTGTCTAATGTGGGTTGCTATCTTTAGATTCGGTTAACCAACTAACGTTATTGTTGTTGATTTTCACGTGCCAATGGCGCACATAGCCAGCTTAAAATCCAGACGTAAAAAAGCCTCAATAGGGTTAGGATTTTTCTAAAGTTTTGGCCCACACCCGCTAGAATGGCATTGAGTTTGTCGCCCAATATGCCTTTCAAGCGGTTTAATCCCAAATGGCCATCACTTTTCATGTGCCCGATGATG
>NZ_JAAUWV010000028.1 GCF_014694405.1 Pseudoalteromonas sp. S16_S37
TCAGTTTTGACTTGTTCAATGAGTGTATTCATGACTTACCTCCAAGTTATGGGATAACCCCAAGGTAAGTGTGGCTCAAATGTTCAGAAGAGGATCTCCGCGTAGCGGCTTAGTTCAACGCTTGGTTAATTGGCAGACTGCTGCGGAGGTGTTTTTTCAACCGTAGCAGCAGGCTGTCCTATTGAACCACTTGTTATATCTCGTGGTTCACTCTCGGCACTGTTAAGATACTCAAATACATAAGATCCTGTGATTGAGCCTGCAACCCCAAGCAAGAAGGCAAATAAACTTGAAAGAGCTAAAGCCCAAATTGGGTTGCGCTTAACCTTTTCCAGAATGCGAAAGTAAAGGTCTTTACGAATCTTTTTAATATCTTTTTCAGCTGACTCAATGTCGTCATTTGAAACTCGATCTCGCCTAAGCTTTTCTTTGCACTCGCTACAAATGATTGGATTGTGACATGAGGCAATTAAGTCTGATTTAATCCCGTTCATGTCGAAAATACACCCACGCGTTTCATCGTGAGTAAAATCTGTCATTTCATGAAATTCAGGTATCTGATTCTCGTTTCTTTTGTATGCAAAGGTATAGGCATTGAGAAGGCGATAAATGACGTTTTCCAAAGGAATATTAGCACTCTCCAATATTTCTTTGATTTCGTAAAACGTGAAAATTACTTGATTATTGCCTAATCGTCGGGAGTACCAATTGTCTTCCAATGGAACGTTAACGATTGCAATCATAAAGTCTGCGCCATTTAGTTTGGGCATTTGGTTTCGTACTAAATCATCAGAAAATTCCCAGCCAAATCCATCTGAATTGCATCTAAGTTCATGATTATCAATATTTCCAATGACTTCAAATATAGAAGAAGGAAAGTTTTTGATTTTCTTTGGATCAAATCCCAAAGGCAAATGACCGATAGATACTAACTTAATCTTAATTTTGCTCATGAATTCCCTTTAGAGATATAACGTTTTAGTATTTATGCAACACAAACTACGTGTCGCATAAATACTAAAACGGTAAGTGCTGCAACGCAAAACCTTGCGCTATGCGCCATCATATTTTTATATCACTATATCATAAAACGAGAAATTAAAGGTTTAAATTACGCTTCTAGCCAAGTAGAAAAAGCATTGCCTACCGTACTCACGCATGATGAAGCGATACAAATAATTAGTCATTTACATGGCAAATATGCACTCATCGCAAACATGCTATACGGTAGCGGCTTACGTATAAATGAAGCGTTATCATTAAGGGTTAAAGATTTAGACTTTAATCAAGGTACAGTTTTTGTTTTTAGGGGTAAAGGTAAAAAAGACCGCTACACGCTATTACCAAAGACCTTATATCAACCATTACAGTTACAAATTGACGATGTAAAACGTGTACATAAGCGTGACCTAGACGACGGCTTTGGTATGGCATCTTTGCCGCCGTCCCTTGTTAGGAAATATAAACACGCTGTGAAAGATTTTGCGTGGCAATATCTGTTTCCTTCAAGCACACGGTGTGTGCATCCGTATGATAACTATGTGTGCCGACATCACTTACATGAAACAACGTTTCGCAAAGCACTGCGTACAGCTTTATTGAAAACAGATATCTGTAAGCGGGTAAAAGCGCACACTTTTAGGCATTCTTTCGCGACTGAATTGTTGCGAGCAGGCTCAGATATACGCACTGTACAAACGTTGCTTGGCCATGAAGACGTTAAAACTACACAAATTTATACTCACGTCATTGGCGATACCTTTGCCTTCACAAGCAGCCCTATAGACAAATAAAAAAGGCATGTACCAAAAAAGTACATGCCTTTTCAAATAGTCAATTCACGTTTAATTACAAACGAATACCGCCGTCAATTTCCACCACACGACCAGTAAAAAAGTCATTTTCGATGATGTACGTAGCTGTATGCGCAATTTCTTCTGCCTCACCTAAGCGCCCTACCGGCTTCATTTTCACTAAACGCTCTTTGGCTTCTGGCTTCATGGCGTCGGTCATGGTTGTGCGAATAACACCCGGTGCAATGGCACCAACGCGAATACCAAAGCGACCTAGCTCTTTGGCCCAGCTTGTGGTCATGGCAACTACACCCGCTTTTGCCGCTGAGTAATTGGTTTGCCCCATATTACCAGCGCGCGCTACGCTCGACATATTAATGATCACGCCGCCCTCACCTGCTTCAACCATTTTAACCGCCGCTTCACGGCCACATAGGAATACGCCAGTAAGGTTTACGTCAATCACCGATTGAAATTGCGATAACGCCATTTTGTCGATTACTTTGCCTTCTTTGGCTTTGAGTAATAAACCATCACGCAAAATGCCTGCGTTGTTAATTAATACAGCAATATTGCCGCAATCTGCTTGGATGGCATTGAATACAGCTTCTACTTCGCTTTCAACACTCACGTTAGCAATGTAGGTGTGCACTTGCGTGCCTAGTTTACTTAACTGGGCTTTAGCGCTCGCCAATACGTCTTCTTGCATATCTATCAGCGCAAGGTTTGCACCTAACTTTGCCATTTCGGTTGCCATTGCAAAGCCTAAGCCCTGCGCGCCACCGGTGATCACTACGGTTTTATTGTTAATATCCATAGGGTTACTTTTCACTATATAATTTAAAAATCGCGCTAAAGTCTTCTGCGCCTTTGCCTTGGTTTTGCATCAGGTTATACAGGTTTTTAGCTATCGCACCTAATGGCGTTGCAGAGTTGGTTTGCTGCGCAGCTTGCTGAGCAAGGCCTAAGTCTTTAGCCATTAAATCAACCATAAAACCAGGCTTATAACCATTTGAACTAGGTACATTTTCTTGTACATTTGGGCATGGGTTATAAAGTTCTAACGTCCAGTTGCGGCCAGAGCTATTGAGCATGATCTCACTGAGTACTTTAGGATCTAAACCGTGATCAATTCCCATCTGTAGCGCCTCACTAGTACCGGCCATTAAAATACTCAACAGCATGTTGTTACAGATCTTAGCTACTTGCCCAGCCCCAACATTGCCCGCGTGGAAAATGTTCTTACCCATGTCAGTCAAGATACTGTTAGCACGGTTAAAGTCGGCATCTGAGCCGCCTACGATAAAGGTAAGTGTGCCCGCAGCTGCACCGGCAACACCGCCAGATACCGGTGCGTCAACAAAGCTAATGCCTGCTTTTGCAAGTTCGCCGCCCACAAACTGTGCCGACTCCGCATCTATGGTTGAGCAATCAATGACGAGTGTTGATTTTTCTAGATGGTTAATTAAGCCATTTTCACCACAATAAATCATGCGTACATGTTTACCAGCAGGCAGCATGCTCACTACAAATTCTGCGTCTACGCAAACTTGCTCAACGGTGCCAGCTGCTTTTGCACCTTGAATCGTCAATTCGTTCACTGCGCTTTCGTTTAAATCAAAAACCGTAACAATATGGCCCGCTTTAACAAGGTTAGCCGCCATTGGGCCGCCCATATTACCTAGGCCAATAAATCCAATCTTTGCCATGTTTTGCTCCTTACATATCCGCTAATGGGTGAGTTTGATCATCCCATTTAGGCGTTAAAAACGGGGTAATTGCGCTGGCAGTTACCTCACTGACCGAGCTAAATTGCCATTGTGGCGCACCGTCTTTATCAATGAGTAGTGCTCGCACGCCTTCTTGAAATTCACCAGCAATACCTGCTTGCACGCTCATACCCAGCTCAAACATAAAGCATTCTTTTAAGCTCTTACCTTTACCCGCTTTAAGCTGCTCACTGACCAGCACGGCACTCAGTGCCGAGCCATGTTTTAGTGAATTTTGAGCACGATGCAGCCATTTGTTGTCAGCGCTTGGCAGTGCCAAAATGTAGTCAACTTGGGCCTGTAATGAGCTTAATGAGTCAAGTTCATCAAGTTGAGGTTGAATGGCTTTCAGCTCACTTTGCGGCTGCAGTGCTGAGTTTTTCTCAAGTTCTAGCAACACTTGGGTGAGCTTTTCATGGTTTAAGCTGCTTGCTTTATCCCAGTTAATGCCCAATAGTTCGGCCAACAGTTCGCCGTATTTGTCGGCATTCACAAAGTGATCAGCAAGGCCTGTGTAACATGCATCGCTGGCATTAATAGATGCGCCCGTCAGGCCCAAAAATAGCCCAACACCTTGCGGCATTTTATTGAGGAAGTAGCTACCACCTACATCTGGGTATAAACCAATGGTTATTTCAGGCATGGCGATACGGGCAGTTTCGGTTACCACTTTATGGCTCGCGCCAGCCATCAAGCCTAATCCGCCGCCCATAATAATGCCGTTACCCCAAAGCAAGATTGGCTTAGCATAGGTATGAATTTGATAATCTAGGCGATACTCTTCGGCAAAAAAAGTTTCAAGGTAATTGTTGCCGTCGTTTGCTGCCATTGCTTTGTACAAGCTAACGACATCGCCGCCAGCGCAAAATGCTTTTTCACCTTCACCTTTTAACACCACCATAGCCACTCGGTCATCTTTAGCCCAAGCATCTAATTGCGGTGTTAATAAGCGGATCATATCAAGGTTAAGTGCATTCAGTGATTTAGGTACATTTAATGTCGCAAACGCAACCTGCATACCGTTATCACAGTGCGCTAACTCAAATATCACAGGCGCATCAGCTTGGTTGAGTAACTCTAACTTAGCCATTAGCCGTTCACCCAGTTTGGTTTGCGCTTTTCTAAGAAGGCGTTAACCCCCTCTTTTTGATCTTGCGTGTCAAATAAGGTTACAAATAGCTCACGCTCCAGCGGTAGCGCACTGTTAATGGTACCCGTACGGCCTTTTTGGATAAGCGCTTTACACGCAGTAACCGCTACAGGGCTTTGCTCACCTACTTTTTGCGCAAGCGCTATTGCAGCGTTAAGTGCTTCGCCAGTCTCAACCACTTCTTCTACTAAGCCGATTTGCTGAGCTTTATCTGCTTTTAAGCGCTCACCACATAAGATCATGCGCTTCGCCCAGCCTTCACCAACGAGCCAAGACAGGTTTTGCGTACCACCTGCACAAGGAAGTAGGCCTACTTTGGCTTCTGGCAATGCCATTTGTGCTTGCGCTTCAGCAATGCGAATATCGCACGCCAGCGCCACTTCAAGGCCACCGCCCATCGCAAAGCCGTTGATAGCGGCAATCGATACGCCTCTAAAGTCGCTCAATGTTTCAAACGCTTCGCCAAACACGCGCGACATATCCGCCGCTACGCCTTTATCGCCGCTAGCAAATACGTTTAGGTCGGCGCCCGCCGAGAAGAACTTTTCGCCTTCACCTGTGATAACCAACGCGTAAATGTTTTTATCTGCATTTAACTCGTTTACGAGCTCTTTTAAACCCACTAAGGTATCGCGCGTCCACGTGTTAGCAGGTGGATTGCTCATGGTGATAATTGCTGTATTACCTTGTTTTTCAAGTTTTAATTGTGCACTCATGATGTTCTCCTTATAAAACACTTGCCGCGCCTTCGGCTAAAATACGGCGTGCGATGATCACACGCATGATCTCGTTAGTACCTTCTAAAATTTGGTGAACGCGTACGTCACGTACATGACGCTCTAGCGGGTATTCTTTGATATAGCCGTAACCGCCGTGAATTTGCAGTGCATCGTCACATACTTTAAAGCCCACATCGGTTGCAAAGCGTTTTGCCATCGCACAGTAAGTGGTTTTTTCACCATCATTTGTATCCAGCTTAAATGCCGCTAAACGCACCATTTGGCGCGCTGCCACAAGTTCGGTGTTCATATCTGCAATCTTAAACTGCAACGCTTGGAATGCGGCAAGTGGCTTACCAAATTGCTCGCGCTCTTGCATATATTGTTTTGCGGTATTTAACGCTTGCTGCGCCGTACCAATCGAGCAAGTTGCAATATTGATACGACCGCCATCTAAGCCTTGCATGGCAAATTTAAATCCTTCGCCTTCTTGGCCTAATAAGTGGTCAGATGGAATACGTACATTTTCTAGCGTCACTAAGCGTGTAGGTTGAGCGTTCCAACCCATTTTTTCTTCGGCTTTTCCGTATACAACACCAGCGGCATCTGCCGGTACTACAAATGCTGATATACCTTTAGGCCCTGCATCACCGGTGCGCGCCATCACAACCAATACGTCTGTTTCACCGGCACCAGAGATAAACATTTTTGAGCCGTTTAAGACGTATTCATCGCCTTCTTTAACCGCTTTGGTTTTAAGCGATGCAGCATCAGAGCCTGAACCTGGCTCAGTTAAACAATACGAAGCCAGCAATTCACCCATAACGAGTTGGTCAATATACTTTTCTTTTACAGCGTCTGTGCCAAAGCTGGCAATCATCCACGTGGCCATGTTGTGAATGGTCAACATGGCTGTTGTGGCAGTACAGCCCATTGCTAGCTGTTCAAAAATAATACTTGAGTCTAAACGCGATAAACCAAGGCCACCTGCCTCTTCTGGCGTGTATAAACCACAAAAGCCCAGTTCACCGGCTTTTTTAATCACGTCTTTAGGAAAAATATGTTCGCGGTCCCAAAGTGCTGCATTAGGAGCCAGTTCGCTCATTGCAAATTGATACGCAGTTTCGGCGAACGCCTGTTGATCTTCGGTTAGATTAAAGTCCATAAAGACCTCTTGTTGTGTTGATGACTAAGCCAGATAAACTCTGGCTTAGTTAATAATTATTGTAATATTCTTTGAAACGCTGAATTACTTCAGGTTAATACTCATGTTTGGACCAGACGCGATATCGTCTTCAAACCAACGTGAGGTAATGGTTTTAGTTTCTGTATAAAAACGCACACCTTGCTTACCGTAAGTGTGTTGGTCGCCGTAGAATGACCCTTTCCAACCTGTGAATGAGAAAAACGGCAATGGCACAGGAATTGGCACGTTAATACCCACTTGACCCACTTCAATTTCGTGTTGGAACTTACGTGCCGCAGCGCCACTTGACGTAAACAGTGAGGTGCCGTTTCCGTAAGGGCTCGCATTGATAAGGGCAATTGCCTCTTCCAAAGTATCAACAAACATACACGCCAATACCGGACCAAAGATCTCTTCTTTGTATAGGTCCATGTCAGTCGTTACATCTGTAAACAACGTAGGTCCAACCCAGTTGCCTTTTTCATAGCCTTCAACCGTACAATCAGACCCATCTAATAAACAGGTTGCACCTTGCTGCTTAGCACTTTCAATCAATGACAAAATACGTGCTTTAGCTTGCAAAGTTGTTTGTGGCCCGTATGCTGCTTCAGGATCATTCCAAATACCAGGGCGAACTTTAGAAAGTGCTTCTTTTAAGTCATTTACCCATTCTTTAGATTGACCAACAAACACGGCTACCGAAATACCCATACAACGCTGACCAGCAGCGCCCACTGAAGAACCAACTAGGTTATTGATCAATTGCTCTTTTTTAGAGTCTGGCATGATCACCATGTGGTTTTTAGCGCCAACACACGCTTGAACACGTTTAAGATGTTGTGTGCCTTTAGAGTAGATATATTGGCCTACACCACAAGAACCAACAAACGAGATAGCGCGAATTTCAGGCGCTTCTAAAATTTGGTCTACTTGCTCTTTGGTACCATGCACAACTTGTAAAACACCTTTTGGCGCGCCCGCTTCTTCAAATAATTCAACTAAGCGCATTGGCGTCAGAGGGTCTTGCTCAGACGGTTTAAGAATAAAGGTGTTACCGCACACAATCGCCATTGGGAACATCCAAAGTGGGATCATCGCAGGGAAGTTAAACGGTGTAATACCCGCACACACCCCTAATGGTTGCATGTATGAGTAAGTGTCGATTTTACGTGCTACGTTTTCTACCGTTTCACCCATCATCATTGACGGCGCATTGGCAGCTTGCTCAACTACTTCAATACCACGCCAAACATCGCCTTTCGCATCTTCAAAGGTTTTGCCAAGTTCATGGCAGATGATTGTTGCAAGTTCATCGTGGTGCTCTTTTAAAAGTGCAGCATAACGCATCATGATACGCGCACGTTCAGTGACCGGTACTTCTTTCCATGTTTTAAAGGTTTCTTGTGCCGAGTCAATTGCAGCACGCATTTCTTGCTCAGTTGCACAAGGTACTTGCGCAAGTACTTCTTGAGTTGCAGGGTTTACAACATCAATCCATTTATCGGTTGATGATTGTGTGAATTCGCCGTTGATGTATAAAGGTACATGGTGCATAGTGCACTCCTCCCCAGATTATGTGTTATGGCACCAAAGGCTATAATAGTTGTCTTGCCTGTGATTTTGGTGCCCTAAGAATTGTATTTAGACTTCTACTGCTAGAGCCACGGCTTCACCACCACCGATACACAGTGATGCGATACCTTTTGATAAACCACGGTTACGTAACGCGTGAATAAGCGTAACTAAAATACGTGCGCCGCTTGCACCAATTGGGTGACCAAGTGCACATGCACCGCCGTTTACGTTAACTTTGCTGCTGTCTAAGCCCATTTCGTTGATAGCGAGCATAGTCACCATGGCAAACGCTTCGTTGATCTCCCAAAGATCAACCTCATCTTTGCTCCAACCTGTGCGCTCTAGCAAAGTATTCATTGCGCCCACTGGTGCTAGCGTAAACTCTGAAGGTAGTTGTGAATGCGTTGCATGACCTGCAATCTTACAAAGTGGTGTTAAACCGTGACTTTTAGCTGCTGATTCGCTCATTAAAATGAGTGCGGCAGCACCATCTGAAATTGATGATGAGTTAGCCGCAGTTACCGTGCCGTCTTTTTTGAATGCAGGACGTAGGCTAGGAATTTTTTCAGGGCGCGCATTACCTGGTTGCTCGTCGATGCTTACTTCTACATCGCCCTTACGGGTAGACAACGTAACAGGCGTAATTTCGTTAGTGAAGCTGCCATTTTCAATGGCTGCGGTTGCTTTGCTTAGTGAGCCCAAAGCAAATTCGTCCATTTGTTCACGAGTAATGCCGTACTGATCAGCTGTATCTTGCGCAAAACAACCCATTGCTTTGTTGTCATACGCATCTTCTAAACCATCAGCCATCATGTGATCTTTTATCTCACCATGGCCCATACGCATACCACCACGCGCTTTAGGAATGAAATAAGGCGAGTTAGTCATGCTTTCCATACCGCCAGCAATCGCTGTATTGATGCTACCAGCTTTAATCAGATCATGTGCTAACATCGCAGCTTTTAAGCCAGAGCCACACACTTTATTGATTGTGGTTGCGCCGGTTGAGCGCGCAAGACCTGCATGTAACATCGCTTGACGTGCTGGCGCTTGACCTAAGCCTGCTGGTAACACACAGCCCATGATCACTTCGTCAATAGACGCAT
This sequence comes from Pseudoalteromonas sp. S16_S37, assembly GCF_014694405.1. Taxonomy (GTDB): domain Bacteria; phylum Pseudomonadota; class Gammaproteobacteria; order Enterobacterales; family Alteromonadaceae; genus Pseudoalteromonas. The sequence goes on from NZ_JAAUWV010000028.1 coordinate 9,299, forward strand.
CAGTGAGACCCGTTTCAGCCATCACGCTTTTAATCGCGCTTGCACCTAAATCCGTTGCGCTCGCGTCAGATAAAGCGCCCATAAAGCCACCCATTGGGGTACGTTTTGCGGCTACGATGACTACAGCATCATTACTCATTTTAAACTCCTATTCACAGATACCCTTAGTTATGGCATCCTGCTTAAACGATTTATTAATTAATTTGAGCATACATAATATTTACGTTTACGCCAACGTAAATCTAAAATCAAGCAAAGTGCGATGTCTGGTTTTGTAAACATTTGTTGCACACTTAGCTTTCCAGATAGCGTTTTTACTCAGTTTGATGGTGATTTTTTGTCATATAAATCACATATAACCCACCTAATACCTAAGTATGATTTTCACGCATAACTTTACCTTTACGTAAACTTCACTTATATTGGACAAATCAGTATTGAAGTCAATGTGTAAATAATCATGCAAGATAACCATAACGAAGAAACCTACTCAATCAGCGAGTTAGCGAAAGAATTTGATATTACAACGCGCAGCATACGCTTTTATGAAGATCAGGGCTTGCTATCTCCCGAACGTCACGGGCAAACCCGTGTTTACTCAAAACGCGACAAAGTGCGTTTAAAACTGATCCTCAGAGGCAAGCGTTTGGGCTTTACATTGGCTGAAACTGGCCGTTTATTTGAGTTGTATGACGCTGATAAATCAAGCGCTAAACAGCTTTCTACCATGTTGCAACTTATCGAAGAGAAAAAAGCCGATTTAAGTCAGCAAATGGACGATATCAAAGTTGTGTTAATGGAGCTGGTGACTGCCGAGCGCCGTTGTCGCGACACGTTAAAGAATTTAGAAGAATAATCTCTCACAGGATAACTATTATGAGTACCGTATCTTTATATAAAGAAATGAATTTTGGTTTAGGCGAAACAGCCGACATGATCCGAGATCATGTAAATGGTTTTGCAACTGCTGAAATCGCCCCTTTGGCTGAAAAAACCGACCATGAGAACAGCTTCCCAAATCAACTATGGCCAAAATTTGGCGACATGGGTTTATTAGGTATCACAGTGCCTGAAGAGTTTGGTGGTGCAGGCATGGGTTATCTTGAGCACGTTGTTGCCATGGAAGAGATCAGCCGCGCCAGTGCGTCAATTGGTTTAAGCTACGGCGCACACTCAAACTTGTGCGTTAACCAAATTAACCGTAACGGTAATGAAGCACAAAAACGCAAATACCTACCTAAATTAATCAGCGGCGAGCACATTGGTGCACTGGCAATGAGTGAACCAAACGCGGGCTCTGACGTGGTATCAATGAAACTTAAAGCTGAGAAAAAAGGCGATAAGTACATTTTAAACGGCAACAAAATGTGGATCACCAATGGTCCAGACGCTGACGTTTTAGTGATTTACGCAAAAACTGACCTAAACGCAGGTTCAAAAGGGATCACCGCATTTTTAGTTGAAAAAGACTTCCCTGGTTTCTCGACAGCTCAAAAGCTAGACAAACTGGGCATGCGTGGTTCGAACACGTGTGAACTAGTATTTGAAGACTGCGAAGTACCAGAAGAAAACATTCTTGGCCAGTTAAATGAAGGCGTAAAAGTACTAATGAGCGGCCTAGACTACGAGCGCGTTGTACTTGCAGCTGGTCCACTGGGCATTATGCAAGCGTGTATGGACATCGTTGTACCTTACATTCACGAGCGTAAGCAATTTAATCAGTCTATCGGTGAGTTCCAACTTATCCAAGGCAAAATTGCCGACATGTACACTCAGATGAATGCCGCTCGCTCATACGTTTATACGGTTGCTAAAGCTTGTGACCGCGGTGAAACTACCCGTAAAGACGCCGCTGGTGCCATTTTATACGCTGCAGAACTGGCAACCAAAATGGCATTAGATGCCATTCAAATTTTAGGTGGCAACGGTTATATCAATGAATATGCCACTGGCCGTTTATTACGTGATGCCAAACTATATGAAATCGGCGCGGGCACTTCAGAAATTCGCCGCATGCTAATTGGACGAGAGCTTTTCACCGAAAGCCGCTAAGGATAAAACATGACTGTACTTAACTCTTCAGTTAACCCTCACGACAGTCAGTTTAAAGCAAACAGCGAAGCCATGGCTTCGCTGGTTGCTGATTTAAACGACAAAGTCGCTACGTTATCTCAAGGTGGGGGTGAAGAACTCATCGCCCGTCATCAAAGCCGCGGTAAATTATTTGTTCGTGACCGCATTAATACCCTACTCGACGAAGGCTCACCTTTTTTAGAGATCTCACAATTTGCCGCCTTTGGTGTATATGAGCAAGATATTCCTTGTGCAGGCGTGGTAGCAGGTATTGGCCGTGTGCAAGGCATTGAATGCATGATTGTCGGTAACGACGCCACGGTTAAAGGCGGAACATACTTTCCTCTGACTGTGAAAAAACACCTTCGTGCCCAAGAAATTGCCGAGCGATGCCATTTACCTTGTATCTACTTGGTTGACTCAGGCGGTGCTAACTTACCAGAGCAAGATGAAGTGTTTCCTGATAAGTTACACTTTGGTCGCATCTTTTATAACCAAGCGCGTATGTCAGCCAAAGGTATCCCACAAATTGCCGTGGTGATGGGTTTATGTACCGCAGGTGGTGCGTATGTACCTGCAATGGCGGATGAAAGTATCATCGTAAAAGAGCAAGGGACTATTTTCTTAGCGGGTCCACCGCTGGTTAAAGCGGCAACGGGTGAAGAAGTAAGCGCCGAAGACTTAGGTGGAGCAGATGTACACTGTAAAATCTCTGGTGTTGCTGATCATTATGCTGAAAATGACGAACATGCGCTGTCAATCGCCAGGCAGTGTATTGCCCGTATTAACCATCAGCGCCCTACTCGCCCTATTTTAAAAGACGTCAAACCACCTCGTTACGATATTCGCGAAGTATACGGCATTGTTGGCACAGATCTTAAAAAGCCATTTGACGTGCGTGAAGTCATCGCCCGTATTGTAGATGATTCACAATTTGATGAATTCAAACGTTACTTTGGTGAAACACTGGTTACTGGCTTTGCTGAAATCTATGGCCACCCAGTTGGGATTGTGGCGAACAACGGTATTTTATTCTCTGAATCTGCGCAAAAAGGCGCACACTTTATCCAACTTTGCGCACAACGTGATATTCCACTGCTGTTTTTACAAAACATCACCGGCTTTATGGTTGGTCAGAAGTACGAAGCTGAAGGTATCGCCAAGCACGGTGCGAAGATGGTAACTGCTGTGTCATGTGCTGACGTGCCTAAGTTTACAGTATTGATCGGTGGCTCATATGGTGCTGGTAACTACGGTATGTGTGGTCGTGCGTATGAACCAACCATGATGTGGATGTGGCCGAATGCCCGTATCTCTGTAATGGGCGGTGAGCAAGCAGCAGGCGTACTCACACAAGTTCGCCAAGACGGTTTAGCGCGCAAGGGCCAGAGCATGAGCGACGACGAAGTTGCAACGTTCAAAAAGCCAATCATTGAACAGTACGAGAAACAAGGTCACCCTTATTACGCCAGTGCACGCCTGTGGGATGATGGCATTATTGACCCAGCAGATACCCGTACAGTTTTAGGTCTTGCGCTTGAAGCGGCTGCTAATGCACCTCGCAAAGAGTCAAAATTTGGCATCTTCAGAATGTAATAGGAGCAGACTATGTCGGTCACTTTAACGATAACAAAAACAAAAGTGGCGATTTTAGAGTTAAGTCGCCCAGAAAAACATAATGCGTTCGACGATGCGGTGATAGCAGAGCTTATCCAGTGTATAGAGCATGCTAATAGTCTTGAGATCCGTGCCCTTGTGCTCAAAACTCAAGGTAAGCACTTTTCAGCGGGTGCAGATCTTGGTTGGATGAAATCAATGGCCAACAACAACTACGATGAAAATGTTGCCGACTCATCCAAGCTTGCCAAGTTAATGTCTGTACTTGCAACGTCACCTCACCCAACTCTTTGTTTGGTACAAGGTGCGGCGTTTGGTGGAGCTTTAGGCCTTATTGCATGTTGCGATATTGCCGTTGCCACACCGGATGCAAAGTTTTGCTTAAGTGAAGTAAAGCTAGGTCTTATCCCAGCTGTAATTAGCCCTTATGTGATAAAAGCAATTGGCGAGCGCCAAGCCCGTCGTTACTTTTTAACAGCCGAAGTATTTAAAGCTGAACAAGCGCTCTCTTTGGGCTTAATCCATGAGATCAGCGACGACTTAGAAAAAAGCCAGCAGTATTTCATCGATACGCTATTAAATAATGGCCCTGCTGCGGTGCAATCTGCCAAGTTGCTCATTAACGAAGTAGCAAATAAAGCAATAGATGAGCCGTTGATAGCACATACAGCCAAACGTATTGCTGAAATTAGAGTAAGCCCAGAGGGGCAAGAAGGCTTAACTGCCTTTTTTGAAAAGCGTGCGCCAAGTTGGCAAAACGCGGCAAAACAGTAAGGGATAAATCATGTTGAAAAAGATCCTCATTGCAAACCGTGGCGAAATCGCCTGCCGCGTTACGAAAACAGCTAAGCGACTGGGTTTAAAAACCGTAGCGGTATACTCAGATGCCGACGCCAATGCATTGCATGTGCAGCTGGCAGACGAGGCCTATCATATTGGTCCTGCTCCCAGCAAAGACTCCTACTTAGTAGCAGATAAAATACTAGAAGTTGCCAAGTTATCTGGCGCCGACTGCGTACACCCAGGCTATGGCTTTTTATCTGAAAACGACACGTTTGCCGCAGCTTGCGAAAATGCAGGTATCGCATTTATTGGACCACTGGCAAGCTCCATTGAAGCCATGGGTTCAAAAACCCGTGCTAAAGAAATTATGGCCGAAGCCAGTGTGCCATTGGTACCGGGCTACTATGGTCAAAACCAAGATAGCGACTTTTTAGCTGCAGAAGCAGAAAAAATCGGCTACCCGGTGCTTATCAAAGCCGCGTTTGGCGGCGGCGGTAAAGGTATGCGCGTGGTTCGCGAAAGCAAAGAGTTTATGGCCGCATTAGAGGGTGCAAAACGTGAAGCACTTGCAGGGTTTGGTAACGACCTAGTACTGCTAGAGCGCTATGTTGACACTCCACGTCACGTTGAAGTACAAGTATTTGCCGACAATCACGGTAACTGCGTGTATTTGGGCGATAGAGACTGTTCACTGCAACGTCGCCACCAAAAAGTAATTGAAGAAGCCCCTGCCCCCGGCTTATCTGATTTTCTTCGCAAAGAAATGGGCGAAGCCGCGGTGCGCTGCGCCAAAGCGATTAACTATCGCGGCGCCGGTACGGTCGAGTTTTTATTATGTGGCGAAGAGTTCTTCTTTATGGAGATGAACACGCGCCTGCAAGTAGAACACCCAGTTACAGAAATGGTTACCAGCTTAGACTTGGTTGAGTGGCAGATTCGTGTTGCCAACAATCAGCCGTTACCGTTGACTCAAGAAGACATCGAGTTAAAGGGTCATAGCTTTGAGGCGCGTATTTACGCCGAAGACCCTCGTGAAAACTTTATGCCGTTCTCGGGGGAGCTGACACACTTGTCATTCCCACAACAAAGCGAAGGCGTGCGCGTTGATACTGGCGTGCAAACAGGTGCTGAGATCAGCTCGTTTTACGACCCAATGATTGCCAAACTCATTGTACATGGGCCAGACCGCGAAACCGCGTTACTAAAATTGCATCATGCATTAGAAGAAGTGCATCTTGCTGGTGTAAAAAGCAATATCGCATTTTTACATCATTTATCAGGTCATCCGACTTTTGTGGCCGGCGCCCCCGATACACACTTTATTGATAGTCAAACTGACACGCTTACTCAGCAACCAGAGCCTCTATCGCAAATGATTTTACTAGCCGTCGCAGCATTTATTAAACATGCTATACCTAGTAAAAATAACACGCCTTGGCAAAATGCATTGGGCTTTAGATTAAATCAAAGTGCAAAAGTAAGCGTGCCATTTTTTGATGGACCTGTAGAGGCCACTTTAAACAACGAGTTGATAAGCGTTGAACACGAAGGTAAAGCAATTAATATCAGCGCATCACTGCAGCAAACTCAGCTTAATGCCGTCATTGATGGTAAGAAGTACCACGCGAATGTACTAGTTGAAGATGATTCAATCACCGTGATGTATCAAGCACATGCACATACCTTTGAGCTGAAATCTAAGCATTACATTAGTGAGCATGAGCATGAAGCCGCACCGCTGGCAGCCCCGCTCAACGGGACTGTAGTGAAACACCTACAACCGCTTAACAGCCAAGTAAGCAAAGGTGATGCGGTGGTAATCATTGAAGCGATGAAAATGGAATATACCTTGAATGCACCGTTTGACGGCACATTAACAAGTTACTGCTTTGAAGAAGGTGCGCTGGTTAGCCACGGCGATATGCTGGCAATTGTAGAGCCATTGGAGGCATAACATGGCATATCCTACGAGTGTTCGAATTGTCGAAGTGGGTGCCCGTGACGGCTTACAAAATGAAGCTAGTGTAACAACTGAGCAAAAAATCAACCTGATCAATGCACTTTGTGACGCAGGCCTTAAGGATATCGAAGCTGGTGCCTTTGTATCTCCCAAATGGGTGCCACAAATGGCAGACTCCAGCGACGTTATCAAAGGGTTAGGTATTCACCCAGGTGTGACTTTTAGTGCTTTAACCCCTAATTTGAAAGGCGCCGAAGCGGCGCTTGAAGTGGGCATTAAAGAGTTTGCAATTTTTACTGCAGCCAGCGAAGCGTTTACACAAAAAAACATCAATTGTTCGATTGATGAAAGTATCGAACGATTCAAACCCGTTGTTGAGCTTGCTAAACAGCACGGTGTAAAAGTACGTGGTTATATCAGTTGCGTGCTTGGCTGCCCTTATCAAGGAGAGGTCAAACCAGAGGTTGTGCTTGATGTGTGTAAACAATTGTTGGCTATGGGTTGCTACGAAGTGAGCCTTGGCGACACCATAGGTGTTGGCACACCAAATAACGTACAGTCGTTACTTACCCTACTGCTCGAACACATCAGCGCTGATAAGCTAGCGGTGCATTTTCATGATACCTATGGACAAGCTTTAGCTAACATTAGTAAGGCACTGGAAATGGGCATTTCGACCGTAGATAGCGCAGTCGCCGGACTAGGTGGTTGTCCCTATGCTAAGGGCGCGTCAGGAAATGTTGCCACAGAGGATGTTGTTTACTTACTACAAGGGCTTGGCATTGACCCCCAAATTGATTTAGAAAGACTAGCCAAAGCTGGCTGGGCAATTTGTGAGGCGCTGAATAAGCCCCCAGTGAGCAAAGTCTCTTTGGCTTTAAAAGCGAAGTGCGATTAGAAACAAACATAATTTTTATGCATTATAGTTTGATGCATATTGAACAATAAACAATCTTTAGGAGTGGGCTAATGGCCGGTTTCGATAAAGTAGTAACAAGCTATGCGCAAGCAATGGATGGATTAAAAGATGGCGACACCATCATCGCTGGCGGCTTCGGATTGTGTGGTATTCCAGAGGGCTTGATCAACGAAATTAAGCGTAAAAAAACCAAAGAACTAACCGTAGTATCAAATAACTGTGGTGTTGACGATTTTGGTCTTGGCATCTTGCTACACGATCGTCAAATTAAAAAAATCATTGCGTCTTACGTTGGTGAAAATGCTTTATTTGAACAACAGTTACTAGATGGCATCATTGATGTTGAACTAACACCACAAGGCACACTTGCTGAAAAGATGCGTGCTGGTGGTGCTGGCATTCCTGCATTTTACACAGCAACGGGCTACGGCACACCAGTGGCTGAAGGTAAAGAAGTCAAAGAGTTTGATGGCCGCCCTTATATTTTAGAAGAGTCAATCACTGGCGAGTTCGCTATCGTTAAAGCATGGAAAGCAGACCGCTACGGTAACCTTGTGTTTCGCCACACAGCAATGAACTTCAACCCTATGGCTGCAACCGCTGGTAAAATTACGGTTGCTGAAGTTGAAGAAATTGTTGAACCTGGTGAATTAGAGCCAAGCCAAATTCATACCCCAGGTATTTACGTTAACCGCGTTATCAAGGGCAACTTTGAAAAGCGCATTGAGCGTGTTACTACGCGTAAATAAGGAGAATTAATAATGGCTTTATCACGTGAACAAGTAGCAATGCGCGTAGCTCAAGAGCTACAAGACGGTTTTTACGTTAATTTAGGAATTGGTATTCCGACCCTCGTAGCAAACTATGTACCTGAGGGTATTGAAGTAATGCTGCAATCAGAAAACGGCTTATTAGGTATGGGTCCGTACCCAACTGAAGACCAAGTTGACGCAGATATGATCAACGCGGGTAAAGAAACCGTGACAGCTGCCAAAGGTGCTGCAATATTTAATAGTGCAGATAGTTTTGCCATGATCAGGGGTGGTCATGTAGACTTGACGGTTCTAGGTGCATTCGAAGTTGATCAACAAGGCAATATTGCCTCTTGGATGATCCCGAAAAAATTAATCAAAGGCATGGGCGGTGCGATGGACTTGGTTGCCGGCGCGCAGAACATTATTGTGACTATGACCCATGCTAGTAAACACGGCGATTCAAAACTGTTAGAAGCATGTACTTTGCCACTAACGGGTGTGAATTGTGTCAAAAAGATCGTAACTGACCTTGCTGTGTTAGAAGTTAAAGACGGCGCATTTCATTTGCTAGAACGCGCGCCGGGTGTTAGTGTTGATGAAATTATAAGCAAAACAGCAGGTAAGCTAATCGTCGAAGGCGATATCCCTGAAATGCAGTTTGCCTAACACCATGTACCGACCTCATTCCCAGTGCCAATGGCGCTGAGTTACCCAAAACCCCTCTCACGAGGGGTTTTTTTTATCTCATAACTTACCTTTTGCCACAAACTCCAATACCGTCGCGTTAATACAATATCTGTCAGTTCCCCTCGGCCCTTCTTTTGCGAACACATGACCTAAATGAATACCACTGGATTTTGAACGGATCTCAGTACGGCGCATGCCATAGCTGTTGTCTTCATGATAGGTAACGCTGCCCTTTACTGGGTGTTTAAATGACAACCAACCAGTACCGGAATTAAATCTGTCTTTGGTATCAAACAAGGGAGCACCACTGAGTTTATCTATGAATATTCCCTCGCCACTATTTTTAAACAAGTCATATTGTTTACAAAATGGCGCATCTGTTTTGCTATTAAAAGCCACTTTGTACGCTTCACTATCGCCTAATTTGAACGCGCCTAAGGCACGATAAAAGCCGTCTTTGTTTATCAAGCCTTGATGACCATAAACCTCTTTACCTTGCTCTATGAACAAAATTGTAGGGGTCGCCCAAGTTGGTGTAGTTAGAGCCAGCTCTTGAAGTTGATTCGCATATCTAAAATGCAAGGGGATGCTGCCTTGATAATCATTCAGTACGGTTTTTTTAAGCTTTTCGCAATAAGGGCAATAGCTTTGCGAATCAATGACAACAATATGTTTACCAGTCAAAAGTCCTTTATTGCTTGGTTGTTTATCATGTTTTTCTTTGAACACAACACCTGTGGAGTGGTCTGGGCAATAGCCATTGGGATTCTTTGCTAAATAATTTTGGTGATATTCTTCGGCGGGATAAAAGCTATCTAAAGGCATTATTTGCGTTTGAATTTCACCGTAACCAGCCTCGTCTAACAGCGCCTGATATTGTGCTGTTAGATTTACTGCAACGGCCTGTTGTTCAGGCTCTGAGTATAAAATGATGGAACGATACTGAGTGCCAATGTCATTACCTTGACGGTTTTTTTGCGTCGGATCATGGCTCTCAAAATAACGCATCAGCAGCTGTTCGGTGCTAAGCATATTGGCGTTGTAAGTGACTTTAACAACCTCAGCATAATTATTTTCGTCAAAGCGTCTTTTTGCATGTGTTATGGCGCTATAACTTGCTTTAAAGCCACTACCATCGGCATAGCCTGACTGTGCATCAAGTACGCCTGCCATCGCCTCGTAACGTTTTTCTGCGCCCCAAAAGCAACCAGAACCAAGCACCAGCGTTTTAATATGAGAGCTTGCTTGAGAAGGTACCTTTGCTGGCTGCTGGGCTAGCACCCATCCTCCAATTAAGGTCAAAGCAACCAATAAAGCGTAACCAATTCGTTTTAACATACCTATTACCACATTTTGTTTCACTGTACTTACCTAGACCATTTCACGTGGTAATTTATTTCACATAGCTTCTTCAGCTCTCTAGTTAAAACCCAATAATCCGACCTTATGAACAGAAGATAAGGTATGACTTTTTTATAACACTTGCATCTCTCCCCCATCTGTTGGCTATACTAAGGTCAAGATAATAAAAAAGAAAACAAGTATGTTAGAAGCGCACAGTTACTTATTAGGTGAAAATGCGTTAGTGGTTGCCCTACACACTGACAAACCCTCGCCGAGCGAACAACGTCGTTTATTTGCTTTAACAGTCAGCCTACAGCACAGCAATGCATTTTTAGACATTGTGCCAGCCAAAGCCTCTGTTACTGCCTATTTAGCAGATCCTAGTCAGTACCAATACTGGCTCAAAAAAGCGATGTTGTTGTGGCAAGAAAGTGAAGAAGTGGCCTTTAACGTAAAAACCCACCACATTGAGGCAATTTATGGTGGTGAGCACGGTCCCGACTTAATCGATGTTGCGCAGCGGCTAAACTTAAGTGCCAAACAAGTTGTGCTGCAGCACAGCGAAAGTACCTATCAGGTTGAGTTTCTGGGCTTTCTGCCAGGTTTTGCTTACTTGGGCACGCTACCTAAAGCACTTCAGTTACCGCGAAAATCAACACCTCGCAAGCAGGTTCCTAAAGGGTCTGTAGCGATTGCAGAAGATTTAAGTGCGATATATCCAAGCAGTTCTCCCGGTGGCTGGCATTTGCTCGCACACTGTGCGCACACTTTGTTTGACCCAACAGCCAACCCTCCAAGCTTGTTTGCGCCTGGAGACAAGGTCATTTTTGTACCGAGTAAGGAAGGAATATGCTGAAGGTAATAAAACAAGGTGTAATGGCAAGCATTCAAGACATAGGTCGATTTGGCTACCGGCATTACGGGGTATGCAGAAGCGGAGCATTAGACCCATTTGCAGTGTGTTTAGCAAATATGCTGCTTGATAACCCACCTCACCATGCGGTCATTGAAATAACCATAGGCTTGGCAGAATTTGAATTCACTCAACCGTGTAATTTTGCGTTAACTGGTGGCTGCTTAAACGCCAAGCTTGCAGGTCGTTCGGTTTATCCGGGATGGCGCTACTATGCTCACGCTGGTGATCGGCTCACTTTTGCGACCAGTGCAATCGCGCAGCGCGCTTACTTTGCCGTGCAAGGTAGTTTTGCTCTAGAGCCAACCCTTTCATCATGTTCTACTGATTTACAAGCGGGCTTTGGTGGACACCAAGGGCGAGCACTGCAATCAGGCGATTGCCTCAACTACGAGCCGTCACCATCCGCGTTAAAACCTCTGGGTGTAAAACAGCCAGAATACAAAAAACAGGTACGAGTACTTAAAGGACCCCACTGTGATAAGCTGCCAGCTGGGTCATTCGAACAACTTGTAAATGGGCCCTGGACAATAAGCGAAGCGAGCAACAGAATGGGCAGCAGGCTCAACAGCAAAGCTTTGTTAAGCCATGATGTAAGTATTGCTACACAAGCTGTGCATCCAGGGGTTATCCAAATACCACCCAGCGGGGAGCCCATTGTTTTATTAAACGATTGTCAAACAACTGGGGGCTACCCAATTGTTGCAACCGTTATCGATGCTGACTTGCGCATGTTCAGTCAACTTAGCGCTAATCAGCAATGTAATTTTGTGGAATGTGATCTAATTCAGGCACGTAAAGCCAGCGATAAACTCAGCGCCCACCTAGCGCAGTTTCGTTTGGCCAAAAATAATAACTAGAGTAATCATTTATGAATGAGTTGAACCTATTACCTTTGATAGGTATTGCAGTCGTAGTGCTTGGCTTTGCTCTGCGATTTAACCCCTTATTGGTGGTGAGTATTGCCGGCCTTGTAACTGGCTGGGCCGTTGACCTAGATTTTTTAACCTTGATTGGAACCTTTGGCGAAAAGTTCATGAACGCTCGTCAACTCGCCAGCTTTTTGCTCATCCTTCCCGTTATCGCCCTTTGCGAAAGATATGGGCTTCAGCAAAGAGCTAAATCTTGGATTGCCAGCATAAAATCAGCCACTACAGCTCGCATCTTAAGCCTTTATTTTGTAGTTCGTGAATGCTCAGCAGCACTGGGGCTATTAAGTTTAGCGGGTCATCCGCAAACAGTTAGGCCATTGCTCGCACCAATGGCACTCGGGGCGGCAACAAACTTACATGGCCCGTTACCTAAGCATATCAAAGATATGATCAGTGCCCATGCAGCTGCTTGCGATAATATCGCAGTGTTTTTTGGTGAAGATATATTTATCGCTTTTGGTGCGGTGTTACTTATGGACGCATTTTTGAAAGAAAATGGTATCGAAGGCATAGAGCCGCTGCACATTGGCCTGTGGGCAATACCCACCGCCATTGCCGCTTTGATTGTTCATTTGTTTAGACTGGCGCGACTAGAGGCAAAAATAAGCCAGCAAATGCAAGAGCATACCAATAACCAAACACACACATTAAGCGAGAAGCTATCATGAGCGCGCCAGTAACAACGCATACAGAGGCTTCTGCTGTTTTATCAATCAACAACATTTATTTGCTGATTGGTTTTGTCGTGATGTTTTTGGTGGTAAAAACGTTACAAGATCAAGGTCATCCAAAAAAATGGACTACGGCGCTTTTTTGGTTTTTATTTGGCAGTGTTTTTTTGTTTGGTGACTTATCAATTAAGATGTTTGGCCCATCAATTACCTATCAATGGGTTGGGTTTAGTGTTTTAGCAATCGCGCTACTTGCTGGCTTAGGCAAAGTATCTATGGGCAGTTACGACATGCCCACAGATGCAGAGCTTGAAATAAGTTCAAACCGCATAGGTAATCGCTTATTTGTACCTGCTGTGATGATCCCCATAGTCACCGTTGTTTGCACGCTACTTTTAAACAACATTAACATTGCCAATATTTACCTCTTCGATCAACGTCACGTTACGCTGGCGGCGCTGACATTAGCCTGTACATTAGCCTTACTTGTTGGCTGGAAGATAACGTCTGGTTCACCACTGTTAGCACTTAGCGAATCTCGCCGCTTGGTCGACTCCATCGGATGGGCGGCAATCTTACCGCAAATGTTGGCAATGCTGGGCGGTGTATTTATCGTAGCGCAAACAGGCACCGCTATTCAGGATTTGGTGACGCTTTTTATATCACCGGATAATCGCTTTATGCTGGTGGTATTATACTGTGTCGGCATGGCGCTATTTACTATGATTATGGGTAATGCGTTTGCCGCATTTCCGGTAATGACAGCGGGCATCGCAGTGCCTTTTTTAATACAAGGACACGGGGCATCCCCTGCTCCTTTGGTCGCAATTGGTATGTACTCGGGGTACTGCGGCACCTTAATGACACCAATGGCGGCAAACTTTAATATTGTGCCAGCAGCGCTACTTGACCTAAAAGACAAGTATCAAGTGATCAAAGTTCAGATCCCAACCGCGTTGACCTTGCTTGCGATTAACATATTGCTCATGTATGGAGTGATCTTTAATGACTAAAACACAAAAACCCAGCATTTTAATTACAGGCTTTGCACCGTTTGACGGTGAGCAGCTAAATCCTTCTTGGCAAGCGGTATCTGAACTTGAGGGCGAACACATTGGCGGTAGTGTTATCCACACCAAAGAGCTGCCATGTGAGTTTGGCACCTCTTTAAAAGAGCTGCATCAAGCCATCGATAAATATGCACCTCAGCTTGTGCTTTGTGTAGGCCAAGCGGGAGGTCGAGCAGATATATCTATTGAGCGCGTTGCAATTAATGTGAACGATGCACGGATCCCCGATAATGCAGGAAAACAACCCGTTGATACCCCTGTCATCGCCGGGGCACCAAGCGCGTACTTCACCAATCTGCCAATTAAGCGGATGCTTCTTGCACTACAACAAGCGCAAATTCCGGCTTCTATCTCAAATACCGCAGGTACTTATGTGTGCAACCACGTAATGTATGGCTTAATGCACTTAATCAACCAGCACGATACGCTCGTTAAAGGTGGCTTTGTACATATCCCTTACTTACCATCACAAGCCCTAAACCATGCTAATGCACCCAGTATGAGCTTAGAGACTGTAGTCAGTGCACTGCGTGTAATAATTACTTGCGCGATGCAAGACAAACAAGATGTAAAGATTGCCGCGGGTACAACCCATTAATTTTTATAAAATTTTTAATACACTAAAATCACAGTAAGGAAAGATAAAATGGCACAAACAACGCCTGCAACTAAAAAAGTGATCACATCGCCCAATGTTTTAAAACAAATCATGGGCGGCAGCGGAAACGATCAGTTTCCTAAAGAAAAGCGCCCCAAATTCAATTAACCTATCACTTTAGGCTAGTTCGGTAACTTTCGCGGTGTAGGCTCAACTAAGCTGGTTTATACCGCGTTTAAGTGAACATCAAATTTCACGTTTGCATTGTTTAGTGATCAACTCCCGTCACCCACTCAATTTTTGAATAACACAATCGTACAAAATAAGACTGTTTTTCAGTAATTTCGCTGTTATAAGTGTCAGGTTTTAGAAGTTTCATGTGACTTCGATTGCCAACTCTGGTAAATCTATATCAAACAGTACCTATCACTCACTTATTTTGGCACTGTTAACGTATAAAAATAAATCAATACACAGGAATGAGGTAATTTATGTGTTCTATTTTCGGCGTATTGGAGCTTAAATCCGATCCCACTCAACTTCGCTCTCAAGCGATAGAAATGTCAAAGCTACTACGCCACAGAGGACCAGACTGGTCTGGTGTTTATTCATCAGATAAAGCCATTTTAGTTCACGAACGCCTTGCTATTGTTGGTGTATCTAGTGGCGCTCAACCACTATACAACCCTGAAAAAACACATATTTTAGCGGTAAATGGTGAAATATATAACCACAAAGAGTTAGCTAAAGAACTAATTACTGATTTCGAATTTCAAACCGAGTCTGACTGCGAAATAATTTTAGCTTTATACAAGCAAAAAGGGCCTGAGTTTTTAGATGACTTAAATGGCATTTTTGCATTTTGTTTGTACGATGAAGAGCAAGACGCTTATCTAATCGGTCGTGACCACATTGGTATTATTCCTTTGTATACGGGCCGAGACCAACATGGCAACTTTTATGTCGCTAGTGAAATGAAAGCACTGACACCTATTTGTACGCAAATCGAGGAGTTCCCTCCGGGCCACTATTTATACTCTAAAGAAGGTAGCATTCGTCAATACTATCAACGTGACTGGCAAGAGTATGATGCAGTTAAAAATAACCCTGCGAGCGCTGAAGATATCAAGCATGCGCTTGAGGCGGCTGTTAAACGTCAACTAATGTGTGACGTCCCCTATGGCGTGTTACTCTCTGGTGGTTTAGATTCTTCGGTAATTTCTGCCATTACCCAAAAGTTTGCAGCAAAGCGAATTGAAGATAACGACGCAACAGATGCTTGGTGGCCAAAACTTCACTCTTTTTCAATAGGCCTTGAAGGTTCGCCTGATTTAGCTGCAGCACAAAAAGTTGCTGATGAAATTGGGACTATACACCACCCTATTCACTTTACCGTACAACAAGGCATTGATGCGTTGAAAGAGGTGATTTATCACCTTGAGACCTATGATGTCACGACCATTCGAGCCTCAACCCCGATGTACCTTATGTCTCGCCAAATCAAAGCGATGGGCATTAAGATGGTATTGTCTGGTGAAGGCGCTGATGAATTATTTGGCGGATATTTATATTTCCACAAAGCACCTAACGCGCAAGAGTTCCATGAAGAGTTAAACCGTAAAGTGTCTAAACTACATATGTTTGACTGCTTACGCGCTAACAAGTCAATGGCTGCATGGGGCGTTGAGGCACGTGTCCCATTCTTAGACAAAGAATTTGTTGATGTGGCAATGCGCACTAACCCTGAGCAAAAAATGTGTAAAGATGGTCGTATCGAGAAACATATTCTGCGTCAGGCATTCGATGGATATCTACCGAATGAAGTGTTATGGCGTCAAAAAGAACAGTTCTCAGACGGTGTAGGTTACAGTTGGATTGACTCATTAAAAGCGCATGTTGAAGAGCTAGTAACTGACCAAGAGTTAGAAAATGCACAGTATCGCTTCCCTATCAATACGCCTGATAGTAAAGAAGCCTATTTCTACCGTCAGATCTTTACTGAGCATTTCCCTGGTGATGCAGCCGCACACTGCGTACCACATGGCAAGTCTGTGGCTTGCTCAACACCTCAGGCACTCGCGTGGGATGAATCATTCCTAAATAACGCTGACCCATCGGGCCGCGCAGCTAACGTGCATAACGACGCTTACAAGGCATAACTGACTGCCTTGAATATAAAAAACCCAGCGATTGCTGGTTTTTTTATATCAAAATTGGTAACAAGCGCTTTTAAATAAAGCGCTTAATAATAAAGTCTACTTTGACGCGCTTTGCCTGACCTAGCAGTTTTTTAACGGGAAGTGGATAGTCTTCAAGCGTCTCAACGTCTTCAGGCCCTGTTAATAGCCTGCAATTTGCCAAAATAGCCTGCTTTTCACGGTCTATGTCTGCCAATATTTGCTTGTCAGGATCTTCAATTAAAATACCATTCTCAATGTCCAAGCCCCAAGCACGAGGGTTAAGGTTATGTCCACTGAGTAAATGGGTGTGATTATCTTTGCAGATCCCCTTTAAGTGAAATGAATTACTGCCTTCTTTCCACAGATATACTTTTAGATGCCCGGACTTAATAAAACGGTGCTGAGATTTTAAAAACTTTCTGAGTATGGTTTCATACAGATAAGGCAGCGCACCTATTTTGCTAAAAGGCTGACTCGGGCAAATATAAAAATCGTTTGCCGTTTTATCACCAACCACAATTGTCACTTGCTGCCCTTGCTTCAATAAGCGTCGCAAAGAGCGTAACAATGGTGCCGGAAAGTTAAAATACGGCGTGTAAAGTACTAACTCTTGCTCAGTGGTATCAAATAAACTTTTAATTAAGCGATTAAGTTTATTTGTTCGTCTACCAAAGCCCAAAAATGGCCTAACGTTCAAAGCGTCGCTACAATCAGCGCCGGCAAACGTATATTTTGCCTTTTTCAAGTCTCGCATCAGTTTCTTTTGTGCAAGTTTGATATCTGCGAGCTTCGGTAATGGACGCTTATCCAGACGTGCAACCGCTTCAGAGCTTAGTAAATACTGCTCTGTAAACTGACAGAAGCTATCGGCAAGCTTTGCTTGGTTGATAACAAAATATCTGTCTAATCGATACTTATCTTCATACTGCAGATAAACATTGTTTAAACTTGCGCCGCTGTACAATAACTTATCGTCAATTACAAAGCCCTTCAAATGTAGTACACCAAAAAGCTCTTTTGCTTTTACTGGTACCCCGTACACTTTAACATTGCTGTTTGCTGCCTCTAGCGCATCACAATATAGCTTTGCATTGCCCTCTGACTTTTCTTCACCGATTAACCCTCGCTGTGCACGGTGAAAATCAACCAAGACATTTATCTCTAGTGATGGATTAGCCAAAGATGCATTATGTAAGGCACTAAGAATTTCCCGGCCTGCTTCATCATTTTGCAAATACAATGCGGTGATGTATATCCTTTGCTTTGCTTGGCGTATCAGACTTATTAGCTCATCATGATACTGCTTTGCATTCGTTAAAACTCTGATTTCATCTGCTGCCAATGCAAATCCAGGTGTATCCTGCCAAAATGCCATAAATACCTATTCGTTAGGGGTTATTCTTAAAAGAATAACGAAACAAAATTACTAAGAACATACCAAAAAAAAAGCGTGTGGTCATGCAATAGCGTCAGTTTCACGATTGATGGATGAAATAACCATCAAGTACACTATTTTTGACAACTATACGATTTATTCAAAAACGAAATTTGAGTTTTATTTTACATCTAGGTTGAATTACTTAGAATCGACCTCATTGATTCTTGGTATTTAAATTTTAGGAATATCCCATGAGTGACGTTAAACACTGCAAACTACTTATTTTAGGTTCAGGCCCTGCAGGCTACACAGCCGCAGTCTATGCCGCACGTGCAAATTTAAACCCAGTACTGATCACTGGTATGCAACAAGGTGGCCAACTAACAACCACGACTGAAGTTGAAAACTGGCCTGGAGATGCACACGGTTTAACAGGCCCTGCTCTAATGGATCGTATGAAAGAACATGCGGAGCGTTTTGAAACTGAAATTATTTTCGACCACATTAATAAAGTTGATGTGACTAAACGCCCTTTCACTTTGACAGGTGATCAAGGCACGTATACCTGTGATGCACTTATCATTGCAACTGGTGCTTCAGCGAAATACCTAGGTTTAGAATCAGAGACTGCATTCCAAGGCCGCGGTGTATCTGCGTGTGCAACATGTGATGGCTTTTTCTACCGTGGCCAAAAAGTTGCGGTTGTAGGTGGTGGTAATACAGCTGTTGAAGAAGCGCTTTATCTGTCAAATATTGCCGAAGAAGTTCACGTTATTCACCGTCGTGAGACTTTCAGAAGTGAAAAAATATTGTCTGATCGCCTAATGGAAAAAGCGAAAAATGGTAATGTTGTTTTGCATTTAAACCGTACACTTGATGAGGTTTTAGGTGACGAGATGGGTGTGACTGGTATTCGCATCAAAGAAACCGATTCTGACAATACCGAGCAGTTAGATCTTGCGGGTGTTTTCATTGCTATCGGTCATAAGCCAAATACTGATATGTTTGAAGGTCAATTAGAAATGAAAGATGGTTACTTGGTAGTACAATCAGGTTTAAATGGCAACGCAACACAAACCAGTGTTGAGGGTGTTTTTGCCGCCGGTGATGTATCAGATCATATATATCGTCAAGCAATTACCTCTGCAGGTACTGGCTGTATGGCAGCCTTAGATGCTGAAAGATACTTAGATAACCTAAAATAATCGGTTATTGACAATGGGAGCTCTTGCTCCCATTTTATTTACGCTCAAATTGCGCTATGTTAATTAACATATCTAGTTCACACCTCCTTGTATGACACAACAATTGTTTCACTTAAGCTTAAATGACCAACGATTTCCACCTTGTGAATTTGCTTTAAAAGACCCCGATGGCTTGTTGGCGATTGGCGGATGTTTAAGTATAAAAAGACTTAGAAATGCTTATGCTAGCGGCATCTTCCCTTGGTTTAACGAAAATGAGCCTATTATGTGGTGGTCACCCAGTCAAAGGGGCATTATTGAGCTTGATGAATTTCATATCAACAGAAGCCTAAAAAAAGCTCAACGTAAACTGAACCCTGTTGTGACCGTCAACATGGCTTTTTCGCAAGTGATGATGGCCTGTCGTCAACAACGAATTAATAATGAGGGCACTTGGATCAATAGTGATATGTTGCTCGCTTATCACGAAGCGCATAAACAAGGCTTAGCACATAGTTTAGAAATCTGGCATAACGGCAAATTAGTCGGTGGTTTGTATGGTGTGATGCAATCTGGCGTCTTTTGTGGTGAGTCTATGTTCTTCCATATACCCAATGCGTCAAAGCTAGCGATGTGGGCCTTAGTGAATTGGCTCAAACAGCACAATGCGCACTTTATCGATTGCCAACTTGAAAACCCTTACTTAACAAGTTTAGGTGCAAAAGTTGTATCACGAGAAGAATTTTTGACTAAACTAAATACAGCGGCACAGTATAGCGTGCCTGACACAATGTGGCTTGCTCAAACATTGGAAAACATTTATGACTGAACATTTCCCTTCTAAAATTGGTTTAAGTCAGCAGTTTAGTTGTAGCTATTTACCTCAGCAACAGGAGCAGTTGCTAGTAATTTTGGACCCGTCCTGCTACACGCCAGCACGCTTTGAGGGATTATTAGAATTGGGTTTTAGACGTAGCGGTGACCAAATATATCGCCCTCATTGCCCAAAATGCAGTGCCTGCCAGTCTATGAGAATTCCTGCTAAACGCTTCATTGCGTCAAAATCGCAAAAGCGAAAGTTCAAAAAAGCAGTTAACGATTTTTCTTTTACTGTAAGTCATAAAGAGCGCGATGAGTACTACCCTCTTTATGAAAAATATATTTCTCTGCGCCATAGTGATGGCAGTATGTATCCGCCTAATAGATTGCAATATGAAAGCTTTTTGTTTTGTCAGTGGTTGCCAATCACTTTTTTAGAGCTGTGGCATGAAAGCAAATTGATAGCTGTCGCAGTCACAGATACAATGCCGAACTCGCTTTCAGCCATCTATACATTTTTTGACCCAGAATATGAGCATTACAGTTTAGGAAATGTCATGATCATGGCACAAATAGATCATGCGACTAAGCTAAACAAAGACTTTGTTTATTTAGGGTATCAAATAGACAGTTGTAAAAAGATGCGCTACAAATCGCAATTTTTGCCCGCTCAAAGATTTGTGAACGACGTTTGGATTGATCAAGTGAGTAAGTTTTAACGTTTCCAAAACCCATACCGTAAGTTTGAATTGACGCGATTAATCACTTCCTAATGCTGATTGGCCAATTAAATAACAAATTTTTGGCCCTTACCTTTACTTATCGTCTGCTTTTGGGCAAAATCTGCAGCGTTTAATTATTCAAAGAGGTGTTACGCTACACATGGCGAAAGAAGACGTAATTGAAATGCAAGGCACAGTCCTTGATACTTTACCAAATACAATGTTCCGCGTTGAGCTAGAAAATGGTCACGTGGTTGTTGCACATATTTCAGGTAAAATGCGCAAAAACTATATCCGTATTCTTACTGGTGACAAAGTAACGGTAGAAATGACACCGTACGACTTAACCAAAGGACGCATTGTCTTCCGCGCTCGTTAATAGAACGGTGTAGAACCCATAAGTCAGGTTGTATTTTAAAGTACGGAGGTCTTTATGTACTTTAAAATCGCGTTGAAGTTAAATACCAGCGCCTAACAAAAAGCCTAGCAAATGCTAGGCTTTTTGACGTTCAATATTAAATCAATAAATATCAGGCCGACACTAAAGTTGACTCATATCTAAAGTCTAGCTCTCCAGACTTAACACCAACTTTAACGTTACCTCCCTCACTCAACTTGCCAAATAAGATTTCGTTTGCCAGTGGCTTTTTAAGTTTGTCTTGGATAACTCTTGCCATAGGACGCGCGCCCATCGCTTTATCATAGCCAAGATCTGCCAACCACTCTCTGGCAGCAGAGGTAAGCTCAAGGCTAACAGCCTTCTTATCTAGCTGTGCTTGTAACTCAACAACAAACTTATCAACTACCTGCAAGATCACCTCTTTTTCAAGATGGTTAAACCAAATAATATTGTCCAGCCTATTTCTAAATTCGGGCGTAAACACTTTGTTGATCTCAACCATTGCATCATGTGAATGATCTTGCTCTTGGAAACCAATAGATTTACGTATAGTCTCTTGAACACCCGCATTAGTTGTCATTACCACAACTACATTTCTAAAATCGGCTTTTCGGCCATTGTTGTCAGTTAATGTACCATGGTCCATAACCTGAAGAAGAATGTTGTAAATATCAGGGTGGGCTTTTTCAATCTCATCTAAAAGCACTACTGCATGTGGATGCTTAATAACGGCTTCGGTTAACAAGCCACCTTGTTCAAAGCCCACATATCCAGGAGGCGCACCGATTAGACGGCTAACGGCATGTCGTTCTGAATATTCAGACATATCAAAGCGAATAAACTCCACGCCCATACACTTAGCTAATTGCTTAGTCACTTCAGTTTTACCAACACCCGTTGGACCTGCAAATAAGAATGAACCTATCGGCTTATCCTCGTTAGCAAGACCCGAACGTGACAAGCGAATCGCTGATGTTAAGGCATCAATAGATTGATCCTGACCGAACACTAACATTTTTAGGTTACGGTCTAAATTTTTCAACGTTTCTTTATCACTATTCGACACACTTTGCTGAGGTATTCTGGCAATCTTCGACACTATCATTTCGATGTCAGACACCCCGATGGTTTTCTTGCGTCGTGAGATAGGCTGCAATCGTTGATTTGCACCAGCTTCGTCAATAACATCAATTGCTTTATCAGGTAAATGACGCTCATTGATATACTTTGCACTTAACTCTGCTGCTGCACGCAATGCTTTTTGTGTGTAGCGTATACCGTGATGCTCTTCATAACGCTCTTTGAGGCCATAAAGAATTTTTGTAGTATCAGCAACACTTGGTTCAACCACATCAATTTTTTGAAAGCGTCGTACTAATGCACGGTCTTTCTCAAAAATGTTTTTAAATTCAGAGTATGTTGTAGAACCCATACAACGTAGTTGACCACTTGATAATAGTGGCTTAATTAAATTTGACGCATCCATCACGCCACCAGAAGCGGCACCAGCACCGATTATGGTATGAATTTCATCGATAAACAAAATTGCGTGAGGCTTTGCTTGAAGCTCTTTTAACAGTGATTTAAAGCGCTTTTCAAAATCTCCACGATATTTCGTTCCGGCAAGTAGTGCCCCCATATCAAGCGAGTAAACGACCGCATCTTCAATAACTTCAGGCACTTGTTTATTAATAATACGATAAGCCAACCCTTCGGCAATTGCGGTTTTACCAACACCCGCTTCGCCTACCAACAGAGGGTTGTTTTTCTTACGTCGACACAATACTTGAACCGTACGCTCGACCTCTTCATCTCGCCCAACCAGCGGGTCGACTTGACCAGCTTGCGCCAATGCATTTAAGTTGGTTGTAAAGTTCTCCAGTTTAGTATTATCGTCAGCTTGAACTTCATTAGTATCATCATGAATATCTTCATGATCATCATGCTCAGATTCTTCGTCAACTTTAGATATACCGTGGGAGATAAAGTTAACAATATCAAGACGGCTAATATCGCTCTTTTTAAGAAGATAGACTGCTTGACTCTCCTGCTCTGAAAAAATGGCTACCAGTACGTTTACACCGGTTACTTCACTTCTACCTGATGATTGCACATGAAAAACGGCACGCTGTAATACACGTTGAAAGCCTAGTGTAGGTTGGGTTTCTCTATCTTCCTCCAAATCTGGGATGACGGGAGTTGTCTCATCAATGAACTCTGACAATTCACGTTTTAAATTTTCTATATCAACCCCGCAGGCGCCTAACGCCTCTCCTGCTGATGGGTTATCGATTAGCGCCAATAACAAATGCTCTACTGTCATAAATTCGTGGCGACGTGTACGTGCCTCACGAAAAGCGGCGTTTAAGGTAACTTCTAAGTCTTTATTTAGCATTGGCAACCCCCAAACGAGAATCAAAAAGGTTATTCTTGCTCACAATTACACAGCAACGGGTGCTCATGATCGCGAGCGTAACGATTTACCTGCTCAGCCTTTGTGTGGGCAATATCTGCAGGATATATACCACATACAGCTTTTCCCTCATGATGCACTTTCAGCATCACTTCAGTTGCTCTTTCGCTATCCATATTAAAAAATGTCATCAAAACTTCAATTACAAACTCCATTGGCGTGTAATCGTCGTTATTCAAAATGACCTTGTACTTACGTGGAGGGCTCAGCTTTTGCTTTGCGCTTTCACGTACCGTGTCTATCACACCTGAATCTTTCGTCCCACTCATAATAAATATAGTCTTGTCTTGGTAACTCAAGCAAACTTGAATTATAAAATAAATAAAATGTTAAAAAAAACGTTAAAAAACTTGACTGACTGCTCATTTAAACTACAGTCGTTATAGATTGCTTAATCTATGGGCAGTCTAGCAAATTATAAAGTTTAGATTAACTAAATTAGTCAACTTATAGAAGGATGTAGAAGTATGGCTTGCGGAAAAGTCAAATGGTTCAACAATGCCAAAGGGTTTGGTTTCATCGTAGAAGACGGCAGTGAGGAAGATATCTTCGCCCATTACTCAACGATTGTAATGGATGGATACAAAACGCTTAAAGCTGGTCAGGATGTAACATTCGAGCTACAAGAGGGACCGAAAGGTCTACACGCTACCAACATCGCACCTCGCGATGAAGAAATGGCGTGATTGTAGTTTTGGCTATCGGAAGCGGGTTGCATTTGTTTCTCGCTTCATATTCCTTATAATTTTTCTTTCTTCCCCTTTAAAATTTCTAATTAGCCCTCAGTTATAATGCTTGCTACAATACTGCCCGTTGTCGTCAGGTAGGTTAGATATATTTATTTACCCTTGAGTGAAAATATCTAACAAACTTGCTATAACCTGTTGCCTTAGGCAACATAGCATTCCCTTTGCATTGTTGAATGGCTGTAAAAGCCACAAAATCTAGGAATGATGATGACATCAAAAATTATTTATACAAAAACCGATGAAGCTCCGGCGTTAGCCACATATTCATTGCTACCGATCATTCAAGCATACACCAATGCCGCTGGCGTAGAAGTTGAAACTCGAGATATCTCTCTTGCGGGACGTATCATCGCAAACTTCCCTGAGTTTTTAACTGAAGAGCAGCGTATTGGCGATGCACTTGCAGAATTAGGTGAATTAGCTAAAACACCAGAAGCTAACATCATCAAGCTACCGAACATTAGTGCTTCTATTCCTCAGTTACGCGCCACCATTAAAGAGTTACAAGAAAAAGGTTATGCGTTACCTGATTACCCTGCAGAGCCAAAAGACGACAAAGAAGCAGCTATTAAAGCTACTTACGACAAAATCAAAGGCAGTGCAGTAAACCCTGTACTTCGTGAAGGTAACTCTGACCGTCGAGCGCCAGCATCAGTTAAAGCCTATGCGCGCAAGAACCCGCATTCAATGGGTGCTTGGTCTGCAGACTCAAAATCATATGTTGCAAGCATGAGCGATGGTGACTTTTTCGGTTCTGAGCGATCAACAACGGTTGAGCAAGCAACTGACGTACGTATTGAACACGTAGCTAAAAACGGCGATGTAACTGTATTAAAAGCAAGCACACTGCTACTAGCAGGCGAGATTATTGACGCATCTTGTATGAGTGTATCTGCGTTACAAGAGTTTTTAGCAGCAGAAATTGCATCAGCAAAAGATAAAGGTGTGCTTTTCTCACTACATATGAAAGCAACCATGATGAAGGTATCAGACCCTATTATCTTCGGTCATGCTGTAAAAGTATTCTACAAAGACGTATTCGCTAAACATGCAGAGTTGTTTGCACAATTAGGCGTTGATGTAAGCAACGGCCTAGGTGATGTTTACTCAAAAATCCAACAACTGGATGATGCTAAACGTCAAGAAATTGAAGCCGACATCGCTGCTGTATATGAATCAAGCCCAGCTATTGCGATGGTAGATTCGGACCGTGGTATCACTAACCTTCACGTACCAAGCGACGTGATCATTGATGCATCAATGCCCGCGGCTATTCGTACCAGCGGTCAAATGTGGAACGCTGAAGGTAAACAGCAAGACACTAGCTTTGTGATCCCTGACCGTTGTTACTCAGGCGTATACCAAGCCACTATCGACTTTTGTAAAAAGCACGGTGCATTTGACCCACGTACCATGGGTACTATTCCTAACGTAGGTTTAATGGCACAAAAAGCTGAAGAATATGGTTCACATGACAAAACATTTGAAGCACCTGCAGCTGGCACAATCCGCGTAGTTGATAGCAATAACAGCAATGTGTTGTTATCTCATGATGTTGAGCAAGGCGATATCTGGCGTATGTGTCAGGTTAAAGATGCGCCAATCAAAGATTGGGTTAAACTTGCAGTTAACCGCGCTCGTGCAACTGGTGTCCCAGCAGTATTTTGGCTAGATGAAAAGCGTGCACACGATGCTGAACTAATCAAAAAAGTGAATGCATACCTTCCTGAGCACGATACTGAAGGATTAGAGCTGTTAATTAAAGCACCTGTTGATGCCACTTTATACTCACTAGAGCGTATGAAAGAAGGTAAAGACACAATTTCAGTAACAGGTAACGTATTACGTGACTATCTAACTGACTTGTTCCCTATTCTTGAGCTTGGTACAAGTGCGAAAATGCTTTCAATTGTGCCTCTTATGAATGGTGGTGGCTTATTCGAAACTGGTGCCGGTGGTTCAGCACCTAAGCACGTTCAACAGTTTGAAAAAGAAAACCACTTACGTTGGGATTCTTTGGGCGAATTCTTGGCACTTGCGGCTTCTCTTGAACACTTAAGCCAAATAACTGGTAACGCTAAAGCTCAGGTTCTTGCTGATACACTTGATCAAGCTACTGGTAAGTTCTTAGATGAGAACAAATCTCCATCACGTAAAGTAAACGAGCTGGATAACCGTGGTAGCCACTTCTATCTTGCTCTATATTGGGCTCAAGCACTAGCTGCACAAACAACAGACACACAGCTGCAATCTCAATTCACGGATATTGCACGTGATTTGGAAGCACAAGAGCAAACAATTGTTGATGAATTAAACGGCGCACAAGGCAAAGCAATGAATGTTGGCGGCTATTATCAGCCTAACGACGAGCTTGCATTTGCGGCTATGCGTCCTAGCAATACATTCAACCAAATCTTGGCTAAATTAGTTTAAGATTTAAAAAATATAGACCCAAAAAAGCCTGCTCTCGCAGGCTTTTTTATTTGCAGATACATATCTTTAGAATAGATATCTATACGATAACTTAATGTCTCGTCCCCTAGCTCTATACTCACCAAACGGCTTACCTGCTTTTTCACCAAACGGAATTATGGCAGCTGTACTATAGGTTTTATCTAGTAAGTTATTTACATCTAAGGTAATTGTAGAATTACTATTAACCTGATAATTAAGGGTTCCAGAAAGCACTTTGTTCGAGTCTTTATCTACCAAGGTGTCAACGCCACTTCGCCCACTCATTGACAGCGACATGCTCCAGTGTTCAGAGGGGGCATAAAGCAACGATGTCATCGCGTAAGTTTTCGGCACTAATTTATCCGATGGAGAAGTTGTTTGACCTGGCTCGATGGTTGTTTTGTTGCTAAACAAGTGAGTGATAAAACCTTTTAATTCTAAGTTTGGGAATATCCTAGCCTGCCACTCCAGCTCTAGCCCCTCGGCTTTATTGTCTGCGATATTACCTAAGAAAACATTGTCACCTTCAACACGAAAATCAATCAACTCACTAATTTTATTGCGATAAAAACTCGTGCTAAATGTAAAGTCTTGGTTTACATACTGATAAACCATCTCTAGTGCTTCTAAAGTGGTTGGTTTGAGCTGGTTATTACCAACAGTCAGGCCACTTTCTTCATCGTACAAATCTCCTAATGAGGGCACGCGATACGCCTCTCCATATATCAATTTAAAGGTGTGTGCATTATTGGGCGCATAAATAATGGTCGCTCTAGGATTGGTTTTATCTTCAACGTCATTGTACCCATCACGGCGTAACCCAATAGTCGAGCGCCAGCGTTCATTCCAGTTAGACTCCAACTGGCCATACGCCATTCGAATCTTACGCTTTTTATCTTGCACAATTCGCTGGCTTGGTTGGGTTAACTCTACAACTTCGCCAAAGAAATCAAGATCACCAAAAATATCGTAATTGCTTCGTAAATAACCCCCAGGCACTTGAGATCGCACAACCTCAGCCCCCACTGAAAGCCGATGAGAATCGCCTACTTGATAACTGTAGTCGGCATTTGCTCGATATGAATCGTGTGTAAAATTCTCACCAAATAAAAAATCGCTCTGCTCAAAAGGCCCTGTTCCTCTAAGCTCAAGAGCTGAAAGAGATTTGCGCCTTGCTTTTGAATACTCCATGCCAACATTGAGAGTCCAAATATCTTGCTCGCTGGTCTCATATTCAAGTCGTGACAACCAGTGTTTAGTATCTACGTTATTAGTTCCATCTCTTAGGCGTCTAAAGAGGTAGTGGTTATCTCGGGTAGAATTTAAATAGTGATTTCGAAAAGTGAAATTTTTGTACTTTGCTAACAGCTCGAGCTGTTTTGACTCGTGCGCATCGCTGGTTGTCTCTTGCAACGCAAACCTATCAAAAACATTGTCAAGCGTGTCACCATTATCTTTATACCAATGAATATCAATGCCTAGCATAAGGTCATCAAATTGATGTACTAAACCGCCATTGAGTTCTTTTTTTGCAAATGAACCAATCGAAAGCTCTAGATAGTTTTCAACTTTAGTCACTATATTTATCACGCCGTGAAAGGCATTAGAACCATACAAAGTCGAGCCAGGACCCCTTATGACTTCAACTTTATCTACATTATGTAAGCTCACAAACCGGTCAATATAATTAATGCCGCCAGTGTAGTCTTCGTTTAAACGTTGGCCATTGACGAGTACCAATAAAGTGTTTGCATATTTTTGTGGGTGACCACGTGCAATAAGATAAGACTGGTTTCCTTCCACTGAGTTATACATGGAGTAAAAGCCAGGAATATGAGTAAAAAGTTCACTAAGTGTTTCAATCCCTAGCAACTTTATTTGCTCAGCCGAAAAGTAACTCACTGTCGAGGGCGCATATTTAAGCTGTACATTTGTTTTAGTCGCAACAGCAATAGGCACATTTTGTAATTCTTCTAATGTGAGAGTAAAAAGTTCATCCTGAGCACGACACGACAACGCGATGAGCACGCCAAAAGTACTAACAAAATAAACCACTCTCGTTTTGATCATAATATCCGTCTTGGCTTTCCCAATATTGTTATACATAACTTAGTAATATTAAGCACATTTGTCACGAAAAAACCAAACAATAATACAAAGCTTTGTGGTTCAGGGCTGAGCAATGTTACAATTTATTTTGTTGTGATTATCTGGTGAGAAGATGAACAAAACTACCGCAAAAAAAGTTCAATTTAACAAAGCAAAACGTTCTACTAAGTTCACTAAAACAAGAACAGTTAAACAGGCGTTACCTCCAGAACAGGTAAAAATAGTTCTGTTTAATAAGCCATTTGACGTTTTGTGCCAATTTACCGATGACCAAAACCGCAAAACACTTGCCGACTTTATAAAAGAAAAAGATGTTTATGCAGCAGGACGCTTAGATAGAGACAGTGAAGGGCTGTTGTTACTGACCAACTGCGGCAAGCTGCAACATCAGCTCACTGATCCAAGCAAAAACTCGCTAAAAACCTACTGGGTCCAAGTCGAAGGCGTACCATCTCAAGCATCAATAAATGCGTTATGTGATGGGGTTGAGCTAAAAGATGGCCTAACTCGCCCCGCCAAAGTTGAGATCATACCGGAGCCTGATATTTGGCCTAGAACACCACCAATTAGAGAACGAGCCAATATCCCCACTACGTGGCTGAGTATAAGCATTAGTGAAGGAAAAAATCGTCAAGTCAGACGAATGACAGCGCATATAGGCCACCCAACTTTACGTTTGATCCGAGCAAAAATTGGCAAATATACCTTAGATGGATTAAAAAACGGCGAATATAAAGTACTTGGTAAGCAATGAATGCCTTATCAGCTTTTAGCATAGGGCTTTTGCGTGCTATAATCACGGCCTTTCCAAATCAGGTAAATTTACAGCAAACATTATGAGCGATAATAGTCACATTAAAGTCATTGTTGGCATGTCCGGCGGTGTAGATTCTTCAGTTTCAGCATACTTATTAAAAGAACAAGGCTATCAAGTTGAAGGTCTGTTCATGAAGAACTGGGAAGAAGATGATAATGATGAATATTGTGCTGCTGCTGAAGATTTAAAAGACGCACAAGCTGTCTGCGATAAGCTAGGTATTGAGCTACATACTGTCAACTTTGCAGCAGAATACTGGGACAATGTATTCGAATATTTCCTTGCAGAGTACAAAGCAGGACGCACACCCAATCCAGATATCATGTGTAACAAAGAGATCAAATTCAAAGCGTTTTTGGAATTTGCAGCACAGGCCCTTGGCGCCGATTATATTGCGACGGGTCACTATGTCCGCCGCGAAGAACGTGATGGCAAATTCGTCATGTGCCGAGGTCTTGACGATAATAAAGACCAAAGTTACTTTTTGTATACTTTAAGTCACGAGCATATTGCGCAAACTCTTTTCCCTGTTGGTGACATTGCTAAACCAGAAGTACGTCGCATTGCAGAAGAGCAAGACCTAATAACACACGACAAAAAAGACAGTACCGGCATTTGTTTTATTGGTGAGCGCAAGTTCAAAGATTTCCTACAAAAGTTCCTACCCGCGCAACCTGGTGAAATTGAAGATACAGACGGCAATGTTGTTGGCGACCATGAAGGTTTGATGTATCACACACTTGGTCAACGCAAAGGCTTGCTTATCGGTGGAATGAAAGAAGGCAACGGTGAGCCTTGGTACGTTGTTGATAAAGACATTGAGCGAAATGTACTTGTAGTTGGCCAAGGTAGCGACCACCCTCGCCTATTCAGTAATGGCTTGAATGCAAACCAGTTACACTGGGTTGACAGACAAGGCCCTAAAGGAACAACTCGTTGCACGGTTAAAACACGCTATCGCCAAAACGACATTCCTTGTACTTTGCTTGTCGGTGAAGACGGCATGGCTCGCGTGTTGTTTGATGAGCCTCAAAAAGCGGTGACGCCAGGACAATCAGCGGTATTTTACGCAAATGAAGTTTGTTTAGGCGGCGGGATTATTGATTCGGTGATTAAATAATGTCAGCAAATTATGTGATGCCCTTGGCTGCGATGTGCCAAATCACAAAGTTAGTACAAAAAACAGCTAAATATGGGCAGTTTAACGAACGTGAAGTAGAAAGCTTTTTACACAGCATTGTTAATCTCACCCCTGAGAAACCAGAAGACGTGTATTCTGATTCATTCGCTTTAAAATCAGGTTATCGTATTTTGTTGGCGCAATTGTCGCCACAAGGTGATAAAGACGTTGAAATGGTCAAATATGTTGGCAGTTTAATGCAACTTGAAAGAGCCTTGATGAGTAACAAAAGTGCGCTTGACGAGTTGTCTAGGCGACTGAAAGACGTCGAGCGCCAACTGCAGCACTTTGAAATTACAGACAGCACCATAATCGCTGCCTTTGCTGATATTTATAGTGAAGTTATCAGCCCATTAGGTCAAAAAATTCAAGTCTTCGGACAACCTGAGTTGCTCAAACAAACCGCGACTCAACAAAAAATTAGAGCACTGCTACTTGCAGGTATTCGCAGTGCCGTACTTTGGCGACAGCTTGGCGGAAAACGCCGTCAGTTTTTCTTTGGTAAAAAGAAAATCATCGCCGAAGCACAGAAAAGAGTTTAAAAATATCGTTCAAAACCAATTAGTTTAGGAGTAATTATGGAGCTTTCAGCGTTAACCGCTATCTCTCCAGTGGATGGTCGCTATGGTGGCAAAACTACCGAGTTACGTGGCATATTCAGTGAGTTTGGCTTAGTAAAATACCGCGTGACTGTAGAAGTTCGTTGGTTACAAGCACTGGCGAAGGCACAAGGTATTGCTGAAGTACCAGCGTTCAGTGAGCAAGCTAATGCGTTGCTAGATAGCATCGTAGATAACTTCAGTGAAGCAGATGCTGAGCGCGTAAAAGAAATCGAGCGCACTACGAACCACGACGTGAAAGCAGTTGAGTACCTTCTAAAAGAAAAAGTTGCCGATAACGCTGAGCTAAACGCAATCAATGAGTTTATTCACTTTGCATGTACTTCTGAAGACATTAACAACTTATCTCATGGTTTAATGTTAACAGAAGCAAGGGATAAAGTTTTATTGCCATACTGCGATAAGCTACTTGCAGCTATCAAAGAAAAAGCAATTGAATACCGCTCAGTTGCCATGATGACACGTACCCACGGTCAACCAGCCTCTCCTTCTACTATGGGTAAGGAATTTGCCAACGTTTATGTACGTTTACAGCGTCAACGCGAGCAAATCGCAAACGTACAGATTTTAGGTAAAATCAACGGCGCTGTAGGTAACTACAATGCACACCTTAGCGCTTACCCTGATTATGATTGGCACTCTCATGCCGAGCAATTTGTGACCAGCTTAGGTTTAACTTGGAACGCATTCACAACGCAAATAGAGCCTCACGACTATATTGCAGAGCTATTTGACGCTATCGCTCGATTTAACACTATTTTGTTAGACTTTGATCGTGACGTTTGGGGCTACATTGCACTAAACCACTTCAAGCAAAAAACGGTTGCTGGTGAGATTGGTTCTTCAACTATGCCACATAAAGTAAACCCGATTGATTTTGAAAACTCAGAGGGTAATTTAGGTCTTGCTAATGCAATCTTTGCTCACTTGGCACAAAAGTTACCTGTTTCTCGCTGGCAACGCGACCTGACCGATTCGACTGTTTTGCGTAACTTAGGTGTTGGCATGGGATATGCCTTAATCGCTTATCAAGCAACCCTTAAAGGGGTAAGCAAGCTTGAAGTGAATGCCGATAAGTTACTTGAAGAGCTTGATCAGAACTGGGAGCTACTTGCTGAGCCAATTCAAACAGTAATGCGTAAATATGGCATTGAAAAGCCATACGAAAAGCTAAAAGAACTAACCCGTGGTAAACGAGTAAATCAAGCGATCATGGCTGATTTTATCGACGGCTTAGAACTACCTGAAGAGGTAAAAGCACAAATGAAACAAATGACGCCAGCTAATTATATTGGCCGTGCAGAAGCTTTCATCGACGAGCTTGTATAACTTCGAACAAAATTAAGTTATAAAGCGAAAGAGTAAAATCTTTCGCTTTTTTTATGGAAAATTTATGTATCAGTTACGCATCAATGATTTAACTACCGATCAGTTTTTATCAAATTATTGGCAAAAGAAGCCGCTATTAATCAAAGGCGGTTTCCAAAACTTTGTCGACCCTATTGAGCCTGAAGAGCTTGCAGGTTTAGCAATGGAAGAAACGATAGAGTCACGCCTTATCACAAATCACAATGATGATTGGCAAGCCTATCACGGACCATTTGAAGACTTCTCTCGCTTAACTGATACCAATAGCACCTTGCTCGTTCAAGCTGTAGATCACTGGCATCCTGATGCTGCACAATTGATTGAACCGTTCCGCTTTATTCCTAATTGGCGTATTGATGACTTAATGATTAGTTATTCTACACCTGGTGGCGGTGTTGGGCCTCACCTAGACCAGTATGATGTATTCATTATTCAAGGACAAGGCAAGCGCCATTGGCGAGTTGGTATGCCCGACCCATCACTAAAGCAGTTTGCTCAGAACAAAAGTTTACTTCAAGTAGAGCAATTTGAAGCGCTAATAGATGCGGTTTTGGAACCTGGCGACATACTCTATATCCCCCCAGGTTGCCCTCATGAGGGCTATGCTGTTGAAAATGCACTTAATTACTCAGTTGGTTTTAGAGCTCCAGATCAAAAAGACTTAATATCAAACTTTGCTGACTATTTAATCGACCATGAGCTTGGAAACAAACGTTACAGCGATCCGAACTTATTTAAACCAGACTCAGTAGGACTAATCAGTGAAGATGAAATTGATACAGTTCAAAAGCTAATGAAAGACCTACTGGAAGATAGATCTACATTTAAACATTGGTTTGGCACAATGATCAGCCAACCCAAGCATGATATGGATCTTGCACCGCTAGATGAACCTTTGCACTGCGAAGAACTTGTTGAGTACCTAGCCTCAGCAGAAACAGTTGTGCGAGCTGGGGGCGTTCGTAGTGTTTATCAAATTACACCCGAGCAAATATTACTTAGCATTAACGGTGAAACTTATCGCTTGCCACTAACATCATTGGCAGGAGTGAAACTGTTAACTGATGAAAATAGCTTTACAGTATCGCAAATTAAAAATGCATTAAATTGTGTGGAATTTATGAAAACCTTTACTAAACTGATTAGTGAGGGAACGTATTACTTACAAGAAGGCGATGAGTTTGAGTAAGCCGACAATGGCAGCTCAAACTGTGACCGTTGCCAAGTAACTTTAGGTTTATTTTTAATCATTGTGCACGGCTTGTACAATGATTAAATGGGCGCAAAAATATGCACTTAAAGACTTGGGAACCTGCGCAAATACGCTAAGTATTAAGTGGAGGAATCATGAGTTACCATGTTGACAAGGTCAGTTGGCTTCATAAAAAAGCGCAATTAAAGCAAATTCGTGAGCGCGTTTTTGTTTATGAGTTACACATACCCAAGGAAGTTGAATTTGACTCTCTTGATGCAGAGTCAGATCACGTCATTATTTGCAACGACAACGATGAACCTGTCGGTACAGGAAGACTAAGCCCTGATGGTTTAATAAGCCGTATTGCAGTTATCCAATCTCATCGCAACCGTGACGCTTATACATCACTTCTCAATTATTTAGTTTTACTCGCCAGTGATAAAGGGTTAGACAATATTTACGTGAATTGTATTTTAGATGAAGTGCCTAATTTTGTTGAAAATGGCTTTTTAAAACAAGGCTGTGTATTTATGGAAGCAGGCATCCCAAGACAAAAGCTTAGGTGCCCTATTTCTGCATTTAGAACCGAGCCATTTACGATGCTTCATTGACCCATAGTTCATCTTTGTCTGCAATTTCATAGAGGCCGTGGGCTCTATTTACAAGCAGGTTTGCAAACTTTGCTTGTGTCTCATCATTTACGCCCGCGGCAACTATTTCATCGGCCCTAAGTTGCCAACGATAAGAAAAATGCTTTAGCGCTTCTCTGGCTGTCGCCGCGCCACTTGTCTCCATATGATCGGTTGGTAAACGACCAGTAACTACCCAATATGTTTTGCCAGACTGTGCTTTCATTTTCCATATAGCGCACAATGGAGCAAGAAAACGACTCTCTTTATCAAATACAGTGCTTGGAATAATACCCTTTTCAGCTAGGTGCTTCTGTGCATTTTGGAAGCACTCTCTTTGCCACTGCTGTTCTAATTCTTCAAGTTGTTGAGGTGTTAATTGTTGTTGTTCGCTCATGTTCTACTTCTTTTTAAGCTTGTTTTAATGCCAGTAATGTACGGTTTTGATAGTCCCCTTGCAACCCTTTAGCCAAAACGTATAGCCAACACAATTGCATATTGTTCTATCAAAGCTACTGGCGTTATCGATTAAGTGTTGCCAAGTACTTGTGCTGGCTCAGTTTTTGTCGCCTGCCACGCAGGATACACACTCGCGCTAACAGCCAACAATAAAGTGACGGCTAGTGTGATAAAAATATCCGACCAAATGAGTTTTGATGGCAAAAACTCAACAAAATATACGCCTGCAAGCGGATTACTGCCCGCCTCTGCAAACACAGCATTAAACAAATTTGGCAGGTTTATGGCAAGTAACACCCCCACTACAGTGCCAATAAATGCACCTATCACAGCATAAGTGATACCTTGAAGCGCAAAGGTTGCAAATATGGTGCTATCCTTTGCCCCCATTGTTTTCAAAATGGCAATGTCTGCTTGTTTATCTTTCACTTCCATCACCATTGAAGAGACGATATTAAAGCTAGCGACCGCAATAATAAGAAAAACAACTAAAAACACGATAGTTCTAACCATCTGAATATCTTGGTAGAGGCTACCCTGTGTTCTAAACCAGCTACTGACATAAACAAGATCAGGCAGAGTTTGCCCCGCGTTCATTGCAACATCGTGGGCATTAAACACATTATCAACTTTCGCTCTTAACCCTGTAACCTGTCCCTTTTCGAGACCTAGCGTATTTTGCAGAGTTTCTAAATGGGTCAAAGCGAGCGATTCATCGATTGGCCCGCCCATATTAATTACTCCAACAAGCTGTAAGGTAATTCGTTTTGGTGCAGCTAACGGTTGTTCTGAATGCTGATTTGCAACAAGAACGGTGACTTTATCACCAACATTAACACCCAATGACTTTGCTATTCTGTTAC
Organism: Pseudoalteromonas sp. S16_S37; assembly: GCF_014694405.1. Classification (GTDB taxonomy): domain Bacteria; phylum Pseudomonadota; class Gammaproteobacteria; order Enterobacterales; family Alteromonadaceae; genus Pseudoalteromonas. The sequence goes on from NZ_JAAUWV010000028.1 coordinate 45,220, forward strand.
CTATGATGATCTCATTTAATTCGAGCTGAGCAATTCCTTTACCTTGAACGAAGTTACCAACTCCAGATACCGTTTGATGAAGCCTTGGTACAACCCCTTTTAACTGTGTTGCCTTGAGCTTACCTTTAAACTGCACCATGGCGGTTAAGTCGATTTCGGGTGTTGCCGCAACAATATTTGGATGCGCTTTGAGCATTTCAACTTTCTCATGCCAGTCGCTGATTGGCTCATATGGTGCTTGATAACTTACGTGGGGAACCACTGATAGCAGGCGCTCTTCAAGTTGTTGCTCGAAGCCGTTAATAACCGACAGTGCAATGATCAAAACTGTAACACCAAGCATAACACCTAATGTAGAAGCCTTACTTAAAAGACTCACAATACCTGTTTTATGCTTAGCATGACGAAACCGCTTACTCAAAAACGCGCTAAGCATGGCTAACCTCAGCAAGCTCACCATCATCTAACTGAACACTGCGCCCAAGCTTTGCTGCCAGCTCTAAGTCGTGTGTCACCACCACAAAACTGGTATTTAGCTGTTGGTTCAATTGTGCTAATAATTCATAGATACGTATGGCGTTATGCTTATCCAAATTACCTGTTGGTTCATCAGCAAGTACCAACGCGGGTTTCGTGACTAGCGCTCTTGCAATTGCCACACGTTGTCGCTCGCCACCCGATAACTCCGATGGCTTATGAGATGAGCGGTTTTGTAATCCCACCTTTTCTAACATTGCAAGCGCCTCTGGCTCTGCTTCTTTAGCACTGACGCCTCTGATCAGTAATGGCATGGCAACATTTTCAAGCGCCGTAAATTCCATTAATAAGTGGTGAAACTGATAGATAAAGCCCATATTTTGATTTCTAAATTCAGCTTGCTTAGCACGAGACAATTTACCGACCTCGACGCCTTTAATGCTCACACTGCCAGATGATGCCGTATCAAGAGTCCCTAAAATATGTAATAAGGTACTTTTACCAGAGCCTGAACTACCCACGATGGCTAGCATTTCTCCCTGGCGGACCTGTAAGTCTACACCTTTTAAAACCTCAATTTGGGCTTTGCCATCTTGATAAGACTTGCCTAGCTTTTGACAATCAATGACTAAATTATTCATACCTTAATACCTCTGCAGGTAGCACATTTGCAGCTTTCTTTGCCGGATATAACGTTGCTATAAAACTCATAAAAATACTTACTAGTGCCATTATCACTAACCCTGATGGCGAAAAAACGACCGGCAAGCGCGCCCCTCCAAGTAATGACAAACCACTAAAAGCCAGTATTTCATTAATATAATTGGCAACTAAAATACCCAATAGCACACCAATCACCGTTCCCACTAATCCGTTATATAACCCCTGCACCATAAACACTCGGCCTATCATTTGTGGTGTGAAGCCTAGCGTTTGTAAAATCGCTACCTCTCCTTGTTTTTCACTTACCATCATTGACAACGCAGATAAAATATTAAATATCGCCACGATGACGATAAGCCCCAAAAGCAAAGACATAATGCGTTTTTCCATCGCAACAGCAGCAAATAAGGTGCCCTGTTGAGATTGCCAGTCGTCTACATCAAATTCACTTTTTAGCTGTGGGTGAGCAACGTAGAAATCGTTAAGCGAAAATGCATCGTGCAAGGTTATACTAATGTCGTAAGTTGTGCTGTCAGCTCGGCGCATAAGCCTAGCTAAACTCTTACCATCGGCAAACGTCAGAGATGTATCCGCTTCACTGCTTGAATCATAAATTGCTGCAACAGAAAACAGCCGTTGCATGGGTACTCGACCAAGAGGCGTATAGCTTGAAATATCAGGCATAATAACGCGCACCTCATCTCCAACCCCGACGCCCAGTTTGCTCGACAAATAGCGACTAATCATTAACTGATATTTACTCTGTACCAATCGCTCACTTGAGCCACTATAAATGTGTCGCTCTACAGGATTACTATACCCTTCGAACACGCCTTGTAACCTAACGCCAACTAATTCTTTATTCGTTTGCAATATCACATCAGAAGTTAGATAAGGTTGGATACGCTTAACCTGTTCGCTGCTGGTTAATTGCTCTATTAGTTGCGCGCTACTCTCAGACTTTGCGGAATGCTTAAGCTGAACATGGGGTATTAAATCAAGCATTGCCGTTTTGAGAGATTGCTCAAAGCCGTTCATTACCGAGCTAACCGTGATCAAAGACATCAAACCAAGGGCTATACCTGCGATAGAAAAAAATGAGATAAAAGAAATAAAGGCGTTACCTTTAGCAGCTTTGGCATATCTTAAGCCAACAAACAGGCTAACTGGCTGAAACATATTTGATTTTGATTATGTTTAAATGTTAATGCTGCGAATACTATCACAAACCAGTGCTGCTTGGGTACGCTGCAAATTGTAAAAAAATATTGAATATCCGATAGTTAAATTCGATTTTTCGTGTAAAATGCGGTCAATCTCGCGGCATGGAAGTTTTATGTTGTCTTTATCTCGATTTAAGCACATGAATTTAAAGGGCGATTTATTTGGAGGGGTGACTACTGCTATCATTTCTCTTCCGCTCGCTCTCGCCTTTGGTGTTGCCTCTGGAGCTGGTGCTGAAGCCGGTATGTGGGGTGCAATTCTTGTAGGCCTTTTCGCTGCTCTATTCGGCGGCTCTACCTCTCTGATTTCTGAACCAACAGGTCCGATGACGGTTATTATGACCGCAGTGTTGACCACCATGATGGCAAAATACCCTGAAACTGGCATGGCCATGGCCTTTACCGTCGTCATGATGGCTGGCGCGTTTCAAGTTTTGCTTGGCACCCTAAAATTAGGAAAATATGTAACATTAATGCCATACAGCGTGATATCCGGATTTATGTCTGGTATCGGTGTGATATTAATTATTTTGCAAATTGCTCCTTTGCTAGGTCACAAAGCACCATCAGGTGGCGTAGTCGGCACCTTATCTGCGCTACCAGAGCTTGTGATGAACCTGCACTTTTCTGAACTGCTACTTGGTATATTAACGCTTGGTATCCTTTTCTATTTACCTCAAAAATATCGCCAGTATGTCCCCGCGCAACTTGTTGCACTAGTAGCCATCACTTTGTTTTCTATTATCTTTTTTGATACAGACAGCATTCGCAGAATTGGCGAAATCCCCAGTGGCCTGCCAGATATAGTTTGGCCAACTTTTGGGGCAGAAGTATTCACAGAAATGGTGATTGACGCTCTAATTTTGGGCACTTTAGGCTGTATCGATACCTTATTAACAGCAGTTATTGGCGATAGCTTAACGCGTACCGAACATAACTCGGATAAAGAGCTACGAGGCCAAGGTATTGCTAATATGATATCGGGTCTGTTTGGTGCTCTGCCAGGTGCTGGGGCAACCATGGGCACGGTCGTGAATATTCAAGTGGGTGCGCGCTCCCCTGCTGCTGGGATCATTCGTGCGCTTATATTAATGGCAGTGGTATTTGTTGCCGGTGGCTTAACCGAGCCAATTCCAATGGCCGTGCTTGCTGGTATCGCGGTGTATGTCGGATTCAATATTTTAGACTGGAGCTTTATCCAACGGGCACACAAGCTGAGCCTAATGCAAATGGCCATTATGTATGGCGTTATGCTACTGACCGTTTTTGTTGATTTGATGGTTGCCGTTGGTCTAGGCGTATTTATCTCTAATATCATAGTGATAGAACGCTTAAGCCGCGTTCAGGCTGAACAGGTTAAAGCGATTAGTGATAGCGATGACGATGTGCCAATGAGTGATACCGAGCGCGAGTTATTTAATCAAGCAAACGGAAAACTGCTCTACTTTTATCTCTCTGGCCCTATGATCTTTAGCGTGTCAAAAGCAATTGCGCGCCAGCATCGAGATATTGCTAAATATAAAGCAATGGTTTTAGATTTAAGTGATGTGGCGATGCTTGATGTTACGGTAAGCCTTGCACTAGAGAATGCGATCATTGACGCTCTTGATGTTAATTGCGACGTATTCATTTATTCGCCAAATCAGGAAACCAGCGATCAATTACATCGCTTCAATATCAACGAGCGATTAGGTGGCAACGCATTTTGCGACAGTCGAGAAGAAGCACTTAAATTAGCACTAGCCGCTATGAACGCTCATGAGCAAACAGCTCTGCCAAATGATCAAGCAGCAGGCGCAAACTGGTAGGTAAATACTGTCTGGGTGGATAAAGTGCCCAGACGCCTTCTGGCTCTGGTCGAAACTTGGGCAGTATCTCCACGAGCTTTTGTTGCTCTATAGCCGTTTGAACATAGTAATGTGGTAATTGAACTAGTCCAAGCCCCTTGCATGCAGCATCCAATAATGCCCAGCCACTGTTGCATATCAAGCTGCCTCGAACACTGATATTTCGCTCTCTAGTATCATCTAAAAATCGCCAAGTACGACTGTTTCCAATTAAACAGTTATGCGCTGAGAGCTCATTTAAACTATATGGTTGGCCATAATTGGCAATATAAGAAGGCGATGCACATACCAGCGTGTTTCTAGTGGATAGTTTTCGTGCTTTCAGTGACGAGTCTTTCAAATTACCTAAACGAATCGCAACATCAATACCCATAGTTACAATGTCTAATTGCTCATTACTCAAAAGCATTTCAACACTGACTTTTGGGTACTTGCGCATAAAATCGTGTACAAGTGGCATAATGTAACGCTCTCCAAACATCACCGGAGCCGTCAGTTTCAATACACCAGAAGGCTGCTGATCCCGCTGGCGAAGCGCTAATTGCGCATCATTGTAGGCATGCTGTAGATGTCTTGCATGGGTTAAGAATACTTTGCCCTCTTGCGTAAGCGTTAAAGTTCTTGTTGTGCGCGTTAGGAGCTGATGGTTTAACTGCTGCTCTAACTCTTTTACTCTTCTACTCACCTGTGCAACTGATGTACCCAGCTGTTTGGCCGCTTGCGTAAATGATCCCAACGTTGCTACAGCAACAAACTCATCAATACCCGTCCATCTATCCATTATTACAAATACGTAAAAGTGTTTTAGATATTTTGATATTATCAAAAATTATAAAGTAATTATACTTAACCTATCTTGATTAAGAATGAGAAAAAACCATGTCAGAATTTATAAAATCAAAAGCCGCTATCGCTTGGGGTCCGGGACAACCTTTAAGTATTGAAGAAGTAGACGTAATGATGCCCAAAGCAGGTGAAGTGCTGGTTAAGATCACCGCAACCGGTGTTTGCCACACCGATGCTTTTACTCTGTCGGGGGATGATCCTGAAGGCGTATTCCCTGCTATTTTGGGCCACGAAGGTGCTGGCATCGTGCAAGCTGTTGGTGAAGGTGTCACTAGCGTCGCGATTGGAGACCACGTCATTCCGCTTTATACACCTGAGTGCGGTGAGTGTAAATTCTGTACGTCGGGAAAAACCAACCTGTGCCAAAAGATCCGTGACACTCAAGGTAAAGGGCTTATGCCAGATGGAACAACCCGTTTTTATAAAGACGGTAAGCCTATTTATCACTATATGGGAACATCAACGTTCTCAGAGTATACGGTGTTGCCAGAGATCTCGTTAGCAAAGGTAAACCCAGAGGCTCCCCTTGAAGAGATCTGTTTGCTAGGGTGTGGCGTTACTACTGGCATGGGCGCGGTAATGAATACGGCAAAAGTACAAGCTGGTGATACCGTTGCTATTTTTGGCCTAGGTGGCATTGGTTTGTCTGCAATTATTGGCGCGACCATGGCGGGTGCCAAGCGCATCATAGGTATCGATATCAATGAAAGCAAGTTTGCGTTAGCCACTAAACTTGGCGCAACTGATGTTATAAATCCTAAGAATTATGATAAACCAATTCAAGAAGTGATTGTCGAGATGACCGATGGCGGTGTTGACTTCTCTTTCGAGTGCATTGGCAATGTTGATGTGATGCGCTCCGCACTTGAGTGCTGTCATAAAGGTTGGGGAGAATCGGTTATTATTGGCGTTGCCGGTGCAGGTCAAGAAATATCGACTCGCCCGTTTCAGTTAGTAACTGGTCGAGTATGGCGTGGTAGTGCTTTTGGCGGTGTTAAAGGTCGCTCAGAACTACCAGAAATTGTTGAGCGCTATATGGCTGGCGAATTCAAATTAGATGACTTTATCACCCATACTATGGCCCTTGAAGACATCAATGAAGCATTTGACTTGATGCACCAAGGTAAGAGCATTCGCTCTGTGGTTCACTATAAATAAGAGGCTGTTATGGAACTTGTCGCCAGCAATAAAGTAGTTGGCGGCTGGCATAAGCGCTATCGCCATGCTAGCACAACTACTCACTGTGATATGACCTTTGCTGTTTTTTTACCTGAAATTACTAATACAGGGCAAAAAGTCCCTGTGCTTTACTGGTTATCGGGTCTAACTTGTACAGATGAAAACTTTATGCAAAAGGCGGGAGCTTTTAAAGTTGCCAACGAATTAGGTATCGCCATCGTAGCACCTGATACTAGCCCTCGAGGCGAACACGTACCTGATGACCCCAAAGGCGATTATGATTTCGGGTTAGGTGCAGGATTTTATCTCAATGCCGTCATGCCGCCATTTGATAAGCACTATCAAATGTATGACTATGTGGTGACTGAATTGCCGCAGCTCATTAAACGTCACTTCCCTGTTACCCAGCAGCAGGCTATCAGTGGTCATTCTATGGGTGGTCATGGTGCGCTCACAATTGGTTTGCGTAATATTGAGCAGTACTCAAGTATCTCTGCGTTTAGTCCGATAGTTCATCCTCAGCAATGTCCTTGGGGTATCAAAGCGTTTACTGGTTATTTAGGCATTGATACCAAAACTTGGCAGCAGTACGACGCAACAGCGCTTATGTCGACCAAAGAATTTGAGCAGCCTATCCCTATCTTAATAGACCAAGGAGATGCTGATGGCTTTTTAGATGAGCAGTTGCAACCATGGCATCTGCAAAAAGCGGCTGAGCGTATCAATTATCCACTTACGTTTAACCTGCGTGAAGGCTACGATCATAGTTACTTTTTTATCAGTAGCTTTATAGATGAGCACCTGCGTTTTCATGCCGCACACTTTTAACAACCAAAAGCGAGTGCGCAGTTAGCGCACTCGCTCTTTCTTGGACACTGTTATAAAAGCAAAAATTGTATCACCAGCCACAATGCATCAGAGCCCTGCATACGAGTGCGGCATTGCAAATTACTCAGCTCTCTCCCACAATGGGTTAACTGACTGTTTTATATAAAGGCAAACCATGGAAGTTGAACATCAGGAAATTGCCAACTTTTTAGAAGCTTATCCACCATTTTCAGATTTACCGGCAAAGGCGTTAAATAAACTCGCCAGTCATGTTGAAGTATTTATTGGGCTCATTTACTTTTTAACGACTCTCGGATTTGTATATGGCGTGAATGAGACCTTGCAAGCAAGGGGTTATATAAATGAATTATCAAATTTTGATTCATTATCCTCATATCAGATTCAGAACTTTGATACCAAACGAGACGTTAGATATGGAGAAGGAAAGTTAGGTAATTTCTATACTTGCTTGAATGCGTATAAACCGTTGAGCTGGGCCTCGCCTAAAAAGGGGGCAGCTAGTACAGTTAAGATTCTAATAGGGAACTCATATTTATTAAGTACTAGAGTTGCTGAAGGATCTGTCTATAGATTTACCCTTGCTAGGCTAAGGCATCCCCAAAACTAGTGTTTATATATCAATAAGATGGAGATTTTAGAAATTTTGGAAAATGTGGGGAACATTCATGATGTCTAGTGATCTTATGAATCGCTAAATAAACAAAAGAACAACATAACACCATGAATGCTGATACTATTTTGCACAATATGTTACACGCTGTCACCACTGATTTAATGCACAAGGCCTGATTTAACACACTGCTCTCTTCCGTAAATTCTCTTCTGCGTTGTCAGCAATGTACTCTGATACCAATTTTATTAATACATTGATCATTCTAGCGAGCTAAATGACTCATTAACTGCGTTAAATATTTCTCATGTAGAATAACTACATAGCGAAATATTTACCTTGTTTCTAAGCCATT
>NZ_JAAUWV010000029.1 GCF_014694405.1 Pseudoalteromonas sp. S16_S37
AGGTGCAATCGGCAATTCCTTGCATATTGACTCGACACTGTAATGCTTGCGGTAAGCATCAATAAAAGCCACGCTTATTTCTGTTTGCGGTCGAGTTCCGCTTGGGCGAAAAAAGCGGCAGCTTGCCTCAAGATATCATTGGTTCGTTTCAACTCTTTATTCTCGCGCTCTAATGCTGCAAGTCGCTCTTCGGCTGATTGAGAGTTTGAAGGTGATTTATGTAGCTGAGCTTGAGACTTCTTTACCCATGCTCTAAGTGTTTCTGGTGTACAACCCAGTTTATCGGAAATCGATACTAGCGCAGCCCAAAGTGAGGGATACTCATGCTGTTGAGTAGTAACAAGTCTTACTGCACGTTCACGAAATTCTGGTGTATAGCGATTTGATTTTTTCATAGTTCCAGTTTCTCAAGTTATTGAGTCTCTGGCAAACTCGGGGCGATTCAAGTTGATAGTTGTTATCTTTCTTATCACTAAGTTTTATCAGTTAAGATGGAAGCTTTTTTTTGGTGCAAGGAAAGACTTACCAACAATACAACATCACGAGCTTCATTCATGTTTTTTGTCTGCACTCTGTTTTTTTGATATTTCACCTGATCGGTACCGAAGTCGCGCGATACGTCTTAAGTTTAGAAATTGATAAGGTAGAACAAATAAAGCTGTTTTACACAAGCAGCATGATTACGACGTTTTCAATGCTTGTGACTCTTTTTGGACTTCACTTAATACGCGGTTGCACTTTCTCTCCCACTGCGCGCAGATGTGCGTATATTGTAATAGCCACTATCTTATTGAACATGATGCAAATTGTGGCGAGAGTGTATTTTGACTATCACGAACTCAATATCGTTTACTTAATCGGTGGATTGACTTGTAACTTCGCAATGGTTGCATCGGTATCTATCTACCCTGTTCGTGAATTTAAAAACTATATAAAACAAAAGCGAGCAACAGAATAATCCAGCACGATTTGACCTATAAACGGTAGCCCAGCCTACCGTTTATATGCCTAACTAGGCTGCAATAAGCTCAGCGCCACTCAACATTTAGCCTGCACTATTTAACGTTAAGGGCCAAATACTTAAACCCAGTAGCAAAAAACCAATATCCACCTATTCTTAACATCAGTCTGAGTAGTCTAGTTCGGTCGCACTTTTAGTGTCTGTCAACAATACAAAGCCCTACATGTATTTGCCGACATAGATGTGCCTGCATTGCTAAAAAATCAATGTGTTCGACATGCTGTTCACTGCCCAGAGGAATGACGCAAAAGTTTGCAACAGACTTGTTACTAAAGGATATAACGATGAAAACAAAAAACATATTGTCACGGATAAGCATCGTGGCGGTTGCCGTTGCACTATCAAGCAGCTGTTCGAATTCTGATAAACCAGCCAGCAACACACCCACTCCAACACCCGTAGCGCAACAAACCTATTCACATTTTGGACCCTATCAACCGCTGCCAACTTGGTCTGATTGGTGCCCAATCAATAGCGACCCAACAAAGTGTACAGCTGCATTAAACAACGCGGTACAACAGCAAAGTAAAGATAGCCGTAAAACCGTTCGCGCACACGGCTGGCAGCTGTGGGCTGGTATTTCTTCTCCCTTAGAGAACTCGGGGTACGATAGCAAAACAAATACCTCAACCATGTTTGGCACTCAAGGTTGCTGGGCTGAAAACACCAGTAAACAAAGCGCATGCAGCGGTGTGTTTCCGCTTTGGCTAAGCTGGCCAAATACGGGCTTACCCTACTCACCTAACAGCACCAGCACTTTAGGGGCAAGCAATACAAACAACAGCAACTCTGCTGTTGCGGGACTTATTCAAATTAACCGCAACTTTTCACATGCGATTGCAGCCGATGCATCATCGACCCAAATTCTTGATGCTCAAGCAAGTAAGCAAAACCCAGATCCAACTAAAACACAAACGGTGAACACCGTTGGCACCATTCCAACATACAAAGTACCTGCACTTGCCATAGTTAAACAATGTGGGTTGCAAGAAGAGCAAGTAAAACCGCAATTGGCGATTGCTTATGACCCTAAAAAATCAAGCAAAGACCAATTACAAGCATGGAAGACATTGGATCAATTGTGTACCGCGCAAGGCTACCCCGACCTCGTTTGCCCAAGCGCCAGCGGTATTTGTGATGGTACTGCCTTTGTGAATCAAGGCGATGTGATGATAGCGACAGAGTCACTCACCACTCAGGCGTGGGATGCCATTCAAAATAACGCGCTGTATTCTGGCTCAGCAACACTCAAAGATCTTTATGCAAAAGATAACGACAAAATAGCGGCCAACAAAGTCGCTAGCTGGTTTAACACGGAGTTTATATCAACCAAACACATGTTTTGGCCAGTAAAAGGCTGTAACCCTAACGCTCAACAAAACGAGCAAGGCTGCCGAGTACGCTATGGTGCACTACCACCATGGGTGCCCAAAAACTTCAAAGATAAAAGCTATGCCAGCAATGCCGACTACCTAGGCTACGAACAATGGGGTGAAGTGGTTGCCATTGATACCTGTGGTAAAAAGTGTACGGCGGCATCTAGCGCAAGCTTAGAACTTGCCCATGTAGAAGGGGCATCGGCCATCACCACACAATCTCCCAGCATATATAAAGTAAATGATTTTATGCACTTACAAGTATCTGAAGAAACGCTTAATAACGCCTTTACTGCCACCGATAGAGCACTGCTAGATCAAGCCACCATCTGGGCCTATGGCGATGATTCTAACGGCTTTGAAGCGGGCGACTTTTTAGTGGTAGTGGCCATGCATGTGAATACCAAAGAAATAGACACGTGGGCGTTTCAAAGTGTGTGGTGGAGCCCAATGAATGACAGCCTAAAAGACTGCCCTGTTGACCAATACAACCACTGTTTTGGCCAAGCTGGCGCTTACAAAGCAACCGCATACAAATACTCCGGTTTAAACCGTAAAACGGTTGCCTCACTGGACAAAAAAGTAGGTAAAACATGGCGCGAGAATTATCTGCTAACAGACAGCTACGGCATCAATTATGAAATCAACGGCGAAAAAGTCGTTGCCAGCAATTACTTTACAGATACCCCGCCAAAGTGGGCAACACAAAGACCTGATGGCGATGCAATCACCATGTTGCCTGTATCAATGAACCCCTACATTGAACCCGTGATCCACCCTCTGGGCACTAACTGCCAAAACTGCCATCGCCGAGCTGGCGCCGTAAGCAAAGCACCAGACCAAGGCGAATATGCCGCAGGCGTTGGCAGAGCCAACTATCAAAATGCACAATGCCCCAGCCTATTAGCAGACTACGGCATGCCAGGCAGCGATCCATGCATGATAAAACCATGGGCATGGAATCAAAATACCCAGTGGGATAAACCCGCAAACAACAACTGCCAAGCAAAAGACGGCACACTATGCAAAGGCAAAGAAGCCTACCCCATCGTTAATACCGACCTCTCTTGGTTTGTGGCCGACGGGCATGTGCAAAAAGCCAAATAATAGCCAGAGATATTGAGCAACCATATCGTCCATAGACATCACATCAATTTATGGTGTCTATGGGTTTTGGGATAAGCGTTTTTTTAATTGCTCCTATACTAGCTTCAGTTACTTGGAGTCAGCGCAAAAGTCGTGTTAGTTTCACTAAAGTTATTTAAACAACCTACCGATAAATAAAGCCTCTTCACGTATAAGGACTATGTTATGAAGATAGGTAACCCAGCCATTAATCAGGCCCAGCTTAATACCACAACGCAAGTATCTGACAGCAAAAAGCCCATTAGCGATGAGCTCAACATTGCCGCCCAACAACAGCATGCGCAAAGCGATATGAACGATGACCCAGCTCTGGTAAACAACCAAAACCTGCACGACATTGAAATAACGTCTGTGAGTGTTTATGAGCCAGAGCGGTTTGCGAAGGTGTCTCAAACACTTTATTTTGGTGAATTACCCAGTTTATTCAGAGATATGCAATCCCATTATCAAGACTTTATGAGCGAGCTGCAAAAATCAGATCCTGAGCTGGCAAAACTGGAATGGGGCTTTTCTGTTGATGAAGGTGGCCAACTGGTTGTAAGTGGCCCTATCAGTGATGAAAACAAAGCATTTCTAGAGGAAAAGCTCAATGAAAACACTGAGCTTGTGCAATTAGCCAAACAAATCCCCGATGTCATGATGAAAGGGCTCGCCTACGACAGAGGCGCTGATGGTAAGGCCAATGCGTGGGGCAAATATGATGTAAACACCGAAAACCTAAAAGATATTCTGGATTTTAGAGAAGTACTAGACAGCACTTACACCGAGCAAGATGATATTTCCTACTTTAAAGGCAACTTTAACACCTTTGAATTTGCCGAGAACGTGGCAAGCCAATTAAAAAGAAAAGCCGAGGTCAAATTTAGTTATTAAATTGATACTCAGCCAAGTGTGCAGTGCTTCACATTAGGGTAAATATGCATAGCTCTGTAAGTATTGCTCCACGCCCTGCCTTAATCCACTTACGATATTGCGCCTCAGTATGGCCAATCTTTCCAGACACACCAGAAAATCAATTAACGTCACATAAGTTGATATTCAAGCCCTATATAACTAAACTTATCTCCAGCGGTATAAAGTAGGATTTAATCCCCCTTAAGGTGTGTGTTTATGGCAATGGTAAAAAAGAGTATCACAGTAACTGAGCAGCAAGAGAAATGGATGCAAATGCAACTTGCGACGGGTGGTTACGCAAGTGACAGTGAATTATTACGTGATTTGATCAGAAAAGAACAAATGCGCAGTAATGAAATTGAACTGCTCAGACAAGAACTCATTAAAGCGGAACAAAGTGGTTTTAGCTCAAGAAATGCAGAAGATATTGTTAACACTGTATTAGCTAAAAAGCAGACGAATGACGGCATATAGATTAAGTTATGCCGCCGACAAAGACTTAGAACTGCTATTTGAATATGGTATCGACAATTTTGGCCTAACTAAAGCTAAAACATATGTTGATGGCTTAATCATTCAATTTCAAAATATCGCAGCAAACCCACTTCACTACCAAACTGTGAATCATATCCGTAAAGGGTATAGACGAAGTGTATACCAAAAGCACATGCTATCTACTTTAAAATAACGGGCGAAAGTGTTGATATCATGCGCGTACTGAGATCAGAAAACCTGTCGACAGCGTTTAAGTAAATGAGCTCAAGTATTGATTACTAGGTTTTTCACAAACAATATTATTGCCAGACCTCGGTCGCTTTCAAAACCAAACCCTTACTTATTCCACCGTGACCTATTTGGCTCGGTTTTTCTATTCGTCGAAAGTTGGGCATTTTACCTGTTCAATTCCATTAATTATAGTAGGTTGCGGTAAGCATTGATAACCATAGTCGCTTATAAGCCTCTTTTTGACCTAGCCCACGACCTTCTTTAACCCACTTTGCATACTTCCTTGCGTTTTGAACATAGTTCGCCATCCGCTTTACCTCCAAATTTAAACGGAAACTGTAAAACCTGATTCAATCCTTGAATCAATAGCAGTTTTTACGTGATCAAATTATAGCAAAATAAGGATCTAAATGGATCTACGAAAAGTCGTTAACTGTCTGAATTACAAAACATAACCATTGTTTTTATTAAAAACTCAGTATGTTAGAAGGTCAAAAAAATTGCAGTTCATGATGAAATAACAACATTTATGTTGTTGAGATACCAAAAATTTAGCTATTCGCGATCATCAAATGACCACTGTTGAGATACTCTGACGATAGTCTTTGCATATTATTGCCAAATTAGCTAATTTAGCTAAATGATAAAAACGAAGTCCTGAACATGTCTGAACAAACCATTTTTGAGCAAATCAAATTGGCACTCGCTAATGCACCACGCAATCAGTATATGGCTGAATTACACCTGCAAATGATCAAATTCGCCGATGAACTCAAGCACATCACGTCAAAAGAATTCTGTGAAGGTGTAGGGCTAAAACAAAGTTTGGGAACTGAGTTCAGCAAGATGCGTAACTTAACCTCCAGGCTTAAGGCTGCGGGTTTGGATACCAATAGAATTTAGGTTAAACGCGCAAATTGTCCCTCAAGTTAGAATTTTTCATACGTGTCGAGTGACACGTATTAGTATCAGTTTAATAGGAATTATAAATGACAAGTTTACAACAACGTGCCGAACTTCAACGCCAAATATGGGCGATTGCCAACGATGTAAGAGGCTCAGTGGATGGTTGGGATTTTAAACAATATGTACTGGGTACGCTGTTCTACCGTTTTATCAGTGAAAACTTTGTCAACTACATCACTGGCGGAGATGAGAGCGTTAATTATGCGGGCATGGTCGATGATGATGAAAACATCAAGTTTGCTAAAGAAGATGCCATTAAAACCAAGGGCTATTTTCTTTACCCTAGCCAGTTGTTTAGCAATGTGGCGGCTAATGCGCACAAGAATGAAAATTTAAATACGGATTTGGCGGCTATTTTTGCTGCAATCGAAAACTCAGCCAATGGCTATGAGTCAGAAAAAGACATCAAAGGCTTGTTTGCGGATTTTGATACCACCAGTAATCGTCTGGGTAATACGGTAGAGGCAAAAAACAAACGCCTTGCAGCGGTGTTAAAAGGCGTGGCAGGTTTAACCTTCGGTAATTTTGAAGAAAACCAAATTGATTTATTCGGTGATGCTTACGAGTTCCTTATTTCAAACTATGCCGCCAATGCGGGTAAATCCGGTGGCGAATTTTTTACCCCTCAGCACGTTTCAAAACTGATCGCGCAGCTCGCCATGCACGGCCAGACCAGTGTCAATAAAATTTATGACCCTGCGGCGGGTTCGGGCTCGTTGCTGTTACAAGCTAAAAAGCACTTTGATGCGCATATCATTGAAGATGGTTTTTTTGGCCAAGAGCTCAACCACACCACCTACAACTTGGCGCGTATGAATATGTTTTTGCACAACATTAACTACGACAAGTTTAATATTCAGTTGGGTGATACCTTAACCGAACCGCACTTTTTAGACGACAAGCCGTTTGATGCGATTGTCTCTAACCCGCCTTATTCAGTGAAATGGATGGGTAGCGACGACCCAACCCTAATCAACGATGACCGCTTTGCGCCCGCTGGTGTGCTCGCGCCTAAATCAAAAGCCGACTTTGCCTTTGTATTACATGCGCTCAGTTACCTATCAAGCAAAGGCCGTGCAGCCATTGTCTGCTTCCCCGGAATTTTTTACCGTGGTGGTGCTGAGCAAAAAATTCGCCAATATCTGGTTGATAACAACTATGTCGAAACCGTGATTTCACTGGCACCTAACCTGTTCTTTGGCACCACCATTGCGGTAAATATTTTGGTGCTGTCTAAACATAAAACCGACACCACCACCCAGTTTATTGATGCCAGCGGTTTGTTTAAAAAAGAAACCAATAACAACACCCTAAGCAATGAGCACATTGAGCAGATCATCAAGGTGTTTGCCAGCAAAGAGGACGTGGATCACTTTGCCAAATCCGTTGATTTGGATGTTATCGCAGGCAACAGCTACAACCTTTCGGTGAGCAGTTATGTAGAAGCGAAAGATAATCGCGAGTTAGTGGATATAGCAGAGCTTAATGCAGAGCTCAAAACCACTGTCGCCAAAATCGATCAACTTCGCAGTGATATTGACGCCATTGTCGCGGAAATTGAAGGTGAGGAGCTTGAAGCATGAGTCATTTGAGTTACATGGAAAAACTGCTAGATGGGGTTGAGGTTGAGTGGAAGCCATTGGGAGAAGTAGCGCGATTTATCAATGGTAGAGCATATAAAAAGCCGGAATTATTGGAGCAAGGTAAGTATCCTGTCTTGAGGGTCGGGAACTTCTTTACTAATGCAAATTGGTATTACTCAGACTTAGAGCTAGATGAAGATAAATATTGCGATAATGGTGATCTCTTATATGCATGGTCGGCTTCATTTGGACCGCGAATTTGGGAAGGTGGAAAGGTCATCTATCACTACCATATTTGGAAGGTTATCCCTAATGCTGGCCAGATATTGAAGAAATTCCTCTTCTATTTGCTTGAATGGGATACAAAAGCACTTCAAGGTGAGCATGCAACTGGTTCTACAATGATGCACGTGAGCAAAGGAGCTATAGAAAGCCGGTTAGTTCCTATCCCATGCCCAGATAACCCAGAAAAATCGCTGGCAATACAAGCTGAAATAGTGCGTATTCTGGACGCATTTACCGCCATGACCGCCGAGCTGACCGCCGAGCTTAACATGCGGAAAAAACAATACAACTACTACCGCGACCAGTTGTTGAGTTTTGAAGATGGTGAGGTTGAGTACTTACCTATGGGGCATGAAAGTGTTGGTGAGTTTATTCGTGGTGGTGGATTGCAGAAAAAGGATTTTACTGAAACTGGCGTTGGCTGTATTCATTATGGTCAGATCTATACGTACTACGGAACTTATACAAGTGAAACAAAAACTTGTGTTTCAATAGAGTTCGCCAAGAAAGCTCGTAAAGCAAAATCTGGTGATTTAGTTATAGCGACAACTAGTGAAAATGATGAAGATGTATGCAAGGCTGTTGCTTGGCTAGGAAATGATGATATAGCAGTAAGTAGCGATGCTTGTATTTATAGACATAAACTTAATCCAAAATATGTTTCATATTTCTTTCAAACAGAGCACTTCCAGAAACAAAAAAGGCAATACATTACAGGCACAAAAGTACGACGAGTAAATGCTGATAATTTAGCGAAAATACTTATTCCAGTTCCAACTCCAGAGGAACAATCTCGTATAGTCTCTATACTAGATAACTTCGATGCAATTACAAACTCCATCACCGAAGGTCTCCCACGCGAAATCGAGTTACGTCGAAAGCAATACGAGTATTATCGTGACCTGTTGTTGAGCTTCCCGAAATCTCATTCAGATGAGGCAGCTTAATGGCCTACCAACCACCTTTTACCATCACCACCGATATTCTTAACTTGGTGGCACAAATCAGCCAGCAGGTGGGTGAGTTAAACGCCAGCCAGCTCAATGCCTCGCCGCAACTGCGCAAGCAAAACCGCATTAAAACCATTACTGGTACGCTGGCGATTGAAGGCAATACCTTAACTGAAGAACAAATCACCGCCATTGTTGAAGGTAAGCCCGTATTGGGCAGTGTGCGTGAGCTGGCCGAGGTAAAAGGTGCAATTGCCGCTTACGATGCACTGCCAACATTTACCCCCGCCACCATTAACGATTTACTCACAGCTCACGGTTTAATGCTGTCAGATATTCTTGTAAATGCGGGTGAGTTTCGCAGTAAAGGCGTGGGTATCCATAAAGGTGGTGTGGTGCACCATGTTGCGCCGCCTGCGCATCAAGTATCCGGTTTAATGGCCGATTTGATCCAATGGCTTAAGCAAACAAAAGATCACCCATTGATCGCCAGTTGTGTATTCCATTACGAATTTGAGTTTATTCACCCCTTTGCCGATGGTAACGGCCGAATGGGGCGCTTATGGCAAACGCTGATTTTGTCCAAGTGGCATCCGTTGTTTTTATCTTTGCCGCTAGAAAGTGTGATTAAAGACCATCAGCAAGCCTATTATCACGCCCTTGAGCAGGCGGATAACCAAGCGGATAGCACGCCGTTTATTCATTTTATGTTGTCGGTTATTCAGCAAACGTTGGTGCAAAACGCCTCTGTAAACGCCCCTCTAAAAGAAGGTAAAAACGCCCCTGTAAATACCCTTATCAATGTAACGGGCCTTAAAACGCCTGAGGCTATTTTAGCCTTGCTTACTAGCACGCCCGAGCTGACCCGACAACAACTCGCTGATACCTTGAATAAAGACGTTAGAACCATTGGTCGCGCCATGAGCAAGTTGCAAAAAGAAGGTAAATTAACCCGAATAGGTTCAGATAAAACCGGCCATTGGCAAGTACAAGAATAATGCGATGCAGTGGCTGGTTCCATTTTGGAACATACCACTGTTTACACGAAAAAAGGATTTAAAATAATGACAACGTATAAAACAGTTGCAGAATCGAACAACTTTATTGTGTTAGATAAATACACACGCCAAGACCAAATTGCTGAGGGCTACCAGAGCGAAGGTGATTTAGAGCGTGAACTGATTCAGGACCTAAGCAACCAGGGCTATGAGTATTTACCTGCGTTAACGACACCCGATGCCATGCTGGAGAATGTGCGTAAACAGTTGCAAGCCCTCAATAAGGTCGAGTTTACCGATGCCGAGTGGGCTCGCTTTTGCGAGCAATACCTGAACACACCCAGCGACAATATTCTCGACAAAACCCGCAAGGTGCACAGTGACTATATCTTCGATTTTGTCTTCGATGATGGCCATATCGAAAACATCTACCTGTTCGACAAGAAGACCATTGCTCGTAACAAGGTTCAGGTCATTAAGCAGTTTGAACAAACGGGAAGCCATGCTAACCGTTATGATGTGACGATTTTGGTCAATGGTTTGCCTTTGGTGCAAATTGAACTGAAAAAGCGTGGTGTGGCGATCCGTGAGGCGTTTAATCAAATACATAGGTACAGCAAAGAAAGCTTTAATAGCGATCACTCCTTGTACAAGTTCTTGCAGCTGTTTGTGATCTCGAATGGCACCGACACGCGCTATTTTGCCAATACCACTAAGCGCGACAAAAACAGCTTCGACTTTACGATGAACTGGGCGAAGTCAGACAATACGCTGATTAAGGATTTAAAAGACTTTACCGCCACTTTTTTCCAGAAAGAGACCTTGCTTGAAGTGATCTTGCGTTACTCGGTATTTGACGTCAGCAATACCTTACTCGTGATGCGCCCTTACCAAATTGCGGCTACTGAGCGCATTTTATGGAAGATAAAGAGCGCGTTTAACGCTAAGAATTGGAGCTCTCCTAGTAATCAAAATAAGGAGAGCGGTGGGTACATTTGGCACACTACCGGTTCAGGAAAAACACTCACTAGCTTTAAAGCGGCACGTTCGGCCACCGATTTAGACTGTATCGATAAAGTCTTTTTTGTGGTGGACCGAAAAGACCTCGACTATCAGACCATGAAAGAGTATCAGCGCTTCTCACCTGATAGTGTGAACGGTTCAGACAGTACCGCAGGGCTTAAGAGTAACCTGGACAAAGACGATAACAAGATTGTTGTTACCACAATCCAAAAGCTCAACAACTTAATCAAAAGCGAAAGCGATTTAGCTATCTACAACAAGCAGGTTGTCTTTATTTTTGATGAGTGTCATCGAAGCCAGTTCGGTGAAGCGCAGAAAAATCTGAAGAAGAAATTCAAAAAGTACTACCAGTTTGGTTTTACCGGTACGCCAATTTTCCCTGAAAACGCCTTGGGTGCTGAAACCACGGGCAGCGTGTTTGGCCAGCAGTTGCACACTTATGTGATCACTGATGCCATTCGTGATGAAAAAGTACTTAAGTTCAAAGTGGACTATAACGATGTTCGTCCGCAATTTAAGAGCATTGAGACTGAGCAGGATGAAAAGAAGCTCAGTGCCGCCGAGAATAAGAAAGCGTTCTTACATCCAATGCGCATTCGTGAAATCTCGCAGTATATTCTGAGCCATTTTAACCAGAAAACGCATCGAGCCTATTCTGGTGCCAAAGGGTTTAACGCCATGTTTGCGGTCAGTAGTGTTGATGCAGCGAAAGCGTACTATGAAACTTTCAAAACATTGCAGGCCGAGGCTGAGAATGGACCCACAAGTAAGCCTCTGCGCATTGCGACTATCTTCTCATTTGCAGCCAATGAAGAGCAGGACGCTATCGGTGATATTTTAGATGAGAGCTTTGAAGTTAGCGCGATGAACAGCAGCGCGAAAGAGTTTTTGAGCGCCGCGATTACGGATTACAACGCCATGTTTAAATCTAACTATGGCGTGGACAGTAATGGCTTTCAGAATTACTACCGTGACCTTGCCCAGCGCGTGAAGAATCAAGAAATAGATCTGCTCATAGTGGTTGGTATGTTTTTAACGGGCTTTGATGCGCCGACGCTCAATACCTTGTTTGTTGACAAGAATTTGCGCTATCACGGCTTGATGCAGGCGTTTTCTCGCACCAATCGCATTTATGATGCAACGAAGACCTTTGGCAATATTGTTACCTTCCGGGACTTAGAGCAGGCAACCATTGACGCCATCACTTTGTTTGGTGATAAAAACACCAAAAACGTAGTGTTGGAGAAGAGCTACAAAGAATACATGGAAGGCTTTAACGATATTGCTACTGGCCAGGCGCGTCGAGGTTTTGTTGATATCGTCAAAGAGCTGCAAGAACGTTTTCCAAACCCGGAAAATATTGAAAAAGAACAAGATAAAAAAGAATTTGCCAAGCTGTTTGGTGAATACCTAAAAGCAGAAAATATTTTACAAAACTACGATGAATTTGCAGGCTTGAAAGCACTGCAAAGCCTAGATACCAGTGATGAACAAGCTGTTGAAGAGTTCAAGTCAAAGTACTATCTGGATGATGCTGACATCGAGGCAATGCAAACCATCGATATGCCAAGCGAGCGTGCTATTCAAGATTATCGCTCTACCTACAACGATACCCGCGACTGGTTGCGACGCGATAAAGAAGGTCAGGACAAAGATAAGTCAACGGTAGACTGGGACGATGTGGTCTTTGAAATTGATTTGCTTAAATCCCAAGAAATAAACCTCGATTACATTCTTGAACTGATTTTTGAGCACAATAAGAAGAACAAGAGCAAAGAAGGCTTGATTGAAGAAGTTCGTCGTATGATCCGCAGCAGCCTTGGCAATAGAGCGAAAGAGAGCTTAGTGGTTGATTTTATTAACCAGACAAACCTAGATGAGATCAATGACAAAGCCAGCATTATCGACGCTTTCTTCAAATTCGCCCAGGCGGAGCAGGTCAAAGAAGCAAAAGAGATTATTGAATCAGAGTCTTTGAATGAAGAAGCTGCAAAGCGATATATTTCTTTTTCTCTAAAACGAGAATTTGCGTCAGAAAATGGTACAGCACTCACTGATGCTTTACCAAAATTGAGTCCTTTAAATCCAAAATATCGCACTCTTAAGCAACTCGTTTTCCAGAAAATTGCTGCTTTTGTTGATAAGTTTAAAGGCGTTGGCGGTGAGATTTAATATTGTTTACACGACAATACAAAGTAAAAGGGCTCATTGAGCCCTTTTACTTTCCAACTTTATTCAGTTGTTTCCATCTTTATTTAAACGTTTCCAACTTTATTCAGAATCTACAAATGTAGCCCCGCAATATAGTTTCATACTGAGCGGGGCTATAGGGCTTATTCTTTGGCTTGGAAATTTGAGGTTAGGAAATAAAGTTTCATACTGGACTTAGATAGCAACATATGTTCGTGCTCAAATCAAATAATAAAGTTCCATCCCGAAAACTTAAAAAAACGCTGACTAAAAAGCGCCTATCAACGGAAAAGAAGCAATCCTAAAAATACCCCTTTAAAAACAGTTGCTTTGACATACCTTATTAATTTATAAGAGAAAAAACAAAAACACCCTCGATTTATTCAAATTCCTGATGTACAATAATAAAAGGGTATGTATATATAAATTTTAAATTCAATGGCAAGTATAGTCGGTGTAGATTTGTTTTGTGGCGCGGGAGGTTTGACTCGAGGGTTAATTGACTCAGGAATTCAAGTCTCTGCTGGATTAGATATTGAAAGCCACTGCAAGTACGCATATGAATCAAATAACGGTTCACTTTTTCACTGTAAAGATGTGACTTCTCTATCTGGTGATGAGCTGACAGGTATGTATTCTGCTGGTGATTTTCGTCTGCTTGCTGGCTGTGCACCATGCCAACCATTTTCAACCTACTCTCAAGGTAGAGACACAAAAAAAGATAAAAAATGGCCCTTACTGTATGCATTTTCTAAATTAATACGAGTAACTCAGCCCGAATTGGTCACCATGGAAAATGTACCAGATGTCACCAAACACACTGTTTATCATGACTTTGTAAGTAGCCTAAAAAAGCAAGGCTATAATATTTGGGCCAATACCGTATATTGTCCTGATTACGGAATACCTCAAACAAGGAGTAGACATGTATTACTCGCATCAAAACTTGGTCCCATTTCATTAGTAGAAAAAACTCACACTCCAAGTGAATATGTCACAGTAAAACAAGCGCTATCAAAATATCAGCTCGCAAAAATTAAAGCTGGTACAGCATCAAAAGCTGATCGCTTGCATAAAACGGCGGCTTTATCCGATTTAAATATGAAGCGAATGAAGGCATCAAAGCCTGGTGGTACTTGGAAAGATTGGCCTTTGGATCTAGTAGCTGACTGCCATAAAAAACCTAGCGGAAAATCATATTCTGGCGTTTATTCAAGAATGCGCTGGGATGAACCTGCTCCCACAATGACAACTCAGTTCTTTGGATTTGGAAATGGGCGTTTCGGCCACCCAAAAGAAAATAGAGCTATATCCTTACGTGAAGGAGCTATTTTTCAGACGTTTCCAGACTGGTATCAATTCATTGAAGATAATGTGCCAGTTCAAATTGGAAAGGTAGGTAAAATGATTGGAAATGCCGTTCCACCCAGATTAGGACAAATAATTGGTGACTCTTTTATAAACCATGTAAGAAATATTGAGAGCCAAGGAAAGCCCTAAATGGCCACAATATACCCTCCGTTTTTGCCAGATAATTGCCCTAGTTCAGAAAAAAAGGTAAGAACAGCATTTTCACAAATTGAAAATATCACTATATTCCACTCTTTGTGCTGGCAATCGCAAAGAAATAACCGCCAAGGAGATGGAGAAGCAGACTTTATTCTTTTGTTACCTAAAATTGGAGTTCTAATCCTTGAAGTCAAGGGCGGCTCAATTACCTTAGAAAATGGTACTTGGTACACAACAGATAGGTTCAAAGCCAAACACGTAATTAAAGACCCTTTTGTACAAGCTAAAGACTCTAAGTATGCTTTGTTAGCTTATCTAAATAAGGAAAACCAGTCGCTTACGAAAGTTCCAATTATACATGCTGTTGTGTTTCCTGATTTGGTTGTAACTAAATCACTATCAATTAACTCACCTCGAGAATTAATTATTGATAAGTACGACTTACAAAACCCCTATCGCGCACTTGTCAAAGTCGCTGAGCATTGGAAAGCCGTATATCACTTTCCAGAGCACTATTTGGATAAAATAAGTTCTCTTTTGGCTCCAACAATGCACGTAAGAAAACTGCCATCAGATGTCATTGAGGAAACTGAAAGAGGTATTATCAACTTAACAAACGAACAAATTAAAACTTTAATTTCTTTAAAAAGAGCAAAACAAGCCATTATTTATGGCACCGCCGGAGCTGGAAAAACGATCTTAGCTGTAGAGAAAGCACGGCAGCTAAATATGGGGAGCTATAAGACACTATTTCTTTGCTACAACAAGCTCCTTTGCGAAAAAATAAAAATAACACTTGAGGACACAGCGGTAGCGGTGGAAACATTTCACTCCCTAGCTGTTAAAGAAGCGAGACAAGCCAAAATAGCAATACCCAAAGAGCTAGATGCACAATGGTATGAAGAGCAAGCCTTAAAACTGCTTATTGAGTCAATATCCTCTAATCAATCACAGTTTGACGCGATTATTATTGATGAAGCTCAAGACTTTTCGTCTGATTGGATTAAGGTTTTACAAGGCATGATAGCCACAGAAGGAGTCTTTTATATTTTTGCGGACTCTCATCAAAACCTATATAGAAGAGGTTGGGCTCCTCCTTTAAATCTAACCCCGTATGATCTATTGAAAAATTGCAGAAATACCAAACAAATCGCGACAACTGTCGCTAATATTTATAAAGATGAACTTTTAGACAATGGGTTGTATGGCCCAGAGTCGGAGTTCATTGAATCCAATACCTACAAGGACTCTTTAGATCTGATATTCACAACCACTGAACGCTTGCTATCAAAGAATGTTGCATGTGAGCACATCGTAGTACTAACGAATTCAAATTTATTGGTAAATCAATTGAGAACTCATTGCATTAATGAATATATGTTTACCAGCTATGGAAAGTTAGGGATCTGTGTTGAAACAATTCGGCGATTTAAAGGATTAGAATGCCATACAGTGATTGTAGCTATTGATGATAGCGAGCTTGACGACCACACAATACAAGCCCTTAGCTACGTTGGCATAAGCAGAGCGAAGTCCAAAGTATATTTTATCGCTTCCAAAAAAGTTAAAGCCAAACTGAATTGGCTTTAACTTTTTTGGGTCAATTTATCTTAAGTAGCCAGATCGTCCAAATAAAGCAGAACGACTTAGGTTCATATTGAAGTGCCTGCACGAAGGCTCCCCTAAATGCAGGCACCCCATACACGCGCCACCAGAGTCACTACATGCTGGATCCATCGCACACCGGTGATCTTCAAACACCACTGCATCAAGTAAATGATGAAGCTCGGTTTCGAACACGGCTTGTAACCCACCTAATACGAAGTCACCTTTAGCAGCACCATATATGAAAAATCCAAGATGATATGGAACTAAAAGCTCAGACAAGCCATTTCTATCAATTCCAGAAAAGACTGAAGCAATTCGAACAAACCTATGAGCATATGAATGAACTAACTTGTGAAGGTTTTCCAGTAATGTATTGTCTTCAGTTGGAGATTCATTATCTGCTATTGCTTTTAATATGTTCTCTCTGGAGGACTGTTCATCAACTCCCACAGAAACATCATAGCCGATTTTTTTTAGCCAGCTAATCACTTCTATCGGGTCAAGTTGAATATATAAAGCTTCGGTTTGAGCCAAATCAGAATATACAGTGTACCCTTTACTACCTTTTGTTTTAAATGGTGTGAGCTTATCTTCTCCCGGTTTATGCCCACCTCTTGTGTAGCCAAATTGCGCTGTTAGTATGGGAAATTTATCGATTAGCTCTACACTTTTCAGCTTCGCCTTTTCCAAGCTAGCCACATACGCTTTTCTATAAATATCAGCATACTGACTTCCTAAAGCTGTTGAATCAATAAGGTTTTTTATTTGTATTCTGGATTCTAATGTTGCGAGCGCCAAAATTACTGCTTGAGCCTCCGCTTCTTCCTGGTGCTCCTTATTTAAAGTCAAATTAGAAACAGGCATAACACTGCTATCATTACCAGCAGCTTCCAACATCTTATCTATAATCTCTTCTGGAAGCCCTTGGCTTTGTAATGTCCTCCTAAGGGACTCAGAACTAGACTTTACTTGATCTATATTTTCCTCAATCATCCCATTAAGCACCCAAGACAAAGCCCTAGGTGGACCTCCAGCTTCGCTAAGAACTTTTATTTTTTCTTTATCTGGAGGGTTGACGATAACAACATTATGAGGTGTGTAGACCGATGCCGCTCTGTGAGGTAAAAACTTCAGATATCCTTGCTTACATTCACACTCAACATTGCCAAACCCTTTTCTCAACACGATGTTGCATACCGGACAGTCGAATATGATCTCGCTGGCTGTTGCGGTTCCAGGGAACCTAACTCTGACTTGTTTATGCTCTTCACAGCTGGGAATATATGGCTCTCTAATAGCACCGCATAAATTATGAAATCCTACGAAATACAAATTACTAGTGCCAATACTTGTTCCACATGGGCAAGGCGCTTGGGGTTGCTTGTGAATTCTGAAACAACTTCGACAAACCCACGTTCTGCTTGGGAAAGATTCAACTTGTACACCATTGTCTTCGTCTAATGTGACAACTTTTATCGGATAGTTCTTTCTCAGGTTAGCTATAAAGCCACCGTCGTTGCCACTCACCTCCCATGCAGAGGCTTGCCTAATGATCGCTCTGCGAATTGAGGCATCATCAATATCATTACGAGTAAAGTAAACCCAATCTTTTACTTTCCAAACCTGCCCTCTTAAGTCGACGGTTTGTTCGGGTAAAAAACCAAACAAAATCTGCGAAACACTTCTAAAATCAGCCATTAACGTCTTCTCCTTGAAGCATTCAAAGTACTCTTACGAATCGGAACTTGCTTTTCTACATCTCGTAGTGATCTCATTGGTTGCCTTTCTGTGGGCGACAGGTCTGATGGAAAAATAGCATCATTAGGTGGCTCTTTTATATTTGCTTCAAACCCCTCTAACCACTCTTTTATGTCAGCTCGGATATAATGGTCTAGATCGCCTTCCAGATCCAAAGCACTAATCAGTTTCAAAGACTCAATCTCACTATCAAAGTTGCCCTTTTGGTAGTAATCCTTTAGTGCTCCAACAGTAGTTAATGCATTTCCTCCATTGTACTCATGAATCATAAGTAGCCGAGCCAAGAGTAACCCAGATATTGTTCTATTAAGTACCTGTCTACTTCTCTTGCTTATTGGGATTGGGTCAACAAAACGATCCCCCTGAGAAACAAATTGTTTAAACGAACGGTAGATACCTGCGTCGCGCTCTCTGCCAATCTTATGAACAACAAATACTAAGCTTGGATAACGGCGACCAACCCGAGCTGTAGCCTGAATAAACTCTGCAGCTGACAGTGGAATACCTAACATAACCATTACATTCAATCGATCAATATCTACCCCATGAGACATCATTGAGGAAGCAGCGATTATATGTAGCCTATCATTAAAATTAGACTCAGGATTGTCTAACCTATTCAATATCTTACCGACATCTTTAAAATCCGTTTTACCAGTTAGCGATTCAATATTTACGTTTCCTTTCACTTCTGAAAGCTGAGTTTCAGCCGAACGAGTTACTGCTTCAAGGTCTCTAATAGTATTTCCGTAAACCACATTAGTCCCATATAGAGAAATAAGTTCATCTGCAAACTCTAGCGGAACTCCGATTTCTGAACACATATCTGATGGGTTGTCTTGTAAGCTTCTAATAGCATTCTGTAACTCAGCTAAAAGCCTGTCCACTGTGTACTCTATCGTCACTCCTTTAGGCGCTACAGCAATGAATTTCCTCATTTTTTCCGCAGAGTCAGCAGTCCAAAATCCCGCACCTTCTTTAGGTGGAGGTACAGGGAACACACGCCCTTTACGCCGATAAAGAACATCAACTTGCTTTTCATAGCCAGTTAAAGTTGCTGATGAAGCAAGTATTTTTGGCTTTCTACCACATAAATCTTGTTCTAGAGAGTCAAAAATAGCCTCATAGTGAGCATCCACAGCACCAAGACTATCTCGCAGAAGGTGAAGTTCATCCTGTAGCCTAAAAGAAGGTCCAAACCTGTGCTCATCCATACCCAAATCGATGATTTCTCCTTTACAACCGGGAACTAAACACCCGTTAGGCTTTTTGCTCCTTGGTGCATAGGTATAACCATGCCCTTTGGAACACTTCCCTTTTGGGGCTCCGAGTAAACCTCTCATGGCTGCTTGCATAGATATGGATGCAGCCTTATCAAGTGTCCCAACAACCACGGTAGGAAGAAATCTATATATTTCTTCATCAACAACATATACAGGTAAAGGCTCCCCCTGCGTCAAACATGAACTAGATTCGCACTTATGAATTAGCCTCCAACTGGCATTATCAAAATCCATTGTTATTGATTGCTCATGACAATATGGACAGTGATCAAGTACTTTATATTGGTTTGGCATATTTGCATCATATCGATCAGGATCGCCTGGCTGCGGGTCGACAGGAATAGAGTTAGGAGTAGCACCATTACCAACAAAAAAACCTAGTGAAAATCTAGCGCCACCAATTTTGTGCTTCTTCCTCACTATATCAGCCGCAGCGATGGCGTTTGCGAACCTCTGTGTCTGCTGCAAAGATAACATTCTTAATGGAAAACGACTCCAAGCGGTTATTCCAGAGCTCTTACCTGTCAAACGATCATAAATAGCCGCCGTAATTAAAAGCCCCAAATAGGTTTCCGTTTTGCCGCCACCAGTTGCAAACCAAACAACGTCTGCAACTTCTGGTTCAACTTCTTGATCTACTATGGAAGACAAGTTGGCAAGAAGAAAGCCAAACTGAAAACTCCGCCATGAGGAATATTTGCCATTAGAGCTTAAGCCCATTGCTTCATTCATACATTTAAAAGCCATAAGCAGGTTTTCATTATGCTCAAGTAGAGAAATTCCAGTTTCTATCCTAGTACATTCAACCGCAAACTCCTTTGCAGCCTCCTTAGCGCTAGCAAAAGCTTCAGGTGACCATTCTTCAATTTTTCTCCGAGTTTCAAGGGCTGTCTTAGACCAGTTTGATTCTCCCCATTGATACAAATAGCTGAGTAGTTGCCTAGATGATTGCAAAGGTTCATCAGCCAGAGAAGCAAATTCAAGTGAAGGAGGAACTTCATTCATGTTCCAATACTTAGGTCGATGCTTGTCTACTGTAATTGCATCTTCAGTATGAAAACTCCCATCATCAGCTACTATCACTCCACAATTTATCCCGTAAGCTGGCACCTTTCTATCATAACGAAAAGAGTCTTCAAGAGCTGATTGAATAAATGACTTTGTGGCTAATCCTTTAATCGACATATCAAATTGATAAAAGCGAGTATCTGGTATTTTTGCGCATTCTTTATCTTTCGGAGAAGTATTAACCAGAGTGACAAACAACTCGTATTCTGAATACTGATCTTTTTCCACTTCAATTTCTAATGCTGCGGATAACCCTTCAATTCCAATAACTTTTGCTATCTCTGAGGTAAACTTTTCTTCAAGGTGCCTCTTCTTTCCAACTTGGACTGGAATAGATATGTTCTCAGTGATTGAGATTTTCTGTGATTTAACCCAATCAGCCCCTCTTTTAGATTTCATCCACACATGAAATCCTGTAGAAACCTCAATATTCCATGTTTCTAAATCCAAATGTTTTGGTTTTAACTTAATACCAAAAGCACACGGTTCTAGCCTCTCGCCTTTTGTTCCCCATTCACTTTCCCTAACAGCTTTTTCTGACTGAATTCTTCCAAGCCAATATTTTCCAGAAGGTTTAACTGTTATTGACTGATCTAAATCTCCACGGCCAACCTTGGTCATTCGCTGGCCGAGCCATGTCACAAACTTTTCTTGAGCTTCATGTATATTCATGTAGCTTCCTTCTCTATAAATCATCTAAAAAGTTATTTTTTAAAACAGAAGCACTACTTGGTCGCCGGAGTTTTTTCAAAGCTTCAGCTTCAATCTGTCTAATTCGTTCTCGAGTAACACCAAACTTTTTGCCAATACACTCTAAAGTTTCCTCATCTTGAGATTCAGTCAATCCAAAACGATATTTAAGAACCTCGATTTCTTTTTCTTTCAATATCGACAAGTGCTTTTTTAGTCCTGAAACTAATTGTTGTGTGTTCATTACCTCTTCCGGTGAAGGAATTTCTGCAACTAGTATGTCTTTTAATGATTGCCCTCCTTCAGCCTTTGATTCATCAAGAGAGCTTGGTTGCATAGACGAAATTGCCCAGCAGAACTGGACGTCTGCAACGTCCCAGTTTAGTTCTTCCGCGACTTCTTTAGGCGAAGGGGTTTTGCCATAATTCAGAGCTGATAAACAAGCGACAGCTTTTCTATACTGAAGAATCTTTTTGTGCATATGCACAGGTACTCTAATCGTTAAGCCTTTATCTATGATCGACCTTTCTATTGCCTGTCTAATCCACCAAACTGCATATGTTGAGAACTTGTATCCAAGGTTAGGGTCAAATTTATCCACAGCTTTACTTAACCCAATTACTCCTTCTTGAAAAAGGTCTTCAATAGTGAGTTCAGCATGAACAGTAAAAAAGGATGCAACCTTTCTCACTAGCCTTAAATTAGCAAGCATCATGACTTGCTTAGCGTTTTTCCCATTTTCGAGAATTGTATTCGCGTGCTCACTTGAGTTCAGGTTTTCTTCCGCTACTCTGATCCCCAACTGTATAGCTCTACCTAACTTAATTTCTTCTTCTTTAGACAAAAGATCATAGTTATCAATAAATCGGAAACCTGACAATTCAGCCGCAACAGTGCTACCTTTTTGGTCATTTGTCTCATCAATTTCAGCCCATTCAACTGGTACATCAAGAGATATTAGTGTTTCAATAACTATCGCACTTTCATCTGCGGTCAAACCTCTTTGCAAAAAGATTCTTGTGAGTTGAGTTTGCGCTATTCTCTCCTCTGTTCTCTCAAAATCTCCAATTAAGTCTTTGATAGTTTTATCTACTAAATCACTTCTCATTCTGTTCCTTGCAAGAGTGTCCATAAAATGTAGACTTCGCCCACGAAGCTCTCGGCCATCAGTGCTCATCTATAAGTTGATAAACAATAAATATAGCTACTCTGTAATCACTCACACTACGCTTACTTATTCATAGTTTGTTTAATCATATCTCTCAAAGGCTTGTATAAGCCGCTCAGCCCACCTTTCTATCTTTTCCTCGGTCAGCTTTCCTTTATCTTTTGAAGGCTGATGCGACACACTCTTGTGATTGCCTTCACCAACCAGCGCATCAAAGTATTTCTTTGGCCAGCAGAATTGGTTGCTGAGCAATCTTCTTTCTATCTCCGGTATAAAGTCTCGTAACTTGCCTTTTGGCGCTAATGCTCGCGCTGAAATCACTTTGGTGGCAATGGAGGCTTTGCCATCGGAGGTATCCACCTCTAGTAAGAAATAACCTTCGCTTTGATGTTCAATCTTTACAATAGCCATACATCTAGGCGAACCGTCTACCATAAGGTGACTCTCGCTGCGCCCCACTTCTGGCAGCTTGCGAACGATGGGCTTACTTTGTTTAACACCGTGCTCTTTTTCTAATATCTCCAGCATTTTGAAGAAACTATCGAATTTGTTGAGATATAAATCGGCGTTGTCGGTTAAGTCATCTAAACCATTGATGGCGGCTCTGGGTGTATCGCCTCGCGAATTTGGATCGTCGGTGCTTACGGCAGGTGGTAAGTTGTTGGGTTTATCTTCGTCTTCTTTACCACCAGGGCTTTTTCTAGGCTGTGCATTGACTTTACGAGTGCGTGGCACCCTGTTGTATATTCGCTGTGTCGCATCACAGAATATCAATGCAGACTCGTTATCTTCGCTACCGTCGCTGTTTTCATCGATTTCTCGCTGTGTAGGCAGTTGTGGGTAGGTACCGCCTTTTCCTTTACCCGAACCTGGTTTATTTTCGGTGAAATCTGGATGTGAAAAGCCAACATCCGAAATATCAGGGAAGAACAAACCATCTAACAATTCTATACGATTGATAAACCATGTGCTTTCATCACGTGACTTCCAGCCTCTTGCCGCTACTTTTACACCCTTGAGCTGGGGTGGGTCGAATCGAAACGTCCAACGCTCAACGTTAGGTGCCCTAACTCGCTCTTGCGAAAAATACTGATAGATACTGTTAAACGCGTTTTTAATGTCACTGTTTAGTAATAACCAAGCGATTTGATGTCTAAACCCTTCATTATCAAACAGTACTTTTGGGCATAATGTTGTTGGTAAGGCGTTGATCACAAGATCTAAAGGAAACTCTTTATCATCGTTGTTTGGGTGGTGGTCAACGTAAAACTCTAAGTCGAGTGCACTGTTAATGAGTGCGGCGTTTGCCAGATAGTTGTTTGTAAAAAACAACGCTCTGGCCAGTTCCAACTGTGGCAAGTAAATGGTTTTGCCTGCACTTTCAAACACAAAGCATTTTTGCGATTGCTCTTCGCTCAGCTTATACGTCACTAAAGCGCTGTCGCCCACCGTGGCGGTTTGCCAAAATGCACGGTCGGGTAAAGTAAATTTAATCGGGAAGCCCGGAGGGGTGGCATCAACTGTTTGGTTTAGTACGACTTGTCGGCTTAAATAGGGAAGCTGGCTAAACTTAAGGGCTTTGCGAGTGGATTGCTTAAAACGAACACCAATATCCCACGTTTTGCGGTTATTGTATTTAAACAGATTGCCTATCGCCTGTATTCTGGCGTTGTCTGGTAGTGTTTTAAATCTATCAACTTGGTTCATACTTTACTGCAAATCCTAGCAATTGCGACGCGAGTGGTCGGGTCCTTTTCTCGTTTAGCCCTGCCATACGTTCAATTCGCCAAGTTCTGTGTATTTGATGTTTTGCAATACAACGAATACATGCCACAGCGATACGACGGCATTGGTATTCCTCTATAGTTTCACAATATTTATTAAAAAACAATTTACATAACGGCAACTTTTCTAAGTATTTGATCTGAGACAAAGGGATGTGTGCATGGGTAACTAGCCAAGTTACTGTATGACGGCTTGCACCAAGCTGAGTTTCTACTTTATTAATCAGTGAAATAAGTTGCCTTACGTATTTTTTGTCTCGTTTTGACCAATCAACTCGGTCTGTTTTTGCAACTTTTGGCTTAGCTGAGTCTTGATTAAATTGCATCAACCATTGTTTATCATGCCGATATAACCATGTGTACAGGTGAGCAAAACCGTTTTGCCTCGCGTCTTTAACGCCAAACTTGGCTGTAGCGTGTTGCCACTTTGCGCGACGAGTTTGGTCAACCACCACAGGCTCAGTGCTCAAGGCCATTTCATCGTATGGGGTATGCGGCAATGCTGAAGCTGTAGTGAGTATGTTCGCTATATCCAACTGCTGCTCATAGCATGCTTGCCATACCAATAGGTGCTGAAGGTAGCTAAAGGATTTTCTGTGCTTTCTAAACAAACACTTCAACCAATTACTTTCATCCACTTTGCTTAAGTTGAGCCCAAAGCTTGCTAGGGTATGACTGCCCCAATACCCTAAAACCAATTGTGCGATCAGCTCGTGCTCAACCAGCTTCCCCCTAACAAACCCCAGCTGATAAGCCAAATGATGATAAAAATAACGCCATTGCAACGGATGTATATGGTGCTCTGACAAGTTCAGCAACTGCTGCGCATATTCCGCTAGTAATGTGATTTTGTGGTTTGTTTGATTTGGATTTAAATGCAAAAGCACATGAGGACTTAGCGCAATAAATTGGTGCCTATGCAACTCGCTTATCAAAATAGGGCTGTTTATCAATTGCATGCCATGCTCTGCACATATCGATAAACCTGGCAGTTGCCAGCGCCGTGTCCAAAAAGGCTCGCCATATTGTTCTATTTGCGTTGTTACGCACAATGGGCAGTAACGCAGATAGTGTGGGCTTTTAACTTTAGATGCAGCTTTGCCTAGTTGTACTTCTGCCGAGTGCCTGCAATCAGTCAGCAACTCATGTTTAGCTTGAGCTTCAATCTTGGGATGCACAAAAGGTGAGTACAACGGAAAAAGCGTATGCCTCTGTAACAGCTTATATGGTTTTAAATCAGCGTTACCTTGATAATGAGCGGAGATCTGCGATAAATGCCCTTGAAAGGCTACTGAGGCGATTATTTGGCGGTTTTGGAATACCTCATCAAGCAATTGCTTGGGTGACGTGATGCCTGCATGTACGCCGTACCTTGCGATGACGCTATACAGCAGCTCATCAGGGTAAGGTACGGGTAAACAGGCCATGCTACACGCTTTGTTTAAGCCAAGCGGTCATATCAAAAATCTTTCCTTGTTGTTTGTAGTATTGATAAAGCTCACCCGATTGCTTTTTGTGTTGAGAATAGCCAAAACGCAAATCGTCACTCGGCAGTGTATGCCAGTCTTTTGGCTTGATGAGCACTGGCTTTTCTTTGAACTCCTCCACTTCGTCTGGCGTTTGCTCATACCATTCAAGAACGAGTGGAATAAGCGCTCTTACCTGCAGGTTTGGGTGATCTTTAATGGCTTTTTGCACTAATGGTACCAATAACTCTGATTCACACCCCATGCCTAGCAAAAGGTTATAAAGCCTCATGGCCTCTGAGTCGCTCGCAAAAGGGAGTGTGTCTGACTTAGCAGCGGCAACTTCAGAGATCTGCTGACTGAGTTCCAACAACCGCTTATCAATCTCTTTGTATTTTAAGTCTGAATACTTGGCAATGCTCTTTGCTTTACCAGACTTGAGCGCTTCAATCATGGGATGGATCGGCTGTAATTCAGATTCATACACCTTCAAAAATAGTTTTGAAGATAGCCGTTCAACGCCAGTAATAATGGCGCGTAGTTGTGCAAGCACGAATAACTTAACCACAATATCTAACACACCTTGTGACAGCTCAAACCAAGTATTGCGGATCTCTTCTGTGAGCGGTTCATCGCGGTGAATAAGCCATTGGTATTGCCACAGCTTGTCAGTCAACAACCGCCACTCTGTTGGCTTTGGTTTACCTGTTGCTTTATCGATTCGATTTTTGTGCTGTGGCAGGGGCTCCCACACCATAGAGCCAATGCCAGTACTGCGCCTTGCAG
The DNA here is from genome assembly GCF_014694405.1 of Pseudoalteromonas sp. S16_S37. Lineage (GTDB taxonomy): Bacteria > Pseudomonadota > Gammaproteobacteria > Enterobacterales > Alteromonadaceae > Pseudoalteromonas. The sequence continues at coordinate 26,279 of NZ_JAAUWV010000029.1, forward strand.
ACTGCAACTCTAGTTCGAATATGGGCCTTGCTTTGGGAGTCCCCACTAAAATCACCGGCACACCAATAATATTCACCAAAGCCACAAAGAACTCGAGCATGCGTTCTTGCCCTTCTTTTTGCTTTCGAGCCAACCTTTGAACTTCATCAATCACTAACACGCCTATAGCATATTGATTGGCGACTTGTCCCATAAATGCTAAAAGCACTTCGGGACTATGCCGCTTATAGCAATACCTTTCTGTGAGTTTAGTATTTAGATGCTTATCAACCTCTTGAAAGAAATTTAAACATAGGCTTTTTAATGACCCATCCACGGGGCATTCGATACGCAAATAGGTAAGCTGGTACGTATTATATTTTTCGTGATAAATCGCTTGTGGGTAGGTGGCTAATATTCTTAGCACGCTGGAGCTTTTACCACACCCAGAGCAACCGATAAGTGACAAGCAACGTGCCGTAGAGGGCGCTTCGGCAAAACGAAAACTGCTTATATCGCCCGTCATCAAGCGCTCGTAACCGTTTTGCAAGTGTTGCTGTAGCTGGCCAGTTGCAATATTTCTGGCTACATAGCCGCCGCGGATCATCAGCGCTATTTTTTCCTCAAGCGCCACATGCATCGAAAGCGGTTGAAAAAAGTCATCAAGCAAACCACATAACTCGTGAGCACGCTGCCTTGCGTCTAAATAACCTGCCGCTGGGCTGTATTTTACTTTACCCTCCAGCTTAGTTTTTAGCTCTTCAATTTTGTTCACTTTTGGTAGCGCTTCAATAAACGGGTTGCCTTTATAACGCTCGATCTCAGACTCCTGATACACCGCGCGGAAGATATTAGAGGGTAAAGTCATACGTCGTCATCCTCCTTAAATAGCTGATCCGAAAAGTCAGGAAAGTCCAAATCGTCATCAGGCTCAGAGAGATAATGCACTTGCGCTGATTTACTGGTGTCGATGTCCACTGGTTTATAGGCCCGTTCTTTACGCTCTTTGGCTTTTTCTTCTGCTCGGTTGTCACGAATATTGCGAATACGCTCCGCATCCGACAAACCAATGTGTTTTGGCGCGGCCTTTTCCGCCTGCTTAACCACCTCTATCACTTGTCGCTCCAAGGCACGCTTTTGCTCATCGGCTACTAATTTTGCATCTGCATGAGTCTGTTTTAACTCATCATTTTGCTGCCACACATCCCAAAAGCTCGCGCCTGAAAACTGCCGTGAGCGTGTTGCCAACTGGCATACAAAATAGTCATTGCTGCTAGGGCCGTGATAAATGTAGATGTAGTCTGCGGTTGCTAAGTCATAGGCAACTTCTACACTTTTAGGGCGTTTAACCTCCTTGCCCCGATGCATCCAGCCTAATTTTAAAAGCTCTGCGCTGGTGTAATACACGCCAAATATACAAGCCCCCGAATCAGATATCGTTGCTCGAATTCTTGGCATCAATGCCACACGAAGATGCTCAGTTGCTGGCTTTTTCAACCGACCAGTGCGATGCTGCAAGCCCCAATTCCATAGTGCCAGAGGGTTATTTGGTAGGTCCGTTGGCATATCAGCCGCTTTGTCATAGCTTTCAATTACGTGATACTGGTTGTGGTAAAGCACTGCCGCTAAAATAATGCGAGTGAATTCTTGAATAGTCAGCTTAGCATCCAAGCGGTAATCTCTGTCACCTTGCTTTTTAATTTTGGTACCAGTGACCACGCCAGGTGCAAACGGTTTGAACGCTTGTTGGAAGGTGCGAAACGCTCGCTCGACAACCCCTTTGGCCTCGCTTCTAAATGGTGGCGTATTTTCAACGCGCACACCAAAGCCCTTTTCAAGGCATTCAATTTGATGACCCATCAACTCGCCTCTATCGGCCAACAATGCTGAAGGCAAGCCAATACACGGCCATTGCTGCGGGGTTACGTCAAAACCAAACTGACGGCAGTAGTCTGATTTATCCATCGTGGCCATATGTATTGCCTGAATGGCGGCAGCAAATGAAGGGTTTTCAAAACCAATATAAAACCCAGCCACCATGCGACTAAATACGTCAATCACCATGTAAATCACTGGGCGGCCAACAATATTGCTTCTTTGGGAGTCAGAGACTAAATAAATATCTGCGATTGTAGCGTCAATTTCATAGCGCATACCTGGGCCCAAAACATCTGCGGCGGCGGTACCTGTAAGCGGTCGAATATCTTTTTTCCGCTTTATCTCACCCGCCTGCGCTTCAATTTTGTCTACTTGGCGATATTCACGTTTGTAGAAATGTTCCATTTGCCTGAGTGTTGGCAACTCCTCTTCTGGTAAGTCAGGAAAGTACTGCTCATAAATATCTTTAAGTCGATTGTGCGCGTATCTAAATGATTTACCTTTGTCGGTTAATAGGTGTCGCTCAATGGCAATACGAAATAACTTCTCTGCAAAATCATCAATTAAAGCGCCAGTGCCTGACATGTACTTACGAGGCCGACCTAATTTTGTTGTTATGGCTCGGCGCTTTTGGCCCTTGGCACCTGAGTTTTTATAATCGGGTAATAATGCATTGGGGATCTGGCCACGTTGCCAGTATCTACGGGCAAAACGATAAATAGACTGTTTGGTTTTGCCTGTCTCAGTCATTATTTGATTTACCACTTTGCCACGCGCTTTCGGTTCATAGCAGTTCTCAAGTTCTACCAATGGCTTGATTGCGGCATAGTTTTCATCACGTTTTAACTGAGCGGTAGAACCTGCTTCTGGAATAACAGTAGCAATGTCGCTATATGGGTCGGCTGCACGTTTGAGCACTTCATCTTGAAAGCCCTGTTCTAACTCAGTTATTTCAACAAGCTCAGGAAAGACCTTGTCATCGTGCACTTTTATCCAAAGCACGTAATAATCAAACACCATTAAAATGCGATACAAGGTTTGTTCGCATTGCAATACTTCATTGATTTGAAACACGAAACACCTCCTGAATTTGTTCAACATCACCTAGCTTAAGATGACCAACTTGCAGCTTTTGGACTGGCGTAAAAATATCAAATGTAAAGTAACGGTCAGCCAGCAACGCTCTTATCTCAAACAACGACTCTCCTAAGTCTAGTCCATAGGCGGTATCTATCTCTTTGCAGGCGTTTATGAGGGTTTTGGTTTGGTGTTTTGCAAAGTAATCGGCATAGAATCTAGCTTGCTCAATGGCTGAGTCTTGAGCTTCTTCATGTTCACCTTGCAATGGGTAAATCCACTCAACATTCGCTTTAACAACTTTTGGGATCTCTTGCTCAGTGACTATTTGCCAAGGGGTCTGCTTTTCATGCCAAAAACGTTTCTCGAGTTCAAGTATCTCTATCTTTCGCTGCTCTTCAAAAGCGCTGACATATTTGGCTTGTAGCGCAAAATAGGGGAGATCTCGCGAGGTTGTTTCAACAAGAAAGTCGCTCGAAAGGTATTGGTCAACGCCCCGAACATTTGGGTGTTTGATGCCAGCAGATTCTGCTAACTCTTGTGTTATCTCACGTTCAAGCGGAAACTGCTCTTTGACTTGCAGCACATCCTGCCGCCACTCGAGCAAATAAAACATGGATAGTTCAAGATCGGATAATAAATGATGGGTTCGTTTGGACTTATAGCCGAAGACTCGATGTACACGGCCGTCGGATGGCGCATCATAAACCGTTAACCACGGCTTGTAATCCTGATACTCGCCAGTACCGCGTCCCTCTTTAATCCACTTAAGATATTGCGCCTCAGTATGGCCAATCTTCCTAGACATAATATACCGCTATAACTGATTGAAATTTCAGCATAGCTGATTTGGGAATGTATATGCAAACGAGTTGTTTAGTGCTTAGTAAAAGTCCATATATCTATTTAGCGAAATACTTATTCTGGTTTAGACAGCAAAGATGTCAGTTCAATTAAGGTATAGTTTTGCTCAGATATACCCAGCCCCAACAATATGTCCTCGATTTTTGCTTTCTCTTCTTCACCATAGTACGAGACATTCCATTGGCAATGTTGGGAAGCATGCTCTTTAATAACTTCAAAATACTCAATATCTACATCTGACATTGAGTGACCTAGAGTAAAAATATGCCTTACTTCTCCTAATCTGTTAAAAGTGCTCGAGTTAGTTTCAATGATTTCGCTAGCATTTTTAAAAGATCTGCCATAATAAGAAAACAATTCTTCTCTAGCTTCATCAAGAAATGGTACATACTGATTAGACATCTCTTCATACCATTGTTCCAACTGTTCAGAAGTTAAACCTTCAGGTGGGCTCTGATCATCTTGCTCTTCTATAAATATACTTGGATCAACAGCATGTCCCAAGACTATATTTTCTTTGTCATCATAAGTACCATGCATATACAAAATATTTTCGGCAGAGACGCCATATTGTTTTTCAAGTGTTCTGGTAAAGTTAAAACTGATGAAAAAGGCATCTAAATCTAAGTTTAATAAAAAATCAGTATCCACCTGGTATGAATCAGCTTTACGGATGTATTCTGCGAACTCATTTCGTAGCTCATGTGTCAAATAACCAACCAGCCTCTGAGCTTCAAGGACACAAGCATCCATATCTCTATCATAGTCATCGCTGGATGGGCAGGGTATGTATTCACTTATATGGTCCTCTAAATAACTAATATCAATCAATGAAAGATTTTCCTCAAAACGACTCCATAGATCATTATCGGTAATGGGGTAAGAGATGACATGAGCTAATATGTCAAAAATAGAGGGGTTCTTGCTTTTCAAATACTCACTAAAACCAACGTAAGTTGTGGGTAAATCATGATGCAAATCAAAACCGTTTCCAACAATATAAAGCGTTTCCAAAATAAATCCTTCCGTGTATACAACAAACTTGGATAAGTCTAGTTGGATTCAGAAAAAGGCCCAATACTTGATAAAGCAAAGTAGCGAGAAAAACAAATTAGTATGAAACTTTATTGTTTGGGATGATACTTTATTGTATGGGGTGAAACTTTATTATTCACCCACAACAAAAGGCGCTTTCGCGCCTTTTCTTATTCCACCGTGACCGATTTTGCTAGGTTTCTAGGCTGATCCACATCGGTGCCTTTAATCACCGCAACGTAATACGATAGTAGCTGTAGCGGGATTGTATATACAACTGGTGCGAGGATGTCTTCTACGTGGTTGACGTTGATAACACGCATAGTGTCGTCTGATGCAAAGTGTGAGTCTTTGTCAGCAAATACGTAGATGATGCCGCCGCGCGCGCGCACTTCTTCAACGTTTGATTTTAGCTTTTCAAGTAGTTCGTTGTTTGGTGCAACGACAATGATTGGCATATCAGCGTCGATAAGCGCCAGTGGGCCGTGCTTTAGCTCACCTGCTGCGTAGGCTTCGGCGTGAATGTATGAAATTTCTTTCAGTTTCAACGCGCCTTCCATTGCAATTGGGTATTGTGAGCCGCGACCTAAAAACAGTGAATGGTGTTTATCGGCAAACTCTTCTGCTAGCTCTTCAATGCCACCTGCCAGTGTTAGCGCTTCTTCTAACTTGTTTGGTAGGGTTTTAATAGCATTAACGATTTTGCTTTGATCTAGGCCTTTTTCTTGTGCGATTGATGCTGTTAGCATCAATAAACCCACAAGCTGTGTGGTAAACGCTTTGGTTGATGCCACGCCAATTTCAGCACCGGCTTTGGTCATAAAGGCTAAGTCTGATTCGCGCACCAATGATGAGCCTGGTACGTTACAAATAGTCATCGATGCCATGTAACCTTGCTGCTTAGCTAAGCGCAATGCCGCAAGCGTGTCTGCGGTTTCACCCGATTGTGAAATGGTCACAAGTAGGCTGTTTTCGTGTACAAATGACTGGCGGTAACGGAACTCAGAGGCAATTTCTACGTTGCAGCTTACGCCTGCAAATTGCTCTAACCAGTAACGCGCAACCATACCTGAATGGTATGACGTACCACAAGCGATGATCTGTACGTGTTTTACGTCTTTAAAAATTTGTTGTGCGCTGTCGCCAAAGGCATCAACGGCAACACGGTCATTGTCTAAACGACCTTCAAGGGTATTACGTACTGCCAGTGGTTGCTCGTAGATTTCTTTGAGCATGTAGTGGCGATATTCGCCTTTGCCTGAGTTATCTTGAACAATGTTCGATTCAATCACGTCACGCTCAACTAATTCGCCGTTGATATCGTAAATTTCAACGCTGTCGCGGGTAATACGTGCAACATCACCTTCTTCTAAAAAGATAAAACGGCGTGTAACTGGTAGCAGCGCAAGTTGATCAGAGGCAATAAAGTTTTCGCCTAAACCTAGGCCAATAACCAATGGGCTACCAGAGCGTGCCACAATCATTTCTTGGTCATTCGCTTTATCAAATACCACCGTGCCGTATGCACCTTCAAGCTGCTTTACCGCCGCTTTTACTGCGTCTAACAAGCTGTCGTGTTGCTGACGAAGTTGGTGAATGAGGTGCACCATGACTTCGGTATCGGTGTCTGATAAAAACTCGTAGCCGTCGCCTTTTAACGCATCACGAAGCGGCGCGTGGTTTTCAATAATGCCGTTGTGTACTAAGGCTATTTCGCTGTTTGATACATGCGGGTGAGCGTTGTTTTCAGTCACACCACCATGGGTTGCCCAACGTGTATGTGCAATACCTGTAGTGCCTTTTGCAGCTGCCTTTTCAAGCGCCTGCTCAAGGTTGACGACTTTACCCACCGCTTTTACTGTGTTCAATGTGCCAGCCAAGCTTAACGCTACGCCTGCTGAATCGTAGCCACGATATTCAAGGCGCTTTAAGCCTTCAATCAAAATTTGGTTTACTGGACGTTCTGCAACCGCCCCTACAATACCACACATAATCTCTCCATTTTGCACGTGAAGTGTGTTGTCATAATGATGTTTACTACGCACGATGTTGTCTCTCATGCGTAACGTTAAATTCTTTAAACGCTTGCGCGAATTACTGTTACACCGCTGCTTTCAATCGTTTGGCACAGCGCCAACGCTAAATTGTCGTCGGTTATCAAGGTTGTGACTTGCGACCAAGGCAATTCTAAGTTGGGAATTTTGCGCCCCACTTTGTCTGATTCCACCATTACGATAACTTCTCGGGCAGATTCAGCCATAACTTGGCTTAAACCCACCAGCTCGTTAAAGGTTGTTGTACCACGCGCAACATCAATGCCATCGGCACCAATAAATAGCTGGTCGAAGTCGTACGAGCGCAATACTTTTTCTGCCACCTGCCCTTGAAATGACTCTGAATGTGGGTCCCAAGTGCCGCCGGTCATCAAAAGTGTTGGTTCATTTTCTAGTGATAACAATCTGTTAGCTATATTCATTGCATTGGTCATCACCACTAGCCCGTGTTTGTTAGCAAGCTCGGGGATCATCGCGGCCGTTGTTCGACCACTATCGATAATGATGCGGTTGTGATCTTTAATCAGGTTAGCGGCCGCTTTAGCGATTGCCATTTTGCGAAGTGAATCGCGTTTATCGTTGCTTTTTGCAACGATCTCTTGCGGCAGAGCCACCGCACCACCGTAGCGGCGCAGCAACAGTCCGCTTTTTTCCAGCGCGGTTAAATCCTTTCGAATCGTAACTTCTGACGTTTCAAACTCAACGGCCAATGCATCCACACTCACTTCACCGCATTCGTTTACTTTCGATAGAATGGTATGGCGTCTTTGCTGGGTGTTTCGTTTAGTCATGTTTAGTTCAGGTAAGTTTCGTTTCGTAATTTAGATATAGTTTAAACGAAACTTAAGAGTTTTGACAACGTCGATTTTTAGTTTTGTTAAAATCAGCCCAAAAAAAGCAGGCTCTCGCCTGCTACCCAAACAGGAGGAGGGATTAATGGAGAAGGTTTAAACTCGTTTTTACATTGCCCACAGAGGCTGAGGCAACCATTTCATCATAGGCGCTTTGCATTTCGAAAGTCGCAATTTGCACACCTAGACTGGCTAGCATTACTTCGGCCTCTCGCAATGAGTTAAAGGTCATGGTTTTACCTTTGGCATCACTGAGCAAGTGATAGTTGCCTTGCGCATCAATACCGCCGGCTAAGTAATGATTAGAGTCGGCATAACTTAAAATTACCGCTTCAAGTGCTTGCTGATTTAGTTGGGCTTTTAGTTCACTTACACGCATGTCAAAACACCTATTTTACTTTGGTTGAATTTTAAACGATCAAAGCGTGTATTTAGATCAGCTGCAATTAAAGTTTTTATTCTGCATTTTGCTCTGTGTCATGGTTTTGTCATAGCGACTTATTAGGCTGGTTTAGTTGTATCTGCGTCTGAATAAAATGAGCTGCAGTAATAAAAGAGTTGGGCGCTGCAAACCCCTATGATGAAAGAGGTAAAAAGGAAGATCATGAGAAGAATTGTTGTGACTGGCATCGGCGCTATTTCTCCTATTGGTAATTCAGCACAAGACAGCTTTAAAAATTTATTGCAGGGTAAGCATGGTATTCGCCCCATCGAACACTTTAACCCTGAGCAATTTGCCTGCAAAACGTCTTTTGCCGCCCAAGTAAGTGCCCATTTAGACCCATCAACGCTTGCGCCTTTTAAAGATATGGATGACAGCACCCGCACTAAGTTATTAAAAAAATTAGACCGTCATCAGCTATTTGCCATGATAGCGGCTGCTGAAGCCATCACTGAAGCTGGCCTTGATAAAATCACTAATGAGCAACAGTTGCATCGCATTGGCGTAAACATTGCCACTGGGGTTGGTGGGCTCAATAGCCTTGAAGTATGCGCAGGCAAGGCCGCCAACGGTAAAAAGCAATCGCCATTTGGTAATTTGATGTTTTTGCCCAACTTGGCAGCGGGTTATGTGGCCAGCCACTGGAACTTTGGTGGCCCTAATAATTCACACTCAACAGCGTGTGCGGCAAGTGCCCACTCAATTATTGATGCCTGCAATGCAATTAAGGGGGGCGAGGCAGAAATCATCGTAGCAGGTGGTGCTGAAGCATCGGTCACTCCGGTGGGGATCTCAACTTTTAACGCGCAAAATGCGTTATCTACCAGAAACGATGACCCCCAAGCTGCATCTAGACCCTTTACGCAAGACCGAGATGGTTTTGTTATGGGTGAAGGGGCGGCTTGCTTAGTGCTAGAAGAATACGACCATGCTATCACCCGTGGCGCGCCTGTTTATTGTGAAATCGTCGGCTTTGGTCGCACCAGTGATGGGTTTACCGGACAAGCACTCAGCGCGCCCCACCCGCAAGGTTTGGGAGCACAACGTGCAATGCAAACCGCGCTTAATATGGCTGATATTAATACCACAGAAATTGACTACATCAATGCCCACAGCACCAGTACTGCGGCAGATAGCATTGAGGTCATGGCAATCAAAAATGCTTTTGCTGACCATGCCAAACATATAGCGGTATCGGGCACTAAGTCGCAAACGGGTCATTTACTCGGTGCAGCGGCTGCTATCGAAGCGGTGTTTACCGTGCTGGCGCTCAAGCATCAAACCCTACCTTATACTTTGAATCTCACCCCTGATAACGTGGACGCAAATTGCCAAGGCGTTGATTTAATAATGCAAAAACCAATGCAAAAACCTGTTCGTTACGCCTTATCTAACTCATTCGGCTTTGGTGGCACCAACGCATCGCTTGCGTTTAAAGGGTTTTAGCCACTGCAACAATGATGCAGGCAATGCTATTTGCCTGCATTTGTCTTGCATCTCGCTACTCGCCATTTAAAATACCTTTATTTGGAACGTGGTGTCTCGCATGCAAGAGTTCAAAGCCCATATCAGCACACCTGATCAACGTACAAAATATCAGTGGCTACTTTGCGCTTTGGTATGGACCTTAGTTATCTTAGTGCTCAGTGCCATTGAGGGCTTGCACGATCTGCTGGTTGCTGCTGACAAAAAATACAACAACCCATGGTGGTGGGCACTGCAAGAGTGGTTCATCTGGTATCTATTCTCACCCATTACTTTTATGCTGCTAGATAAACTACAGCATCTTAACTTACTCAATAAAAAAGGTTATTTGCTCACTCTGCTACCCATGTTTTGCACCACCATGACGTATCAAGCTATTTTTGATGTGTTTGTTTATCGGGATCATATCCCAAGTACCATGGTGTACTTTGCCCCATCACACTTTCTTATTCTTCTTATCAGTACGGTGATATGGCATAAACTCTGGAAAACCCCACAGCTAGATCACCAGAGCACCATGCTACTGGTTGATCAAGGCCGACACAAAACCCTACTGGCTTTGGATGATATTGTTAATATTAATGGTGCAAGCAACTATGTTGAAATTCACACCCAACAAGATACCTATATCAAACGTGCCACGTTGACTCACATAGAGCAGTCTCTGCCCGCTTCATTGTTTCTGCGCTGCCATCGCTCTCACTTGGTTAACCTTCGCTGCATCGCCCACATTGAACGCAAACCTTCCGGTAGTGCTGTGATCCATTTAAGCAACGGGCAAAGCGTACCGCTCAGCAAACGCTACTACTCACAAGTAAAGTCTTTAAGCGCAGCGTAAGCGTGAATCCTACCGCTAACACTGCGGTGCATTCGTCCCAGCATATCTCCAACCAGCCCTAATCTATTGTTTTATATAGTTTGATATTTTCAAATGGCAGACAGGATCACATGGAGTAAAAATACAGACAATGAAATCAATTCAGATAACCGCACTGGGTGCGCTGTTATTTTTCAGCGGCTCGGCACTTGCAATAAGCGAATCAACGGATGACAAACACCAAGCCCAGCGCTTTTTAGCAAGCCATTTTAACCAGTTTAACGCCCAGCACGCTTTGGATATGATCACGCAAACGCCGGGGTTTGTATTACAAGAAGGAAGTACACAAAGAGGCTTAGCAAATACATCTGGCAATGTGTTAATTAACGGCATAGCGGTACAAAGCAAAACCCAATCGTTGAGCGATATATTGGCAAAGCTCAGCCTTGATCAGGTGGAATATATTGATTTTTATCAGGCAAATCACCCTTTTAGCAGTGCATCTCAACACACCCAAGTTATTAATATTAAAGTTAACAATGCATCAACTACCATTGATGTGCAGTCAAGCCTAGCGCTTCGAGACAGTAAGCGTGCTGTGACAGGGCTCGATGCTCAGATACGCTCACCTTGGTTAAACTGGCAACACCAGTTAAGTATCAAAGCACGCAATAATCGTTATGAGTCTAACTACATTGCCGACGAATATACTCAGCAAGGGATGTTACTTGAGCAACAAACAGAAGACTTCATTGAACAGCTTGGCGAGTTTCAACTCGGCACGCAATCCACCATGGCCACCGATACAAGCAACCTGCAACTGACCAGTCAGTTTTGGACCGAGCGCTGGCAAACCGACTTTATACATGCCTATTTTGAGCCCAACAGCGCTGCAGCTTATGATAACTCACACACTCTAGAGTGGCTTGATATGGATGAGTATCAACTAGGCGTTGATTGGCAAACGACCGTGTATGACAGCTTTGAGTTGCAGCTAACAGCTTTAGTAACCGACAACCAACAGGCTAAAACTATCACCGAGTTAAATGTGCAGGCTGAGCCATTTATTCAAAATAAACACCATAAAGAACATGCAGTTCAGTTGTCTATACAAGCTAAAGATTGGTATTTTGAGCCACAATGGGGTTTAGAGTTTAGCCACAATCAACTACAGGCAAATACGCATTCAGCCAACCAAGTGGTGTATAACCAAGTATCGGAAACACGCTATCAGCCCTTTGGCGCTATAAACTGGCAAATCAACGATGCTTGGCAACTTTATAGTAAGTTAAACGTCGAATTTGCCACTTTGAACACACATACACACGACGCAAACGAACACTCAAAGCGCCATATTAAACCTTTGCTAAGACTCTCTTACGATACAGAGCATTGGAATATAAACTGGCAATTTAAGCAGCATGTTGAGCAATTAGACTTTGCCTTGTTTGTGGTGAGCCAAGACATCAGCTTTGATCGTGTTCAACTTGGCAATAACAATATAAAACCGAGTCGTTATAGCGAGTTATCCATGCAGTTAAATTACGCTACGAGTGAGTATGTCACCATTAACAGTAAGGTATTCAGACAGTGGCAGCGAGATATTCATGAATCGATGCAACTCAATGACAGCAACGAAGGCATCGCCAATGCAGGACGTGCTCACCTCAACGGCCTAGATGCTGTTATTGATCTTAAAACGGATGTGTTATTAGCCAATAGTACCCTCTCGCTTGACTATCAATATCGCCAAGCTCGCTATCATGATCCGCTCGGTGGTATACGCGCTATCAATGAGCTTACCCCGCATACCTTGAGCGCCGAGTTTAGACATAACTATGACACGCTCTCATGGGGCATTGAATTGAGTGCACGCACGCGCGAAACACAATACTACGTTGCTGAAAAGTCGCTTGAGCGCGATAGCGCAAGCACATCGATATTTTTCGAAATGCCTTTGGCCAGCAAAACTCAACTGCGAATTGAAGCAAACGCCGTTGAAAAAGAAAAGACCCAGTACTTACGACAATTTTACCAACCAACACGCGCGGGTAAATTAGATGGCTATCAAATAACGAATGAAACAACCCAAAGCGAGCTGAGGTTGACGCTGCGAAGCCAGCTTTAATTAGTGCGATTTTATAACCAATGAAGTGCTTATTTGTTATCTAGTCAGGCATCAATGGTGTTGGTAACTTTGTACCTAAATTAATAAAGGAGTGATACATGTCTACTAACACCGTTTTGCTTACCGGCGCGACAGCGGGGATTGGTTTAGCGACCGCCAAACATTTACTGCAACTAGGCTGGAGCGTCATATTTACCGGTAGAAATAGCGATAAAATAGCAGCGACTATCGACCAACTGAGCCCTTTTGTTGGGCAAGAACAAACCCTCAAAGGGGTACTTTGCGACAACAGCAATTATGATCAGATCCAAACCCTCGCAGCCTCGTTAGAGTACGATAACATCACGCTAGATGCTGTGATACTCAATGCTGGCGTGTTTTATCCGAATCAATTTGAGCATGAGCAATTAGCTAATTTTGAAAAAACTATGAGCGTCAACTTCACCGGGCCTGCAATGATGCTGCAAGCTTTGCTACCACACCTGAATAATCCAACCAGTGTGGTGTATGTATCGAGTATCGTAGTTGAAAAAGTATTCGCTAACACCGCAATTTACTCAGCGAGTAAGGCGGCATTTGAGGCGCTTGCCAATACCTTGAATGTTGAATGGGCTGAGCGTGGCATTCGCATTAATTACCTGCGCCCAGGTGTTACCCTCACAGAAATACAAGCAAAAGCAGGGATGCAACCTGAGCAAATTGATGAGTTTGAACAAAGCCTAGCCACTACACCTGCAGGGCGTATTCTTGAACCACACGACATGGTCAGCGCACTTGCATTTTTAATCTCTCAAGGCTCTAACATGATGCGCGGCGCCCATATTAGAGTGGATGGTGGTCATTGTTTATAAGTTTTTAATGAAGCCCTCCGTGGGCTTCTGCTGCTATATTTTCAACATTCATACCTGATTAATCCCACCACTTTAGAGTAAGTGAGCCTTATACAACCCGATCACCTTAAGTTACAATCGGTACAAACAACGATAAATAATATGGCTGACTATGCATTTTTTTCGACCCTTTTTCTTAGTGCTTGCGCTGTTTTTGAATGGCTGTGTAAGCGTCTCTAAACAGCATGTTGAACCGCAAGAGCCTGCGCACACAAACCCCTCGGTTGCTAAGCAACAACCAAGTTCACCCAAACCAGAGCGCACTCAAACTACGCCTTTGCAACCTCATGAGTATCAGGACGTATGGCAACGCATTCGCGCACAATTGGCCTTTGCACCGAGTAACCATCAAGCGGTGCAAGATAGGGTTGATTGGTATATGTCTCATCCAAACTATATGGATGTAATAAGCCAACGTGCCGCACCATTTTTACATTATGTGGTAAAACAAGTAGAAAGCCGTGGCTTACCGATAGAATTGGCGCTCATGCCACTGATCGAAAGCGACTTTGATACCTCAGCCTATTCGCATAAGCATGCTTCGGGTCTTTGGCAGCTAACGCCTTTAATCGCCAAACATTACGGTGTAAAAATTAGCCCTTGGTATGATGGTCGCCAGGATATCGTTGATGCCACCAACGCTGCACTTGATTTTTTAACCTATTTACACAAGCGCTTTGATGGTAATTGGTACCATGCGATTGCTGCCTACAATACTGGTGAGGGCCGAGTCGCCCAAGCAATCAAAAACAATCAGCGCCGCGGTAAATCAAGCGACTTTTTTGCTTTATCTTTACCCAAACAAACCCGCCACTATGTGCCTAAGCTACTTGCTGCAGCGCAGCTATTGCGTGAGCAAGAGATGGTTTTTCCAAAAATAACTAATCGACCAGCAATTGCTATCAGGGCATTACAGCAAGGTGTGATTTTAAATACCGATAAGCAATGGCAAGCGCTACAAACACTCAACCCCGGCTATACCCGCTTTCCTGCCCTATTAGATGGGCCCAAACATATCGTCCTGCCAATAGAACAAGCGCCTCAATGGCAGGCGTATTTAGCGCATTTACCCGCAATGCCCAGCTCACAATGGCAGCAGTACACTGTACAGCGTGGGGATAGTTTAAGTGTGATTGCCAAGCGCCATGCTTTGAGTGTGGCTCAGCTGAAAACCTTTAATCAATTGAACTCTAATCATATACGCGCAGGAGACACGCTGTTACTGCCGATTTTGGCAGATCAACAGCTTGATTACACCGTTCGCTCGGGGGATAGTTTATGGCGCATCGCCAAACACTTTAAAGTCTCAATCAGCAATATAAAAAAATGGAATGCGTTATCTAAAGATACATTGCGTGTTGGCGACACGCTGACCTTGTTTTTAGCTGACCGTTAATAAAATGACGGCCGAGCATTAATAAACACTCGGCACAAACAAGTAACTTAATGAAATTTTACGGTTTTATTTGAAGGTTCATACTCTCGCGTTTCGGGCTTGGTCCAAGTGCCATATTTAAGATATTGCGTGGCAACACGCAATTTCCCATCAACAAAACGACTGGAAGATTTTACCTTACTAATACCATCTTGGTTGCCCGCAACATCTTCGTAGGCAATAAAGCTGCCATCATCTGAAGTAGTAATGGTGCCTGTGGTATAAAACCCCGCGGTAGTAAAGTAATAAAATACAATCTGCTGCTTGGTTTTATCCCAGAAAATAAGCGACTCGCCCCCATACTCGCCAGCATTAATTGAGTGTAGCGTTCGTACTGCGGTGCCATTTAGCGTTCTTTCCCAGTGACTAACATCTTGCATCACTGGCTTGCCTTGCTCAACAGGAAAGTCAGCCTGCCACGTGCCTAAGTAAGGCTCGAATACCTTCAGCTCATTCACCAATCCCTGCGCCCAAGCGCTTAGGCCATAGACTAACATGACTGCGATAAGCAAAAAGACCTGCGCCTTTTTCATATACTTGCCTCTAAGAACCCATTTTGTTTGTTCAACTGTAGTCGAATATCGTCAAAAATGTGCGGCTCTGTGACTAAGCTGCACATTACTCAATGATATTATTGCTGTTTATTGGCCGAGAAATACTTTCTGCGCAACAAATCGTGGATCACCAGCTCTTGCTCACGGCCATAGGCTTTGAACATGCGGTTATTGTGCATATGCAATAGTGACCCTAATAAAGAGTCTCTGCTACAGTTTAGAGCGTCATCACTAATGAGTTGATTCAATTGTTCCACCACAGGTTCAGCCTGCTCTTGCCACTGCACAAGCAAAGCAAACAAATCATTTTGCAGCTCATCGCTGGCTTGTACCGACGACTGATTAAACTGCGCAAAATCTTTGTCTAAGTCTTGCTGATAATCTCGATAACGATTGCCAAGCTGTTTTCTCAGTACACTACTGTCGCCAAACTCTTGCCCAAATCCGTCTCTAAGTCTGCTTATCAACGCCAATTTAGCATCGTGATCATAGTTAAAGAGCGTGAGTAACCTGTCGGTGTAGAGGAGCGCAGCACGCCAGCGTACTTGCTCACCATGCTCTTCAATGAGCGCGCACACTTTGGCTATAAATACGCTGTCGAACATAAACAAAGATTCAACCAAGGCCATTGACTGCGGCCCACCATAACGCTCCACCTCGCGCTCGTAAGTCATCAACTCCACTTTATGTAGCTCACCTTGCTCAATCATCGGATCAAGTAGCTGATTAAGCAGAGGTAATAGCTGACCACATAGCACCTGCGGCTCACCAAAAAAGCGCAACCTTAAGTGCCAATCGGGATCGCTATAACGAATAAAAAACCACTTGTCGTATAGCTCACTATGTTGCTCAATCAGTGGCTGTAGTTGCTCACTGAGCAGTTGTTCAACTAACGAGTTACCCGAGTATATTTTTAAGCTCAACCACTGCGAACCGGCACTAAAACGACGCTTAATCGGCTCTGCTGTAATATTGGCAATCGGATTGTCGGCAAAGTGTACATGCTTAGCGGCATTGGCATTGAAAAGAGGTACTATCAGCTCGTTGTTATAGTGCTGACCTTGTGCGTCTACTACCCTTGATTGATATTGACTGCTAAGTACTTCTTTGAGCTCAACGCGCGTTGCGCCTTGGGTTTCGGAAAGTAAAATGGCAAACATATCTGGATTGGTTAAATCCAACTGCAAGACATTGTCTGACATGGCATAGCTTACTTGGGCATCAAGTTGATACTTGGCCATTAATGCGTTGAGCTTGTCTTTATCAAACTGTCCCTTTGGCGCGACCGCTTCTAATTGCGCTCGCTCAATGCGCCATGTTTTTTCGCTCAAGATTAAGTTATCGAGCATGATACGAGGGACAAACGCACTTTGCGCGGTACTGCTTGGCATGTGAAAGTTTGGCGCTCTGCCCGACTGATGTTGCAACATACACAGAAATTTATAAGCACTTAAGCTTCTTGCTGAGTAGTTGTGTGCGCTAGATAACCTTGGTACCACTTGCTTATTTAAGCGTTTACTCCATAGCTTAACCTTCTGCCCCTCAACCCAAACGTGTAAGTCACTCAATGGAATTTGATATTCACCAGCCAACGAACTGTCAGCCATAAACACGATTTCGTATTCACGTAAGTGAGGACGCGCTATCACATTACCAGGTCGTCCTTCTGGCATGTGTACCACTTCAGCGAAAATAACATCCGGCGAATGGGCTTGCTCCTTGTGCAACTGCGCAATCACATGCTCTTTTAATGATGTATCTAAATGACAAAAACGACCTAACAGATTTGCCGATGACGGCCCATAACATCCGTTCAGCTTAACAACGGGGTTATGTTTTTCATCTTCATACACGCTGAGCATGGCAGAAAATGAACTGGGAAACTTGTTCACCGCATCTTTATTGGTCACTTGCGATTTGAGCTCTTTACTTTTTAAAACGATACAATCTTTTGCTCTATTTTCTGGTAGGCTGATCGCATCATCAATAATACGATCTAGTATGTTAACTGGCGGCGCAGATCTGCCATTTTGCGCTTGTCGATTACCCAGCGGTAGACCGGCAATCAATGGCGCGTCGTAGCCAGTTTCATCTGAAATACCAATCCCCGACTCGTCATCTAAAATAACGTCCAGTGGTACAAATTGACCTTCAAAGCGGGCATTAAATTGCGTCATAAATTCGCTCATGACAGGCGTTGTTGAGTCTATGCTTAACCCAGCAATAAGATCTAACTGTTTCTTTAAACGGCTGATCTCCATTTCACTGAGCTGGCACTGCTCAAAATGGCGATAAACATCCGATTGAAAAAGCTTGTTCTCCTGAACTTTAATCGGTAAGCGCTCTAGGTGCGCTAAAATCTGCTTATAAGGTGTTATCTGTCCAGTTTTTTGCTCATCTAAAAGCTCAACTTGCGCAAGTGCAGTAGCGAGGTGATCGGCTGTCTCGCGCTCTTCGATTGCTTGCAAAGACTTAAGAAGTGCCAAGTCGGGAGAATCCCCTGTCAATGGCAAAGGAATATCAGCTTGCAGAACGCCTTCATCAATTAAGTCTTGAATATAACCTTCAACGTCTTCTTTATCTGCTTCGGGGTATTGCGCACAAAACACGTCTACCAGCGCATTAAAGCTTAAACCGGGTTTGGCGCTTTCTAAGGCAAATTTGAAGTATTCGTCGCTCTCTACTGCACTCAAACGATACTGCATACTGTCATCAGAGAGGTATGTTTCGATGTATCGACATTGCTGAGCAATAAAATAATGAGATGAGTTAGGCTTATATTTTAAAGCGTCTGAGCGCGATGCGTGCTTAATAAAATGCTCTTTTAAAGCCGATAAATAAAACATATCAAGGCGAGTGCTACGGTCATCTTGGGTATGTTCGCCGCCAACCAATGTCGTTTGATTGCCAACTTGCCCCATATGCACACCTGAGAATAAGCCAAATGGCGTCGGACGCGAACACATACGTATCATGTATTTTATCAGCGCATGCGCAACCTTTTTACCTTGTTTTGAATCAGGTTTATTGCGCCATTGTTCAATACGTTCAAGTAGTGAAGGACTCGCTAAATATAGCGCTTCAAGCACGCCTGGGATCTCTAGCCAGTCATTGAGCACGGCATTGCTATCTGCATCAGGCGCCGAAAATGCATGTAAGTGTTCGACTGCAAGACGCGGAGTGCGCACAACAAAAAACGGCGCATTTTCAATCGGCTGTAAAGTGGTATTGGCTTGTTTTGAATTAGTCGTCATACATCCTCCGTTAAGCCATCAACAAACAGTCAGTCCAGCTAGTGTCATCATTGAGCACACCGAGTAACGCCATGCCAATACCTGAGTAGCCCATTAAGAACCCAAAATCCACCACATATTTTTTCTCTCTACCATCAAAGCAATACATTGCTTCAATACCGCGCTGCTCGAACTGCTCTAACGTGTAATCAAGCCAAGTTTGCATCGCAGATGCCAACTCTGGATGAGGCATTACTTGATTGAGCAATTGATAAATAGTCACCATTCCGGCAAAACCATGGCAAAGACCGGCATCGTTGATTTGACCCGCTTTAGCATCTCTTTTAGTGGTGTGTAACGCTATCTCTAAAGCTTTCTCGACGTAACTTGGTCTATCTATTGCCTTGCCGACACGGGCTAAAGTCAAGGCAATGGTTAAGTCGCCATAACACCAACCCAACCGCGAGTCGTGATGTTCGCTTGGTACACACGTCCCATAGCATGAACTTTCTGTATCGGCGTTTTGCTGCGCCAATAACCAATCACAGCTACCTTGGAGCAACTCACCCACTTGTGCTTTTAATTCGTCAATTGCTAATGCCGGCAACAAAGCTGCAATTATACCCGGCACACCATGTGCCAAGCCGAGGTTATATTCAGGTTCATCAGCTACCTCTTTATTGAGTCGATAAACAGAGTTGCTAGGTTGAGACCACGTAATGTGACCGTTATCGAGTCGACTTGCAACGCTGCCCAAGCCTCTCACTATCACCTTCCAAAGCTCAGCTTGGTCACTATAAAGCGCGCGTCTTGCTGCGTAAGGACTGTAACCGGCAAGACCAAGCACAGACTCAATTTCTCCCGGCCATGGGTCATGCGCCAATGCATTACAAAACAATTGATCAACGTCTTCTAATAGCTCAGCATCATAGTCTTCTTTATCTGCTTGGTTTAGATACTCTAACAGCCAAGCTTGGCCTGCTAAGCCATAACTCAACTCAAAAGTCTGTTCTGCTAGCCCCTCTTGAAGCTGCTCTAGCTTTTGCGTAAATACCGCTTCATCAACCCAATCAGCATTCCATTGGTGAGCTTGGTACAAAAATAGCAAATGGCCTGCGATACCGCTGAGCAAGCCATGGTTGTGTTCTGAGGTATCTAAGTGACTGACCTCGGAGGCGAGAAGGTGAACGATTTTCTCTATTTTTTCTTTGTTTTCCAAAAGGTTACCATTCTTATTATTCATACTTTTCCTTAAGCCTTTTTATTATAAAGCTGCAAAATGAGTAGTTCGTTATTGTTATTTTTGTCACTACGCCTCTGTGGGGCTTGGCTCTTTATATTTACTTAGTTTGATTTCACGATCTGCGGACGCAATGGTTTCTTTACGGTGAGCGATTATCACTCGCGTAATTTTTAGCCGTGATACGGCATCATTGATGTCTGACTCTAAACTGGTATCAAGGTGGCTAGTCGCTTCATCCATAAATAGGATTTTGGGGTCTTTGTACAAGGCTCTTGCAAGAATAATACGCTGCTTTTGCCCCCCAGACAGACTCGAACCCATATCACCAATCAAGCTGTCATAGCCCATGGGCATCGCACTAATGTCATCATGAATCGCCGCAAGATCAGCACAATACACCACTTTTTGCATATCAATCGGCGTGTCAAAAAAGGCGATATTATCTGCTACAGAGCCTGATAACAGCTCATCATCTTGCATCACCGCTGCGATTTGCTGACGATACTGGCGAGCACCAATTTGCTCCAAAGGAATACCGTCGATAAGCACTTCGCCGCTTTTAATTGGGATCAAGCCCAACATGATTTTAAGTAACGTAGACTTACCACAGCCTGACGGGCCCGTAATGGCAACAGACTCACCCGCGTTAATTTTTAAGCTTAGATTATTCAAAACGTTAGCCGATGCGTCTGAATAAGCAAAACTCACATTCTTTATTTCAATATTACCTTCAATAGTATGGCGCTTCGTTTTATCTGGCTGAAGCTGTTCTTTTTCAGTGAGCGCGATATCTGCGATACGATCAAAGTGCAACCCAAGCATTTTAAACTCAATGAATTTTTCAATCAGATTCGCGGTTTTATCCATAAATTGACGCTTATAAGACATAAACGCAAACAACATACCGGTACTAAAGCCACCTTGAATAACTAATTGCGCAGCTAGGTATACAACAACAATATTCTCTATGCCAAACAAAGCTCGGTTAATGGCATCATAACCGATTTGAAAGTTGCCTAAGCGAATATTCTGATTGATTGCATTGGCATAGCGGTTTTGCCATTGACCTTCGCGCTTAACTTCAGAGCCAAACAACTTAATGGTTTGAATGCCGCGTACCGTCTCCATAAAGTTGGAGTTTTCTTCAGCGCGCGCCATGATCTCTTGCTCGCTGATGGTACGAAATGGTTTGTACATCGCCACGCGGACCAAGGCATATAGCACTACGGCAATCAACACCACTAATGACAACATAGGCGAGTAGAAAAAGATCATCGCCAATGTAATGATCGCCATCAAACCATCGATAATGGCTTCAATTACTCCGGTTGTAAGTAGCTGTTTTACCTGCTGCAACGATCCAAACCTAGATACCACATCACCCATATGACGAGTTTCAAAATAGCTTAAAGGCAAACGGACCAAATGATGAAATAAGTTGGCGCCCAGTTGAATGTTCATTTGGTTACCAAAATGCAACAGCGTAAAGCCCCGTAAAGCATTGGTTGCTATTTCGAAGGCCAATACCAAGAAGAAACCGACAGCCAACACGGTCAGTAATGAGGTGTCCCCTGTAAGGATCACATCATCAATAACCAACTGAATATAATAAGGTGATGCAAGCGTAAATACTTGCAACAAAACCGATAGCGCAAAAATAAGTAGTAGCGAGCGCTTAAGACCTGTGATCCGGCTCCAAAAATCAGAAAACTTTAAGGATGGCTTAGCTTCTTGTTTTTCAAAATTCTTCGTGGGTGTTAGCTCAAGCGCTATGCCAGTAAAATGCTTAGAGGCCTCTTCTAGGGTAAAGGTTTTTTCTCCTGACGCGGGGTCATGGATCACAATGCGTTTTTCATTGGCCTTTTTTAATACCACAAAGTGGTTCATATCCCAGTGCAATATGCACGGTGTTTGCAGCGCATCGAGATCTTCAAGTTCAATACGCAGCGGTCGAGAGGTCAATTCGAGCTTTTCAGCAAAATGCATAATATCTAGAAGCGTTGCCCCTTCTAAAGAGATACTAAATTTTTGCCGCAGCGAGATCAGATCGCTGTTATAGCCATGATAAGCCGCAACCATGGCTAGACTAGCTAAACCACATTCAGCGGCTTCTGATTGCAAAATAATAGGCAGAGATTTTCTTGACCAAAACTGTAGCTTAGCTACGGGTGATTCATCTTCAACATGCATAATAAGCCGCCTTTTCCTTTGTTTACAGCTTACAGCTGACCTTTGATGCTAAATACCGGATCGAATAGCCACCTTAATAACGAGCGCTCTTCGATAATAATGTCTGCGTCTAGTGTCATACCTGGACGTAACGCTGAGTCTTTCCCATACGCTTGCACAGCTTGCTGCTCTAATGCCACAACCACGCGATATGCAGGAGCAGAAATGATACCTGGCGTGTTGGTTTCATCAGGAAAAATAACACTTTGGCTTACCTCAATTACGTGTCCATCGTAAACACCAAATTTTTCATGAGGAAAAGCATGATATCTTAAACGCGTTGGCTGCCCTTCTTTAACAAAACCAAAGGCACTGGTTGGCACAAAAATAATGGCCTGCATTTGGCTATTTTCCGGTAATACCGAGAGCAAGTTCTGGCCATTGGTGACATTTTTACCCACCTTAGCCATTAAACCACTGACCACTCCGGCTTTTGGTGCTCTAAGCTCTCCAAGACGTTGTTGCTCTACTGACGAGAGCTGAATTTGCAACTCCGCTTTTTGTGATTGCAGTTGTGATAGATGATCGCTTTGCTCTAGCGGTAGTTGCTCAAGTTGATTTTCAAGTTGCTCAATTTGACTTTGCAATGCCAAGCGCTCAGATTGAATGCTCGACGCCTGCTGCTTTAAAGACAACAAGGTATCTTTTTGCCTTTGCAGCTCTAGCTCAGAAATATAACCAGTTCCCTTCAAAGTGCCTATTTGAAATACCATTTGCTCGTTTAACGTCAAACGTTCAGCAAATGTTTGGGCTTGCCCTTCAAGCTCTTTTAAACG
Source organism: Pseudoalteromonas sp. S16_S37 (assembly GCF_014694405.1). Classification (GTDB taxonomy): domain Bacteria; phylum Pseudomonadota; class Gammaproteobacteria; order Enterobacterales; family Alteromonadaceae; genus Pseudoalteromonas. Next base: position 49,249 of record NZ_JAAUWV010000029.1, read on the forward strand.
CGCTTGTGCTGATGCTTTTTGCTGAGACAGTTCATTGAGCGCGAGTTTATTTTGGCGCTGCTGCTGAGCAATGCGTTGCTCTAATGCACTTAATTGAAAGTTATATTGATTCAACAACGCCTGATTCAGTTCCACAGCATGCGTGCTGTGCTTAGCAGAGGCAATACGCAATAACGGTTCACCTTGCTCTACATACTGGCCTTCTTTAACCAAAATTTCTGAGACAACACCTGTTTGGGGAGCTTTAAGTCGCAAGATACCCGTATTAGGTTCAATTACACCTGATACTCGCTCTTTTCGCGTATACTTGCCTAACGATAAAAAGACAAGACTGACAACAACCACTGCCACTATCATCACAGCTAGCGTGCTAAAAAGAGGGGGCTGTACCAAAGAGACTGCACCTTCTAGTCTGTGCCGCTTGTTTTCCATCACTTCTTTGCGGAATAAGTTTTCCATAGCTCTACTTCGGGTAACATTATTGTTAAATTTTCTTCATCGAAGTCACAATGTACCATGGTAAGCGACAAAAAGGAACGCGCCCAATATACGGCGTGTACCTGTCATTTTTAACGTTGAACATTCTACATTTAACGCAATTAAAAAGCCTTGGTAGATATCCGTTGGATAATTTTGTAAGCACTACAATTCAGTGATTGACCATATGCCTTAAACCAAAAAGAGCGCCTTTTAAGCGCTCTTTTAACAACATGACACAGTTAGTTAAGATTTTTTTGTCGGCCTTTGCCAACCATTTAAATTTCTTTGTTTGGCGCGAGCCACTGCAAGCTGTTCGTTCTCTACGGTTGCGGTGATCACCGAACCAGCGCCAACCGTTGCGGTTTCACCTATGGTGACAGGGGCGACTAATGCGGTATTAGAACCGATAAAGGCATTATCGCCAATAATGGTTTTTGATTTATTCACGCCATCATAGTTACAAGTTATTGTGCCTGCACCTATGTTCACTTTCTCACCTATCTCAGCATCACCTAAATAGGTCAAGTGATTGGCTTTTGAGCCCTTGCCAAGTCTGGTTTTTTTCATCTCAACAAAGTTACCCACGTGAGAGTCTTCTTCCATAATTGCACCCGGTCTTAGGCGTGCAAACGGGCCCAATGTGCACTTGGCAGCAACCTGTGCATCTTCTATCAGCGTATTCGCTTTAATAACAACACTATCACCAATCACACAGTTTTTAAGTACACAATTTGGCCCAATGATAACATCATTACCTATGTCTACTTTGCCTTCAAAAATCACGTTGATGTCGATTGAGACATCTTGCCCCGTGGTCACTTCACCACGTACGTCAATTCTGTTCGGATCTGCCAAACTCGCACCATTGAGCATCAATTTTTCAGCCTGCCAAGCTTGATAAGCACGCTCAAGCGCGGCTAACTGCACGCGGTTATTAGCCCCTTCAACTTCCATCGGGTGCTCAGGTTGTGCTGATGTGATCTCAACACCTTCGTTATGCGCCATCGCAACAATATCTGTCAGGTAATACTCACCTTGGGCATTATTATTAGATAATGCACCTAACCATTTTTTAAGTAAGCGACCATTCGCAGCCATGATGCCGGTATTGATCTCTTTAATTGCTAATTGCTCCGGAGTCGCATCTTTTTGTTCCACAATGCCAACCAACTTGCCATTTTCTCGCAGCATACGGCCATAACCCATGGGGTTTTCAAGTATAACGGTTAACACTGCAAGGCCATTTTTTGGTGTTATGGCTAATAGACGCTCCAGTGTTTCGCGTTTGGTCAGTGGCACATCACCATATAGAATCAAAACTGTATCATCATCACCAATGTGCTGTTTTGCGACAGCCACAGCATGACCTGTACCCAGCTGCTCCTCTTGCAGCACCCAGTTCACATCGTTATGAGACAATGCTTCTTGCAGCTGCTCTCTGCCATGCCCATATACCAAGTTAATGTTTGTCGATCCCAACGCAAATGCGTTATCGATAACGTGTTGCACCATCGGCTTGGCTGCAACAGGGTGAAGCACTTTAGGTAGTTTTGAGCGCATGCGAGTGCCTTTACCCGCAGCAAGAATAACAGTCGTTAATGACATCGTAAGAAAGTCCCGTATTTACGTTGTATGGTTGATGCATAAGCATTGATACACGCATTCTAACTGATATTGCGGGTTTTTAAAAAGAGAAGATAGGTAGACCAGAGGCAATCACAAAGGTGTTTATATCGCATTGGTTTATGCGCTTTCTAAGTACAGCTCTTTTAAGCTTTCGTTCAGAAAATGACTGCGCTCTGCGGCAGAAGAACAAAATTGCCTAGATGCACTTTTCACTTCATCACAACGAGCATGAACCGTTAAAATACAGCTTTTATCGCGCAGCGGACACGATTTATAATTATTATTGGGTCCACACGCACAGCACTTTTTAAACGCTTCAATATCAGTGTGCTTAAGGTAGGAAAACGATACTGGCAGAATGTCCAACGCTACACTGCTAAACAACGTTGACAAGCCATTTTCAGGACTGGGTTTAATAGTTCCTATTAAAGATAAATCTTGTTTAATCGCTTGCTTTAAAACATACTTTTTCAATCGGCTATAGATACCTCTGCCTCTGAAATTAGGGCTAATCCAAGCTGTTCCTATTTCAGCAAATCGATCTGATAACTTTCTTAAACAAGCATGTCCTATTACCGTCTCACCCTCGAAGTCGCTCGTTACAACAACATATGAGTCACCATTATCTAAGTCTTGTTTTACTTGCGCATAGCTGCGCTGCAACAAAGCCGGCTCCTCAATAGAAGCTTCACTAATCGTGGTTGCAAGCATGCATTTCAACTCATTTGATAACGACAACGAACTAACGATCCTTTCCATAATTAAAGCCCTTACATTCTATTTAAGAAATCAAATTGACTCTTATGGGGTGAGCCTGACTGTGTATTTTATTGCGCTATCAAAAATTAAACAGTGGCGGATCTGACAGTATGACGCTCATTTTTTGTTCGCTAAGATACGGTGAGCTGTAGAGTTTAAAACTAAAATGAAACTAAAGATGAAAGGTTTATTATGGAAAGTGTAATAAGGTCAATTTTTGGTAGTACACACGGTACACAAAAAGTTGCACAAGGGGATACTAGCGGTAACATTTGCTCAGTAAGTGGCCAAGTTATCGTTCAAGATGATGCTACCGTTGAGTCAATCGTATCTATTAGTGGCAGTATTAGAGTCGGTAGTAATTGCAAAATTGGTGCAATAAAAAGCGCAAGCGGTAGCGTAAAGATCAACGAGAGTAGTCACATAGGGAAAATCGAAATAGCGAGTGGTTCACTCAGTATCGCACAACAGTGTCAAGTTGAGTCTATAGCGGTCTTGAGTGGTAGCACAAAAATTGATAAAAACTCTCAAATAAAAGAGAGCCTTATTTGTTCAAGTGGCACCTTAAGACTGATGCCTAACGTAACTGTTGATGGTAATATTCAAACAGATAGTGGCAACATTATAATAGAAGAAAATGCGAGTTTAGGTGGTGATATAACGTTTACCGAAATGCCAAAACCTAAACTTGGCTTCTTCCGAGCGAATTACTCAAAACCTAAACTTATCATCGCTTCAGGTTCACGCTTAGAAGGCAATATACATTTGTATAGAAAAGTGGATGTAACATTACCACCAGAAATCTCACCTAATAAAATTATACGCCACTATTAAAAGCCCAATTTAAATAAACAAATTGCTCGTTAATATAAATAAAAAAGAGGCTTTCGCCTCTTTTTTAACTACTTTTAAAATCACTACTTAGTCGATTCTGAAAATCTCGGTTTTTCAAAAAACTGAGGTTGTTCAATTTGGATTGCCATCTTTAGAGTCGGTTAACCATCTAACGTTTTTGTTGTTTGATTTTCACGTGCCAATGG
>NZ_JAAUWV010000030.1 GCF_014694405.1 Pseudoalteromonas sp. S16_S37
TGCTTTAATTTGCTCTAATGATGTTGTGGTATTCATTGATCACACCTTAGTTGTTTAGGTTGCAATCAAGTATGCCGGATGGTTTTTACTTATTTGCGCTATCTTGCCGTAAGGTCACATAGATAGTATTGCCCCGGATTGGTATCACTCCATGCATACACGACACTCTTCTTGCCATCAATGCTGGAGCTAACAAGGTGGACCTGCGAGTTAGGTAACGAAGCCAGTAGAGATTTGAGCTTAACGCTATTTTTTGCATCAGAGTCGATAAACGCATAGCTAGGAAATCCAGGCTCTAACTCGACGGCATAGATTTCCTTACTATGAATATCAACCCAGACATTGCTTGGTGATACCACATCATCTTGAAATATCTTTGTGGTTTTACCAGTTTTTAAATCAAGCTTATAAATCCCTTTCGGCTTGCTGTTTTCGCTAGCGCTGATGATTACTTCTTTGCCAGAAGCGCTAAAACTAATTGGCACAATGTTGCGCAAGGCACCATTTTCAAGCTTGAGTGGTTGCCATGGCCCTCCCTCAGGTGAGCGAGCATAGAATTCATAATCAAGGCCATTTTCGGTGGATGATACAACACGCACATTGCCTTGACGATCAGTCAAAAAACGACCATTTTTATGCGGTGAACCCGCAACATGTTTACGATATCCAGTATTAACATTCACCTCATAAACAACCGTTTTTGGCTCTCTGACATTACTCCATGGATAGGTAACGATAAGAATGTGATCTTCATCGTGCTCTAATGGGTCCAATATGAATGAGGTGCCATACAAAGGCGTCGCTTTACGCACCGCCGAACCTGTTTGCATCTCTCCTTGATAGCCAACAACATAGCGTTTTTTGCTCCCATCAGCATCCATAGCGAATAGTTCACCGTAATATTTAGGGTGAGACTTCCAGCCTCTTATATACTGTTTTTCCATCACCAAACGGTCATCGCCTGACCATTCATAGCGACCGACTTGAGCGTTGTCACTAAAGTTTACACCACTGATAATTTTGTTCTTTTTAATATCAAATACATAGAGGTTATTTTTCCCATCTACTTTCGATATAAAAGCCAGATATTTTCCATTTGGCGATATTGTTACATTGCGATACGCAAAGTCTTTACTGAAATGTTCAACAGGAATAAGCGATGACGCTTGCGCCACATTTAGCCCGCTCCATAGCGCTATAGCAAAACATATTTTTATTAGTTGATTCATGTCTTCCCTTTCAAAATGCAGAGTGATTTGTCCGTGATATTGTACCTTTATTTAAACACACCACCTAATACATCTTGTTGTGAATAAACTCCACTATTTAACACCCAACCTGTGACAAGCATCGCAGGTGTAACATCAAATGCGGGGTTGTATACCTTGGCATTATCTGGCGCCCATTGGCACTGACCAAAACTACCACTGACACCTGTCACCTCTAGCGGATTGCGCTGTTCAATCGGAATTGCATCGCCATTTGGGCAAGCACTATCAAGGGTGGTCTCTGGCGCTACTACATAAAAAGGAATGCCATGATGTTTGGCTAACACGGCTAGATTGTAAGTGCCCACTTTGTTGGCAAAATCACCATTGGCAGCAATCCTATCTGCGCCCACAAAAATTTTATCCACTTGCTTTGCGGACATCAGGCTTGCTGCCATATTGTCGCATATCAACGTATAGGGCACTTGCCATTGTGACAACTCGAACGCAGTGAGCCTGCCGCCTTGCAGCAAAGGTCTGGTTTCATCCACCCAAACATGTATATCGGCCAATGTTTGATGCGCTTTGTAAATAACCCCCAGTGCAGTACCAATACCCGCTGTCGCAAGCGCGCCAGTATTACAATGCGTAAGTATATTATCTCCTGCATTCACTAATTGTGCGCCCAACGTGGCCATTTGCTCACACAAGGCTACGTCTTCAAAAAATAGCTGCTCCGCGGTTTGAACCAACTGATTAACGTGGTCATCATGTGCCAATGCTTCGCGCATTTTGGCCATACAATGCATTAAATTAACCGCTGTGGGACGTGTTGCTTCTAAGTCATCAATGGCTTGCGCTAATTGCGCTTTGCTCTGCGCTTGTAATGCCAAATGAGCCACCAATAGCGTTGCCGCAAGACCAATCAAAGGCGCTCCACGCACTCTTAAAGACACGATATATGACTGCATTTGTTCTACGCTTTCGCATAAAAGCCAATGCTGCTCATGGGGCAGTAAATACTGATCTAACACCCACAACTGGTTGTCTGTATATTTCAAACTACGTGCAATTAAGGTCTGCATAATGATTCTCTACTCTAAATTCAACGGTGCTATTTTACAGCAGCAGAAAAAGAAGTATAGACATCTAAACATTTAAAAGCTTAGAATGCTGCAATTAGTTTCGTTAATCTATGGCTTCTTATGACTAACTACACCACTTTGGACAATGCTCAAGCACTTGAGTATGTAAAAACTCAAACACAGCTTTTTAGCGATGATGCAAACCTGACTTGCTACGAGTTTGGCGATGGCAATCTAAATTTGGTTTTTCGTGTAGCTGATCAACACCACAACAGCGTGATTTTGAAACAAGCACTGCCCTACGCGCGATGTGTTGGAGAGTCGTGGCCATTAACATTAGACAGAGCAAGAATCGAAGCAAGTGTACTCACAAAACATGGCGCGATATACCCAGACACAACCGTTAAGGTGTTGCACCAAAATAACGAGTTAGCCGTGACAATTTTGGAAGATTTGGGTCATATGCAGATCCTTAGAAGCCAACTTTGCGAAGGCAAAACGTTTGATCATCTCGCATCAAATATTGCCCATTACCTTGCTCATACCAGCTTTTTTACCAGTGATTTCTATTTAGACGCACAACAAAAAAAAGCACTTGTGCAAGAGTTTACAAATCCTGAACTATGCGCCATCACTGAGGATTTATTCTTCGATGACCCATATCGAGTCTGCGAAAGAAATAACTTTCCACACGCTTTAAATGCGCAAGTCACTAAACTGCAGCAAAATAATGCTCTAAAGCTGGCTGTCGCACAGTTGAAAAGTAAATTTTTAAGCGCTCCGCAGGCATTGCTGCACGGCGATATTCATACGGGTAGTATTTTTGTAGATGAAAACGATGCCAAAGTCATCGATCCAGAGTTTGGCTTTTTCGGACCAATTGGCTTTGATTTAGGCTCTTTTATTGGCAATTTACTGCTTAACTATTGCGCACAAAACGCTCGCGCGAAAACGTTGCCACAGCGCAGAGATATACATACCTACCTACTTACGTGCATACAAACATGCGCGAGTGAATTTGAGCGAGCATGGCTGGCTTTGGCCCAAACACACACTAAAGACTTATCTTTCAAAACAACGGGTTATGCTGATTTTTTTGTGGAACAAGTGCTGCGAGACGCATTTGGCTTTTGCGGTACTGAGTTAATACGCCGCACCATAGGGCTTGCCCATGTTGCTGATATTGATGGCATCGAAGATGAGCAGGCAAGACTCAATGCACAGTCTCAAGCATTGCAGCTTGGCGAACAACTTATATTACAAGCGCCACATTGCAAATCAAAAGAAGACTTGTCGCAATTATTGATAAGCCTCCTACTGTAAAAAAACAAAAAGCAGCCGATGCTGCTTTTTGTGCTTTTCAAATTATTTTACCTGCCACACGTTCATGCCTGCAGTAAATAACAGGCTTGAACTAAGCCATCCACGATTAGTTACTCGCTAGAGTTTGTTGGATGTATTGCTCTATCTGCGCTTCGAGTAAAAACAGCGGCACAGAGCCATGACGTAGCACCTGGTGGTGAAACTCTCTTAAATCAAACTTGTCGCCTAACTGCTGCTCTGCTTTGGCACGTAAACGTTTAATCGTAAGCTCACCTATTTTGTATGACAGCGCCTGTGCAGGCCAAGAAATATAACGGTCGGTTTCTGTTCTAACATTGTGTAACGATAAAGCTGTGTTGTTTTTCATAAAGTCCATAGCCTGCTCTCGGGTCCAACCAAACATATGCATGCCTGTATCTACCACCAAGCGAACAGCACGCCACATTTCATAAGTTAAACGGCCAAAGTTACTATAAGGGTCTTGATAAAAGCCAACTTCCAGCCCTAAATATTCAGAATAAAGCCCCCATCCTTCACCGAATGCAGAGATATAACTGTTACGTCGATAATCGGGTAAGTGATCCATTTCTTCATTTAGCGCAATCTGCAAGTGGTGTCCAGGAACAGCTTCGTGCAAAGTCAGCGCTTCTAAAACATAGAGCGGACGTTTGTCTAACGCGTAGGTATTTACCCAGTAATACCCAGCTTCTAAGTCATTGCTTGCTCCTAAGTAACGCCCGGTTGTGTATTTTGGCGCGATGCTTTGTGGCACAGGTGCAACACCATAGGGGCGTCTTGGTAAGGTATGAAATAACTGTGGTAACTTCGCGTCTATACGCTTGGCAATGTAAGCGGCTTCTTTGAGTAATTGTTCTGGTGTTTTAGCGTAAAATTGTGGATCAGTTCTTAAAAAATTCACAAATTCGGCAAAAGAACCTTTAAAGCCAACTTGCTCAATAACGGCTTCCATTTCTTTGCGAATGCGCGCAACTTCTTTTAAACCCAACTCGTGGATTTGTTTAGGTGACATGTCTGTCGTTGTATAATGCTGCGCCCTATTTGCATAGTAAGCCTGGCCATTTGGGGTATCACGCAGCGCAATGCTTTGACGAGCATTTGGCTGATATTGCTCAGTAAAAAATTCTAAGTAGGCACTATAAGCAGGCATCACCTTGTTGCTTAACACTGATTTTGCGCGCGCCTGCAATGCGGCAAATTCAGTATCAGACAACTTTGCGGTGTTGCTTTTAAATGGCGCATAAAACACTGATTGAGTCACATCTTCATGAATAAAGCCAGCTATGGACTTTTCATAGCCTTTGAGCACAACCTGTGGCTGTGTGTGGCCAGTTTCAATACCCACACGCATCCAGTGCATATTCTGCTCAAAGAAGCGAGGCACTTGCTCCAAGCGCTTTAAATAAACTTCAAAGCCACTGGCTTTTGTAAAGTCACTATAACCAACAATATAAGTGAGTTCTGAGTGAAACCCACCCTCCGAAGTCAACGGTATATAGTGCTTTTTAAAGCGATATTCATCCACTTTATTTTGGATCTGTGAGCGTAGTATCGTGTGGTTAATTTGGTTGTCTCTGCTGAGCTTTGGAAACTCCACCTCGTCCAAACGCTTGAGCAAATTTAAGCGTGCTTGATATTGCTCTTCTAAATATTCAGCACTTAAATTGGGCAGGTAATAGGTCGCATCTAATGTATTAACTTTAGATGGATCCGCTTTTTTTAGGAATTGCTGAACTTGCTGTTCAACTTGAGTAAACATATCGTTACTAGATTTGGGTGTTGTCTGACAGCCCAACAAGGACAGACTACAAATGACAACGCCTGCCGATAACGCAAAAATTTTAATCACTTTTATATCCTAGATTTTGGATTTTTTTCGACTGTAGCTGAGTAAATACAGACACTGCAACTAAAAGAGTTCAATCCCAGAAATTGCAATACGTTTAATTTGCAGGCAAACTACGAAAAATTGATGATAAAAAAAGCGAACAGTCGCATAAATTTAACTTTTCTATTTCAAATGCGGCCGTTTTGATTTTAAATACAGATTGCACTAGGTGCTTGAATAAATATGATAGTAGTGAGACCCAACCCATAACTAAAGGGGAAGTCACTGACTCGAAGTAGCGTTTTATTATTGCGGTAAACAAAATGATATTCCATGACTCCATGGCTAATGCACAAGAAAAAATGACACAGGTTTGCCTGTTTTTAGAGCAGTACCATTTGCCGCCAACGCCGATGAACTATCACGTGGCATATACTTATATAAGTAAATGTGAAGCCGCACTCAATAAAGCGATAAACGATGCTATTAACGACAAGCGAAAAATAGATAGCATGTTTGTGGAACACCTGTACTTTGAACACCTTAATAAAGGCCACAAAACAGAGACTGAACTACTGAATAATGTAGATGGTGTATTAGCAAACTTATCAAAAACAACCAACGAATCACAAAAACAACTGGCAAGCTTTGCACAAAAAGTCACCTCTTGTGTGCAAGACCTAGATGAAAATAACATCGCGAAAAGCAAAAGAGCAATGCAGCAGCTTGGCCAATCAGCCGATGCATTACTGAATCAGCACCAAATGTTCAAAGCGCAAATCAAAAAAATGCGTCTGATGCACATGAAGTCACAGAAACAGCTGCAACATCTACGTAAGCAACACATTATTGACCCACAAACAGGTCTGTATAAACGTCACTTTTTAAACCAACAAACACAAGCTTGGTTAGCCAAAGATAAGTCTATTTGCGCAATAGCCATCCAAATAACGAATCTACAAGACTTTACCCAAGAATATGGTGATGTTGTTGGGGAAGTTATCGTTAATAGAGTGGCCAAAAAAGTACAAAAATATGTTTTTGAAAGTGGCTTGCCTGGACGCACACGAGAGCAAGAGTTTACCGTTTTACTCGCCGACATTGAGCCAAGCACCGCAAACGTTATTGCGGAAAAGATCAGAAACGGCGTTGAAAAACTAAAATTCGTGAGTTCCAAAAGCCATGTTGAGTTACCCCGCATACAACTCTCTTTAGGCATAACGAAAAGGCACCAAGAACAAAGCTTTGACGAATTAGCACATAAAGCTCATCTCGCCGCCCACAAAGCATATTTGTCAGGGCAAAGTTGTTTTACTTGCGCTTAACGCTAAAACGGCGCCAAATTTAACAAATTCTGCTGCGATAAATTGCACCTCAGTCACGCAATCAAGTACACTATGAACAACTTAGCGTAACGGCCAGAGCAGAGAAGCACCATGAAAGAGTCGCAACAACAAACAACAGATTTTGGTTATAAAACAGTCGCCCGCGAAGAAAAAGCATCAATGGTTGCCGATGTATTTCATTCCGTCGCTGCCAAATACGACATCATGAATGACTTAATGTCATTTGGTATTCATCGTTTATGGAAGCGCCAAGCTATCGCTTGCTCAGGGGTACGCAAAGGTCATCGTGTACTTGATTTAGCTGGTGGAACAGGTGACTTAACCGCCAAATTTAGTCAACTGGTTGGCGATACTGGTCAGGTGATCCTAGGTGATATCAACGACTCAATGCTCAAAGTAGGCCGTGATAAATTGCGTGACTTAGGATTGGTAAGCAATATTGAGTACGTGCAAATGAATGCCGAAGCACTACCATTTCCAGATAACAGCATTGATGTGATCACCATTGCATTCGGTTTACGTAATGTCACAGACAAAGATGCTGCACTGCGCTCAATGTATCGTATTCTTAAACCCGGTGGTCGTTTGTTGATCTTAGAATTTTCAAAAACCGACAGCGAAGCGTTATCTAAAATTTATGACTTTTATTCGTTTAACCTGCTGCCGACCATGGGCAAGCTCGTCGCGAATGATAGCGAGTCATATCGCTATTTGGCTGAGTCTATCCGAATGCATCCAGACCAAGAAACGTTAAAAAGTATGATGGAAGACGCCGGCTTTGAGCAAGCCAGCTACCAAAACATGACCGGTGGTATTGTTGCGCTGCATCGCGGTTTTAAATATTAGAGGATAGCATGTTAAAAACTTTGCTAGTCGCTGCAGCTGAGCGTGTACTCAACACAACCCTTGAGTTAGACCCAAGTTTTGCGACATCACTTGAGAAAGTACAACATCAGGTTTTAGCGATTGAAATACGCGACTGGCAACACACTTTTGCGCTCACCTATACTGGCAAAAGTTTTATGCTGTTCAACAACTATCAAGAGCTGGCAGACTGTCACATCAGTGCCAGCATTGCGACCTTGTCACAACTTAAAGACCCAAGTGTGCTAACACGCTTAATTCGTCAAGAAGAATTAGACTTGCAGGGCAATCTAAATGTGGCACAGGCATATAGCCAAAGCTTTTCTAACTTGGATATTGATTGGCCTGAGCAATTATCTCGATATTTGGGTGATGCCGGCGCTCAACAACTTGCGCAACATGTCAAATCTGTTCGTTCACGCTCACAACAACTAAGCAAAATACTTAAAAGTACCACCACCGAGCTACTGCAAGATGAACTAAAAGTCGCCATTCATCCACTTGAAATGACACAATTTAAAGCGCATACACGTGAGCTTAAACAACGCACAGCGCAATTAGAACAACGCATTAATCAACTACTCACTCGTTAAGGAAACCAGTTTGGCAATTGCTCGCTTATATCAGATAACAAACACCTTACTCAGTTTTGGGCTTGATGAGTTTATTCCTGCAAAAAAGCGACCTTGGTTTGCTCGCGTGGCCAGAAGCAGTCTGTTTTGGATGAGCAATAAACATGCAGATAAACCGATTGGTGTTAGGCTGCGTTTAGCGCTACAAACGTTAGGGCCAGTATGGGTTAAGTTTGGACAAATGCTCTCTACACGCAGAGATCTATTGCCACTAGAAGTCGCTGAGGAGCTAGCATTATTACAAGACAAGGTAGCGCCTTTTGATGGCGCTCAAGCTCAAAAGCTAATAGAAAATGCGTTACAGATTAAAGATATAAATGAGCTGTTTAGTGAGTTTGAACAAACGCCACTTGCGTCTGCATCAATTGCTCAGGTCCATACAGCGACGTTAGTGGACAAAGGGCAAGAAAAAGAAGTGGTCATTAAGGTGATCCGCCCTGACATTGAGCAACAGATCAGTGCAGATTTAGCCTTAATGGCGCAATTTGCTCGATTAATCGTTCGATTATTTAAGTCAAGTCGTCGTTTGCGCCCTGTTGAAGTAGTTAAAGAGTACAAAAAGACTTTGCTGGATGAGCTCGACCTAATGCGAGAAGCTGCCAATGCCATTCAGCTAAAGCGTAATTTCACAGACTCAGAATCTTTATATATCCCCGAAGTGTTTAGTGACTATTCGCGCACCAATGTGCTTGTAATGGAACGCATTTATGGGATCCCCGTTTCAGATACCGATGCACTACTTGAGCAAGGGACCAACATGAAACTCCTTGCAGAAAGAGGCGTGGAAGTATTTTTCACTCAAGTGTTCAGAGACAGCTTTTTCCATGCTGATATGCATCCAGGGAATATTTTTGTATCACGTAATACACCGCACAACCCGCAATACATAGGCATAGACTGCGGTATTGTTGGCACATTAAATAAAGAAGATAAGCGTTATCTAGCAGAAAACTTCATCGCCTTTTTCAATCGTGATTATCGCCAAGTTGCTCAGTTACATGTCGACTCTGGCTGGGTGCCGGCCGATACATGTGTTGAAGAGTTTGAGTTCGCAATACGTACTGTGTGTGAACCTATTTTTAATAAGCCGCTCGCTGAAATATCGTTTGGTCATGTTTTGGTCAATCTATTCAATACCGCTAGACGCTTCAATATGGAAGTACAGCCTCAGCTGGTATTACTGCAAAAAACGCTGCTCTATGTTGAGGGTCTCGGTCGTCAACTTTACCCTCAGCTAGACTTATGGCAAACCGCTAAACCATTTCTAGAAAAATGGGTAAAAGAGCAAGTAGGCCCTTGGTCTGTACTGAAGCAACTGTATGCTAATCTGCCGTTTTGGGCCGAAAAAATGCCAGAAATGCCCGACCTTATTTATCAAAATCTCAAGCGAAGTAATCGGCAGTTGACCAATGTCAAAGAAAAGAGTGATGCCAAACCCATACTATTAGGTATGCTAGCCTGTACTTCACTTATTTGTGCCAGCTTGAGTTATTTGGCACATGAGTGGCTAGTAAGCGGCTTGACATTATCTGCAAGTGCCGTCTTATTTATAAGTGCGTGGCGCAAAATAGGGTGATATTTTGCGCACTGGGCGTATAATCACGACAAGTTAAGTTTTTTATCACAAACGGAGTCATCATGGGTTTAGGTGGGATCAGTATTTGGCAGTTATTAATCATCCTCGCCATCATTGTTTTGTTGTTTGGAACAAAAAAACTGCGTGGCATTGGTAGTGACTTAGGTGGTGCTGTTAAAGGATTTAAAAAAGCGATGTCTGATGAAGATAAGGCATCTGCTCAGCTAATGGAGCAAAAGCAACAAGAAAAAGAAAACACTGCCGAACAAGAGAAAAAAGACAAAGATAAGGTATAACTCATGGGCATGTGGGAACTGGTGGTAGTCCTCATCGTAGGCTTAATAGTCTTAGGTCCAGAGCGTTTACCGGTTGCAATCCGTACCGTCAGTCGCTGGATAAGTACCATCAAGTCTGTTGCAAACTCGGTCAAAGCAGAAGTCAGTGAAGAGTTACGAGTTCACGAGCTACATACCAATTTAAAAAAGGCTGAACAGCAAAACATGCAAGATTTACCTGATGATATTAAACAATCGGTAAATGAGCTGCAAAAAGCCGCTGAGTCAGTAAAGCATAGTTATAAGAACACGTCAGACGTCAAAAAAGACTAAATAACCAAGTAATAAAGAAGTAAAGAGCAACTTATGTCACAAACCCAACACAGCGGTTTTATCGGCCATTTAATTGAGCTTCGAAATCGGGTTATGAAAGCGCTATTGAGTGTGTTGTTGATTTTTATTGCGCTGGTATATTTTGCCAACGACATATACGGCTATGTTGCAGCACCTCTAATTGCAACTCTGCCTGAGCATAGCACTATGATAGCCACCGATGTGACTGCACCCTTTTTTGCTCCTTTTAAGCTCACATTGTTTGTTGCACTGTTTGCTGCCATTCCAATAATACTGCATCAAATTTGGAGCTTTATCGCCCCCGGCCTGTATCAACATGAAAAGCGTATGCTTATCCCAGTGTTACTTTCAAGCGTGGTGCTTTTTTATTCCGGTATTGCTTTTTGTTATTTTGTTGTACTGCCCATCGTGCTGGGCTTTTTTACCAGTGTTGGGCCACAAATGATGACCATTTCTCCTGATATTAGCAGTTATTTGAGTTTTGCCTTAAAGCTGTTTTTTGCATTTGGAGTCGCATTTGAAATCCCTGTCGCTATTATGTTGTTGTGCTGGAGCGGTGCGACATCGGTTACAAGCCTCAAAGAAAAGCGCCCTTATATGGTAGTGGGTGCATTCGTGGTTGCCATGTTTTTAACACCACCCGATGTGCTCTCTCAGACCCTGCTAGCGATACCTATGCTATTGCTCTTTGAACTGGGTTTATTACTTGCGAAGTTTTACGCCAAAGGCTCTGCACAAAGGGAGTCCGAACAATGAAAATCATAGCGCTTTTAAGTGCACTTTTTGCCAGTGCAACGGTGTTTGCGCAACCTGTAGACTCACAATTCAACGCCTTTGTTATCGAAGTAAAGAAATCCCCCTTGGGTACTCGGTTATTTAAGATTGATAATGGCCAGTCATGGAAACAGCTAGGCAACGGCGCTTTTTACGCTAAAAAAGGCGATAGAATAGAGATCAAACGCGGTGCTTTAGATTCATTTTTTATGACTAAATATGGTTCAAACCGTAGCATCAGAGTCAAGCGAGTGGACTAATGACCACACGTTATATCGATGCTGGAGTAAACCTCACAAGTTCACAATTCGATGAGATTCGTGACGAAGTGGTTTTGCGCGCTCAACAAGTCGGTGTCGATAACATGCTACTGATTGGTAGCGATGTAGAAGATTCAACCCACAGCCTGCAGCTTGCCTGCCATTATGGCTTTGTATGCACAGCTGGCATTCACCCTCATAATGCCAAAGACGCATCAAGTGATTATTTGACACACCTATGTCAGTTACTTAGCCAGCCTGAAGTCGTTGCTGTAGGTGAATGTGGTCTGGATTTTAATCGCGATTTTTCGCCAAGATCTCAGCAAATAAACGTTTTATCTGAGCAACTGAGTCTTGCACAACAATTGGGGATGCCCGTTTATTTACATGAGCGAGATGCCTTCGAAAGCATGAGTACGGTACTCGAACAGATGAACGTTCATGGCGTACTACACTGTTTTACTGGCGACAAAACCGCCCTAGAGTTCTATTTAAACTACGGTTTGATGATTGGTATCACGGGCTGGGTATGCGATGAGCGCCGAGGTGCGCAGCTTCAGCAACTTGTTCCTCTAATACCAGATGACAAATTGCTTATCGAAACAGATGCCCCCTATCTATTACCTCGCACCTTAAAACCGAAACCTAAATCACGCCGTAATGAGCCTGCATTTGTTATCGAAGTGGTGCGCCAAATAGCCCAATTAAGAGGGCAAAGTATTGAGCATGTCGCGCAAATTAGCCATGACAACTTTAATCGCCTATTCATGGCTGAGGGTGAGTTGCCGTGATTCGCCTACTCGCTGTTTTATTATGCATACTGGTCACATTTGCAACTGATGCATTTGAGATTGAGCAAGGCTTTAGCAAACGCTCAGCGTTGCCGTTTTCTTATGTGCAAAATAATAGTGAAACCCTTGAACAGCTCAAAAGTAGCGAACTTGATTGGCAACACGTTGATAATGGTTTTTTGCACCTCAAGCAAGACTTGAAAATAATTTGGCTAAAAGTTGTTTTAAATAATCAAGCCAGACAAGACCTGCCATTACTGCTGAGTGTGAACAATAATCAACTAGATAAAATCACAGCGTTTATTCCCAAGCAAAATCGCTCTATTTTGGTTGCGCTTGCTAGTGAGTACCAAAAAAATGCGCAGCTGCCAATTTCTCATCAAGTTCAATTGGTGCCAATTAAATTACCAGCCCATGAAAGCTCCACAATCTACATTAAAGTTGAAAATAGCGGTCAAACCTACTTACCGCTGAGCTTATGGCACCCCATTGAATATCTAAAATATACCAGCAAATTCAACTTACTCTACGGGATGTTGGCGGGCTTCATTGTTGCTATGGTTTTGACCAATTTTTCACTGTATTCCTTTACCCATAAGCAATATTTTTTATTTGGCGGTTTAGCCATCGCAATTATTTGGCTGCTCAATGTACATTTATATGGCTTTAGTCATCGCTACCTCTATAGTAACTGGCTGTGGCTTCAGCAATATGGGCAAGCACTGTTCATGTTTATTTCGACTTGGCTATTTATACCTATCTTAAAAGCGACATTGGTCCCCACAAGTGCGCTACGCACACAACGCATACTCAGCACGATGTTAAAAGTGGGCTTGGTGTTTACCGTTTTACTCCCTTTAGCGCCATATCGCACTGCCTTGTTAGTCGCGTTTTTCTTAAGCTTTTTAGCCACCCTCACATATTTAATTTTTGCTGCGATAGCTTACAGGCGCTCTGCGCCATTTAATAAAGCGTATTTGCTTATGTTTAGCACGCTGTTACTCGTATTGGGCTATCAAAGTGCTTTCGAGTTGGGGCTGCTTTCAAGCCCAGTTTTGGATAGACCTCTAACCTATCTGTGTTACTTATTAATTAGTATGACCTTAAGTTACGCCTTAGCGCGCCAATATATTAAAGACCGCGATAACAAAATAAAGCACCAGCAAGCGCGACTAGCACAAACAAGAGCCGAAGATGCGCTATTAAAAGAGCGGTTGCATATCCAAGAACAAGCGCAGGAAAAGTTGGAATCAAGTATTGATGAACGTACCTTTGAGCTTGAAGTGACGCTCAGAGAGCTACAAGAAAAGAATCGTGAATTAGAAAAGCTTAACATGGAAGATGCACTTACCAAAGTAAAAAACCGCCGCTATTTTGATAAACGCATTATGATGGAAGTGCGGCGCTCTCGCCGAGAACAAACAACGCTCAGCGTGGTCATGTTAGACATCGATCACTTCAAAAAAATTAATGATACCTATGGTCATGTAGTTGGCGATCAGGCTATTTGCGCCGTTGCAAAAATAGTAGAGCAGCACCTTAAACGGCCTTTGGATGAAGTATTTAGATATGGTGGTGAAGAATTTGTACTATTACTACCAAATACACAACAACACGGTGCTCTGGAACTTGCCGAACAAATACGACAAAGTATATCTGCAACAAATTTTGACTTTGGTGTGACACACCTAAAAGTGACGCTCAGTGCCGGGGTATACAGTGCTATTGCTAGTGACAGTAAAAACCCTACCCTATTTACAAACTTAGCCGACAAAGCCCTGTATCAAGCAAAACAGCAGGGTAGAAATCGAGTATTAGCGTACGAATTATAATTTTAGGAGACTATAGTGGCTCAATCAGGATTAGATTTATTTCCTTATACACGTATGCGTCGCATGCGCAGAGATGACTTTTCAAGACGCTTAATGAGTGAACATCAATTATCGGTTAACGATTTGATTTTCCCAGTATTTGTCTTAGAGGGTAAAAATCGCCGTGAAGCGATTGAGTCAATGCCGGGTATCGAGCGTTTATCGATTGATTTATTAGTTGAAGAAGCTGGCGAGCTTGTCGCTTTGGGTATACCTGCTGTTGCTATATTTCCGGTAACGCCTGCAGATAAAAAATCGCTCCATGCAGAGGAAGCTTATAATCCAGAAGGCCTTGCTCAGCGCACCGTACAAGCATTAAAAGCTGCATTTCCGCAACTCGGCGTTATCACAGATGTCGCATTGGATCCATTTACGGTACATGGTCAAGATGGCATCATTGATGACAATGGCTATGTGATCAACGATGTCACTACCGAAGTATTAATCAAACAAGCATTGTCACACGCACAAGCGGGCGCTGACATTGTTGCGCCTTCTGATATGATGGATGGTCGCATTGGAGCCATTCGCGAGGCATTGGAAGCAGAAGGTCATATTCACACTCGTATCATGGCCTATTCGGCTAAGTATGCATCAAGCTATTATGGACCATTTCGTGATGCGGTCGGCTCAGCTGGAAACCTAAAGGGTGCAGATAAGAAAACCTATCAAATGGACCCTGCAAACTCTGACGAAGCGTTGCGAGAGGTCGCACTGGATTTACAAGAAGGTGCAGATATGGTGATGGTTAAACCTGGTATGCCTTATTTAGACATCGTGCGTCGCGTAAAAGATGAGTTTGGTGTACCCACTTTTGCGTATCAAGTCAGTGGGGAGTATGCCATGCATCGCGCAGCAATCGACAATGGCTGGCTGGCAGAAAAGCCGTGCATCATGGAGTCGTTATTAGCGTTTAAGCGTGCCGGCGCGGATGGTATTTTGACCTACTTTGCCAAACAAGCTGCAATCTGGCTAAACGAAAAATAAATAGCTTTAGAGTCTGCTGGGCTTAGCTAATCCACAAAAAATGCGCCACTTGGCGCATTTGTTATTTGCTTGCTAAAAGCTGTTCAGCTCTGACAAAACCCGCATCGCTGAGTGTCCAGCTGTAAAAAGACTTCACGCCACCACTGTGTAACTCTATCTGCAACACAGTGAGCAGAAAAAATCGCTTACGCTGCATATGTTTAATATCTTCGGATAGAATATAATGCGTGCCAAACCCTAAAGAGTAGCTAATACCCGCTCTATCAATGTGCACAAAGCGCTTATCAAGTATCGCTAACATTATTGGTATAATACTCGCGGCTAGCAATACATAACATAACACAGATAGAGCCATAGCTGCGGACTCGAACATTGGCTTTAAACTAAATAAGCTCACACACAGCAATAAGAATAA
The DNA here is from genome assembly GCF_014694405.1 of Pseudoalteromonas sp. S16_S37. Taxonomy (GTDB): domain Bacteria; phylum Pseudomonadota; class Gammaproteobacteria; order Enterobacterales; family Alteromonadaceae; genus Pseudoalteromonas. The sequence goes on from NZ_JAAUWV010000030.1 coordinate 15,608, forward strand.
CCCATATAGTAGCCAATTTACTGATAAATCAACGGTTCTCACTGCGAGTCTCCAAAAGTTCAATATGCCCAGCGCATTTAATTTTATTTCTTGAGATGCAATAATAAACAGTCGAAGTACCCAAATCAAGTCCTAATAAATCAAAATTAAGTACTTTTTTATTAGACATAAAAAAACCGCTTGATTGCCAAGCGGTTTTTAAAGATTTGGAAGCTAACTAAAAATTATTTAGCCGCTTTTTTCTCTTTTTCTGCAGCAATGACTGTCTCAGCAACGTTTTGCGGACATGGTGAGTAGTGCGAGAACTCCATAGAGAACTGACCACGACCAGAAGTCATTGTACGTAATTGACCGATGTAACCAAACATTTCAGAAAGAGGTACGTCACCCTTGATGCGAACGCCAGTTAGGCCAGCTTCTTGGTCTTTGATCATACCACGACGACGGTTAAGGTCACCAATTACGTCACCCACGTGGTCTTCAGGAGTGAACACGTCAACTTTCATGATTGGCTCAAGCAGTTGTGGTGCTGCTTTAGGAATCGACTGACGGAATGCACCTTTCGCTGCGATTTCAAACGCGATTGCTGATGAGTCAACTGCGTGGAAACCACCGTCGAATAGCTCAACTTCTACGTCTAATACAGGGAAGCCAGCAAGTACACCAGTTTCCATCATTGACTTGAAGCCTTTCTCAACTGCAGGCCAGAATTCCTTAGGAACGTTACCGCCAACAACTGTAGACTTGAACGTGAAGCCTGAACCAACTTCGCCGGGCTTGATGCGGTAATCGATCTTACCGAACTGACCAGAACCACCTGATTGCTTCTTGTGCGTGTAGCTATCTTCAACCAATTGCGTAATAGTTTCACGGTAAGCAACCTGAGGTTGACCAACAATTAGGTCTACACCGTAAGTACGCTTAAGGATGTCTACCTTAATGTCTAGGTGTAATTCACCCATACCTTTAAGGATAGTTTCACCTGAGTCTTCGTCAGTTTCAACTTGGAATGACGGATCTTCTGCAACCATCTTACCGATAGCGATACCCATCTTCTCGTTACCGCCTTTATCTTTAGGCTGTACCGCGATTGAGATTACCGGCTCAGGGAAGATCATCGCTTCAAGTGTACATTCGTGCTTAGGATCACAAAGTGTGTGACCTGTTTGTACGTTCTTCATACCAACAACCGCGATGATGTCACCCGCTTGCGCTTCAGAAATCTCGTTACGATCGTTCGCTTGCATCTCAACCATACGGCCGATACGCTCAGTTTTACCTGTTGCAGAGTTAAGGATTGTGTCACCTTTTTTCATGCGGCCAGAGTAAATACGGATGAAAGTAAGAGCACCGAAACGGTCATCCATGATCTTGAACGCAAGTGCTTTTAGCGGCTGATCAGCATCAACAGTTGCTACTTCGCCAGTAGGTTCACCTGTTTCAGGATCTGTTAGCGGTTGAGGGTCAACTTCAGTTGGAGCAGGTAGATAATCTACAACTGCGTCAAGTACTAGTTGAACACCTTTGTTTTTGAACGCTGAACCACAGAAAGTTGGGAAGAACGCCATTGTGCGAGTACCTTTACGGATACAACGCTTGATATCTTCAATAGAAGGGATTTCACCTTCCATGTACGCTTCCATTAGCTCGTCGTCTTGCTCTACTGCACTTTCGATAAGCATTTCATGGTATTCTTCAACTTGGTCTACCATGTCAGCTGGAACATCTTTGATTTCGTAGTTTTCAGGAAGACCTGAGTCATCCCATACGTATGCTTTCTTAGTTAGTACGTCTACAACACCACAGAACTCGTCTTCGATACCAATTGGTAACGTCATAACAAGTGGGTTAGCAGCAAGTACTTTTTTAACTTGTCCTACTACGCGGAAGAAATCAGCACCCATACGGTCTAATTTGTTTACGAAGATAACACGTGCAACTTCTGATTCGTTCGCATAACGCCAGTTAGTTTCTGATTGTGGCTCTACACCACCTGAACCACAGAATACACCGATACCACCGTCAAGAACTTTTAATGAACGGTATACTTCAACTGTGAAGTCAACGTGTCCTGGGGTGTCGATCACGTTTAAGCGGTGACCTTTCCACTCACACGTTACAGCAGCTGACTGGATTGTGATACCACGCTCAGCTTCTTGTTCCATGAAGTCAGTAGTAGACTCACCGTCGTGTACCTCACCGGTTTTGTGAATCTTACCTGTAAGCTTTAGGATACGCTCAGTGGTGGTAGTTTTACCCGCATCAACGTGCGCGAAAATACCAATGTTTCTGTACTTCGATAAATCTGCCATTGTTTTGCTCTATTTAAAGTAGAAAAATTATTCGGCGGGAGTATATCACCTCTTATTACGAACATCATCCTTGATATCGCTTAAAATGCGCACAATTTGCGAAAAAGTTTTTATTCGTGGCGATAAGTAATCATCAACAGGGCTACAATCTGCTTGTCATTTAGCTAAATGTCTCTGACATGGCTAGAACTTTATTGAATTTGCATGATCATAGCCTATTTAATGCACAAATTACTTAAAAGAGTATAAATAGCCCCAAAATAAGCGCTAATCCTAATAAAGGCACAACCACAGTCAGCATTGCCAGTGGCCAATAAGCGGCTTGGTGTGTTTCTTTACAGATTGCTCTGACGGTTGTTACCACATAGCCGTTATGTGGCAATGTATCTATCGCCCCAGAACTAATGGCAACAACACGATGAAGCTCTGAGTTGTTGACGCCAAGGTCGAGGTAATGTGGTGCAACTAATGGCAAAGCAATGGCTTGTCCGCCCGATGCAGAACCAGTTAAGCCCGCAATCACACTCACCGCTATCGCCGCACCTAATAGTTCGTTGCCAGGTATTTGCGTCATTAACGCTACCGCTTCTTGAAAAGCGGGAGTGACTTTAGCAACCGCGCCAAACCCAACTACAGCAGCCGTATTACCAATAGCGACTAGAGCCCCTGTTGTACCTAAGTTAATGGCTTGCTGCACATTCACAAAATACTTGAAGTTGAGCAATAAAATACTCAAAACACCACCGAGTAAAGCCACTATTAGTGCGCTTTGTTGAAGCGCTTCATGTAACGTAAATGACAAAGCGAGCACCACAATTAAAGGGATAAGACCGGTGATAGGGTGTGGTAAACGCCTAGCTGATTGTACGGGGTCGTCATCGCGTGCAGCAAACACTTCACCATTTTGCTGTGCTTTTTTAATCATACGAATCAACAAGAAATAACCCAAAGTCGCCATAAACACAGCGACTATAAGACTTTCCTGCCATGCAGCATAAGGCGAAGTACCTAAATATTTAATGGGTATCCAATTTTGAATTTCAGGTGAACCCGCAGAGGTCATCGTAAAGGTCACGGAACCAAACGCCAGTGTTGCAGGAATAAAGCGTCTTGGTAGGTTAGCATCTTTGAATAAACTCAATGCCATCGGAAAGACCGAGAAAGCCACTATAAATACACTCACCCCACCATAGGTCAGCAGCGCACAGGCAAGCACCACCGCCAATACTGCGTATTTCATACCCAACTTTCCTACAATGTAGTGCGCCACCGCATCTGCCGCCCCAGTATCTTCCATAAATTTGCCAAACAGAGAGCCAAGCAAAAACATAAAAAACCAAGCTTGAATAAAGCCACTGAAGCCACTCATATAACTACTAATAAAGTCCACTTCAGACCCTGCAGGAAACAGCCTGATATTACTACTCATTGCCACCAGCAATGCACACAATGGTGCGCAAAGAAACAGGTTCATTCCACGCAGCGTCAAGAAAATTAGCAGCGCTAACGCACCGACAAGTCCAAACATACTAAGCATTAAAGTCCCTTGTTTTTATTATTTTTCAGAACAACATGACTTTAGCATTGAACAAAAACGCATCGGGTTCAAGAGGGAAAACTCTGATTTATCTCACTTATAAACGCCACTTTTGTTTGAACAGGGCTGTTTGCTTGCGTGACAGCAGCACTTTAATCTGATTATTTAAGGTGACTTCTAAAGAACCACCTACTTCCAATTCAACCGTTTTTATTTGATTAACATTGATGATCCAGCTTCGCCCAGCTCTAAAAAAATCATCACTGGGTAGTCGGCTTTCAATATGTGACATAGTTCGGTAAACACTCACTTTGTTGCTAGATAAATGTATTTGTGTGTAATTACCCATCGCTTCAAAAGCAAACACTTCATCCAAAGCAATAAAAAAGCACTTATTGGCATCTTTAATAAAGAACTTGCTACACAATGACAGAGGTTTTGCCGCTTTTTGCTGATACTTTTCAAGTGCCGCTTTTATGCGCTCGTTGGTCACTGGCTTTAACAGGTAATCAAGCGCATTGACCTCAAATGATTGCAACGCAAACTCATCATATGCCGTAACAAATATCACACTTGGTACGTAATCCAATTGCGCAAGTAGGTCAAAGCCGCTGCCATCAGGCATGTTAATATCTAAAAATATGAGTTCAGGCTGTAAACGCTCTATTTTTTCTAGTGCGTCGGCTACATCGGCAGCTTCAGCCACAATGTCTTGTTCGCCAAGCTCAGCCAGTTGCGCTTTTAGCTCAACACGAGCTAAACGGCTATCGTCAATGAGCATTATTTTGGTCATGCATATTCCTTGGGTAAAGATATATTCGCCAACATGCTTGTGCCCTGTTGCGTCAATACCATACTTGCTTTGCCTTGATAAAGCAGCCTGAGTCGATTTTGAATATTTTTTGTACCAATCCCTAAACTAGGCCGCCTAGAGCGCTGACTTATATAGGGGTTAGAAATTTGTATTTCGAGATTTTCGCCATTTATGCGCACGACAACAGCAACCTCTCCCCCCTCTACACTCGGCGCTATACCGTGTTTCACCGCATTTTCTAAACACATCTGTAGCATCAATTTAGGGACCAAGCACGCCAACGATTGCTCATCGACCTCGAATTTATAGGACAGCCTGGACTCTAAACCGAACTGACACAACGCAAGGTAATTTCGAGCGCACTCTAGCTCACTAGCAAGTGCCACTTTGTCATCCTCTAGTGGTTGTAAACTGTAGCGAAGTATATCTGATAATTGAGCTAACCCTTTTCTAGCCTGTTGCGGCTGCTCTAGGATCAATGCTCTCAAGTCATTAATCGCATTGAATAAAAAATGCGGATTAAGCTGATTGTTTAATAGCTGTAGTTGACTTGTTTGCAATAAGCTTCTTGCCTCATGGAGCTGCCTTACTTTGGTAAGTGTTAGGTAACACGTCGTCCACAATAAACTCAGCCCGAGCATGTTAAAGGCATTACTGACAAATACTTTCTCAATAACAAATTCCCATTGCGAACGAGGTATAGGGTAAGACCAGCCCAAATGCGCGAACAAGAATATAGCGACTATCAGCAGCACGGTGGAGAGCGTCGTCATTACCAGCACTGCGCAAACAAAATAGCAGATCTGCTGCCAAGTTGGTCGGTAGGCAAAGTAACTTTTAAAAACTATTCGAATCAAGTGACTTAATAAAGCTGCACTTGCAAGCAGCACGGCACTGTAGCCATACTCGAGCGTAGAAGCGAACGGGTTGCGCGCTATCATGTAGCTAAAAATTAAATAAGCCCCAATCCATCCTGATAATTGACACAGTAAATACTGTTTTCGCCTGTCGTTCATTGCAGGTCCACTTGATTAAAAAGTAACTGCCCAATTTGAGTGACATTAACTACGCCACCAGCGAGTACAATGACCGCTTGTTTTTTATTAGGACTAAATATCACCATGGCACAGTAACCATCTGTTTTTCCATTATGCCAATACACATGTTCAGATTGACGCATCCAACCATAACTCATTTGTTCATTTAAGGGAGCCAACGTCGCAATCATTTGCTTGTGTAGCTGAGGATTCGTGTGCTCAAAATGCCAATAGCTCATGACCCACTGCTGCATATCATGTAAAGATGAAACAACCGCTCCGGCTCCCGCTAAACTATCAAACTGCCAAGGCGTAACCGTTTTTCCATAGTAATCCACCGCTCCCACAAGGTTAATCTCTTTACGCTGTTTATTAGTACTAAGTGCTAATACCGTATCGGGCATGTTTAGTGGTTTAAACAAGTGTTTGTTTAAAATTACCTCAAGAGATGAGTCCATTTGTTCAGTCAATAAATAGCCCAAAACTCCATAGCCATAGTTAGAATATTCAAACGTTTGCGTCTCGCTAACGGGCTTCTTCAGTGAAGAGATAAGTTGCTGGGTATCATATCGAGCATAAGGGTTATTTATATCCATTGGCGATAAGTTATTAGGTAAGCGTGGTAACCCAGATGTGTGGGTGAGTAACTGCCGCAAAGTGTACTGATGATGAGAAAACGCTTTATCCTTTGCAAGCACTGATATTGGCATAGATAATTGCCACTGCTGTGAGCGCACCAGATCGCTGACAACTTTTGCAACCATAGGTTTAGTTAACGAGCCGACCTCAAAAAGCGCATGCTCGTTAACTTTGTCACCAAAAAAGTAATGTCTCGACTGACCATTGTTAATAATCGCAATAGCGGCATTAATCCCCTTAAAATGCTCTCCTAGCAATTGCTCTACACTATCATTCACATCGTCAAAAGACGCCTTTAGTTGAGTGTTTTTTTTAATGATAATGGCATTGCAAACCCTTGAGTGAAAGTGCCGCTGTATTCCCCTTCTTTAATCACTCCTTGATAAAGCGCGTTGATCATATTCGACTCAAAACTTAGCTCGTTTGCATTTATCGAAAATTGACTAAGAGGAATCGCAAAGCTTTGCTGTGCTGGGCTATCTAATGTTGCATGAAACCCGTCTTGGAGCACAGCAACCTGCAACTCTAAGGGGAGTTTTTTACCATTAATATCCAGCGCGCCTGCATAGGTCCCTTCAAGCTGTAATCGCGGCTTGGCATCTGTCCCAAGTAAAGCGAAAGTCAACGGTCTCGCCTTTCCTTGTATAAAGGTGCCAACCAGCTCGCCATCAACAAACTGTCCTTCATAGCTGGCATTAAGCTTAGTATCAGAAAAACTCACCGCTTTATCAGACACCAAAAATTCACTCGGCGTATACTCAAACATTTTTTGATTAGGGCTATCAAGCGTAAGACTTTTTGTTTTCGTGTCAATGTTAATCCCAACCACCAAAGATAACTGCTTTGATACCTCTAGTTTACCTCGCCATTGCTCAATTTTTGCCTGTGTTGGTATTGCGCATAAGAATATCAAAGTACATAAAATTTTTATCGTCATTGTCCGTCTCCTAAAAAGTTACAAATACCGTAGCAGATCTCATCGGTGTGTTGCTCAATTTATGACAAGTGAGTGCTTTTTCTTTTTAAATTGCACTAAAAATAAGATGAGCACCATTTCTTTATTGCAATGCATGCAAATGAAAATAAATCTCATTTAACTGTTGACACATTAAAAGATCTAATTGATAATCAATCTCAACAAAGAGAGATTGACGGCTCACTTTGTTGGATAATTCATATTGTTTCTCGACCCTGAAACAGACGTGTGGCGCACGCAAACAGCCACAGGTTGAACGTGTTTGTAGCAACGCCCCTTGATACAAACGCTTTCAACCAACTCACTATTTTACTTGCTACATTGCTCATATCGGTGACGGTAGATATGACACTAAAAAGCCCCTTGTGGGCTTTTTTTATGCCCCTTACTTTTTCTCACTCTTCCCTAAAAATTAAATGATAATTAATATCATTTGGGTGTTGACAGTTTTGAAGATCTAATTGATAATCAATCTCAACAAAATGCACTGACGCGAATTTTGTTACTCTAATTGTTGATAACCTTGTTCTACGTTTGGCATACGTTAACTGCCAGGTTCAGGTAATTATTTACACTGTAACCACTCACTATTTTACTTGCTACATTGCTCATATCGGTGACGGTAGATATGAAACTTAAAAAGCCCCTTGCGGGCTTTTTTTATGTTCAGACTTCGCTCATTACACACTGTAATTAGCTGTAATCGACTATAAAATCAACACCGTGTATGATGCTATTCACTTCAAGCGTGAATAATAAAAATACTCATGGACCATGCTCGACGCCGCTGTAATATCACATTAACTCTGTTGTTATTGGCTGGGTTTACTTTTACTAGCTGGTTTAGCTATCACATGGCTCACCATTCGCTTAGCGAAGGTATTGTGGATGATGCACTTCCTCTTACAAGCCACTTAATTAGCACTGATTTACAAAAGCAGCTGCAAGGGCCTATTTATGTTGCCCAAAGCATGGCACAAAACCACTTTGTTCATCTATGGCTCAAAAATAACCAAAGCGATACAGACCAGCTTTTCGCCTTTTTAAAGAAAACTAAAACTCTATTTAAAAGCCAAACCAGTTTTTTAGTCGACCATAGAACAAAAAAGTACTATCACTTTGATGGCCGCACCAACCAGCTCAACCTAAACTCCCCAGAAGCGGCTTGGTACAACGAAGTCTTAAACTTTACAAAACTGGATTACGTGTTAAATGTTGACGTATCTCCACAGGACAACTTTAACCCCATTGTGTATGTAAACCATAAAATCATTGCAAACAATGAGCTGCTCGGCGTGACAGGCGTTGGTATTCAACTCGATGACTTACAACACCTAATCAATTACTACCAAAACCAGTACAAACGTAAGGTCTATTTTGCAGACCATCAAGGACGGCTGATTTTTTATAATCAAAATAAAATGCCTAGCCAATCACTGACATCTGAATTTTCCGAGCACCTTGATGCAATTCTTAAGCAACCTAACTATAAGTTCTCGATTAAGCAACAAGGCATACTGAGGCTTATCAACTCACGTTACATTCCTGACTTGGGCTGGCACTTAATGGTTGAGCAAACCTTTACACCAGAAACAAAATTAACTGATGCACTGATAGCCAATCTGTTGTTGGGAGTGGTGATCACTTTGTGTATTTTGGCCATAGCACAACTGACTTTTAACCAATATCAAAGACGGCTAGAAGCTATCGCATTAACAGACAAACTCTGTAATGTATTAAATCGCCAAGCTTTTGAGCCCCTGCTACAGCGCCATATTTTACGTGCTAAACCCGGCCGAGTGCCGTTGAGCTTACTACTGTTAGATATTGACCACTTTAAGCAAGTTAACGACCAGCATGGCCACTTAGTTGGCGACCAAGTGTTAAAACACTTTGCCCAGCTATGTATGGCCGTTGCCGATAGCAGCGATATTATCTGCCGCTGGGGTGGTGAAGAGTTCATGATTTTGATGCCTAATGCGTACATCGACCATGCCACACAATTTGGGGAACGCTTAAGAGCGAAACTCGCTGCGTGTGATTGCATTGTACCTATCACAATCAGTATTGGCGTTGCGCAATATCAACCACAAGAAAGTGAAGATGACTTTATTAAGCGTGCTGATGACGCTTTGTATCGAGCAAAACGGTTAGGCAGAAACAGAGTAGAGTTGGCTGCGTGATGCAGCCAACATAGTGTGGTTAGCGTCTATTTTTACGAGCACGAGCCCGACGTTGTTTTTTCTCTTCTTCTTTTGCGGCCTTTTTAGCTTCTGCTTCTGCACGTAACTGCGCCACCATCACTTCTTCTTCTTCACGCATCTGCGGCGTTTCCATAGTGATACGGCCAATCACAGCATCGCGCAGTTCATTGATTAAAATTTCAGACATTTTGTGTGTATCGATTTGATTGCCGCCTCTGATACAACCGCGCTTTTTCCCAGCCATTTCGATAAATTCCCAATCTTGTTCTGGTAATTCATCAATTTTATAGCGCGCTTTCAGCAACTGAGGATAAGCCTGTAAAAGGTACTCTGCGGTATAGCTTGCCACTTCTTCATAATCAATGGCAGTATCTCTAATAGCCCCCGTTGCGGCGAGTCTATAACCTGAGTTTTCGTTTTCCACTTTAGGCCATAACATGCCTGGTGTATCGTATAGCATAATGCCGTCGTCTAGCTTGATCCGCTGTTGTGCTTTAGTGACGGCGGGTTCATTACCAGTCTTGGCAACGATGCGCCCAGCTAAAATATTAATGAGGGTCGATTTACCCACATTTGGAATCCCCATGATCATCGCTTTAAGCTGTTTGTCTGCTCCAACTTTTTGTGGCGCTAACTTTTTGCATAACTCATTAATTTTATGAACTTCTGCCGCTTTATCATGACCAAACGCAAGCGCCTTAACACCATTTTCTTGCTCAAAGTAGGTCATCCACTGCTGAGTCAATTCAGGGTCCGCTAAATCGGCTTTGTTAAGTATTTTGATGACCGGTTTATCTGCGCGAAGTACCGACACCATGGGATTTTCACTACTGTAAGGGATACGTGCATCCAGCACTTCTATGATCACATCCATCTGCGGCATGATCTCTTTGATCTCATTACGAGCCTTATTCATATGCCCAGGAAACCACTGGATACCAGTTCTACTCATTTGTTTTAAAACCTTTAGTTTAATAAACGCTATCTTTATGGTACTAAATCGGGTATTAAATGTTTTCCCTCCTGATACGCTTATACATGATGACTTAGCCGTAAGCGGTATCAGTTTACTACAAAAGTAAGCATTGATGAATCAACCAAATTACTATTCACTTATTGGTTTGAGAAAAGAGCCAACTTACACAGCTCCAATACACAACACTCGTCTCATATGATAGTTGTGTATTGGAGCGCTGTTGAGAAGTTCAGTGATAAGCCCAATAAAGCTGACCACTGAACGTGACTTGATTACAGTTTGACATTTCCGATAACTGAGAACTGCTCATACTCAAATGGCTTGGCCAGAGCATGATGCGGAAAGTTCTTAATATGATCTTCGCCATTTCCACGCTTTTCAGCAAAACGTTTAAACGCTTGATGGTAATCGGATCTTGAACGCCAAATTGTCAAATGAATGAAAGGCCCACCTTGCTCTGAAGGCTTAAGCATCAAATGGAACAAACTGCCAGAAATAACATAATCACTAACCTTTGAGAATCCTAACATATACTCTGCGAGCTCTTGCTCACTACCTTTTTTTGGATAAAGCTTAATCATTGAAACGACAGGCACTTCGATAGTAGAGTCATTTTTCCACCAACCCACCCCAAGCATCATGACTGCCGTCATTATAGGTACAAGGATGACGACAATTAAGATTTTTTTTAACATTATTTTCTCCATTATTGAATACACATATCTTCCCTATCTAGGGTAAATTTATTTCGGCTATGATTGAGTCATACAAGGACTCAACCCAACTATTTGCAGGGGAAGCGACCCCCATAAAGAATGACGCTCGAACATCTCTACATAAACGAGACAGAACAGATCCCTCTTGATAGCTTCTTCCCCCACAAAGCTGCATCGCAATATCAACGAGCTCGGTTGCATTTTTCTCTATTATCTGTCCAACTTGTAAACAAGCTTGAAATGAGTTTTGGATCTGGGTGTCAACTGCCAGCGTTCTTTGAGCCAACTCGATCTGTTCTATCCCATACGATAAAGCACTTCGAGCAGAAAAAAGTCGAATACTCGCATCCGCAACCAATTGTTTTAAACGCGCGCTTGGATTGCTATCGTCACTGTGTTTTAAAAATAGTTCGATTTGCTCATAAGCCTCTTCAGCGATGCCAAGATACGCTGCAATTATAGGAATTGTCCCTAAAGATCTACCATTGAAGTCTTTCGGCTTTATCCCCCATTCACCTCTGTCTATAAAATCCTTATGATCCATCTGCACCTGATCAAAATATACCTTTCCACTGCCTGAGCCCTTTAATCCCATACCATACCACGTGGTATCCACTTCAAGGCCAGGCTGTGATTTTGGAATCATAAAAGTGCCAAGTCTAGCCCCTTCTCGTGTATCTACTCTCACTCGCGTGTAAAAGTGGGTAGCTACAGGAGCCAAAGAAACAAAGTCTTTTCGCCCTTTTATGATAAACCCATGTTCATTCGCCAATGCACGCGTTCGTACTTCCCAAGGCTGGATACCATGTTCTGATACTGCAGAGCTGACAATCATGTTGTCAGTTACCAATGCACTGAGCCATGTTTTCAAACGCTGTTTTTTTATGGCACATACTGTCGAGTGATAATCTCTTGAGAAATATACCGTCAACGCAAAGTGCATGCTTAAGGACAAACCCAATGATGCATCATACTGCGCTATAGCTGTCACTATTTTGCATACACCACTCAAAGAATGTACACCGCTGCCACCTAGCTCTTTCGGCGCACAAGCAGCCGTTACACCCAAACGCTGAAGTAACGTGAGGCTGTCAAATGCAAAAGTATTCGTTTGATCACTTTTTACGGCGTTAGCTCGAAGTTCTTGTGCATGTTTATGAATGGCTTCACACACTAAAACTGACACATCAGATATGTACAATTGCTCCAAAGGACTAACTTGAAATGGTGTTAAAGCTTCAGACATCCCTTCCTCCTTCAACCATTTTTCGTACTTTAGTAATTGACATTCCACCAATATGTACAATATCCAGTACATGCAGGTCTGGTGAGATAGCTTGTGTCAGAGGTAGCGATAACTGACATATTCCAGGCTCAATTTGCCAATATTGATGCCCAATTGTTTTGCCAAGTCCCTTATCAATGAATGTCGCAAAGACATGCTGCTTGTCATTCCCAAACAGACTGCTCATCGGGGCTTGGAAAGTTAAAGGGACAGGTTGGTCACCGCGAACAACTTTTGGAACCGAAAGGTTTTCTAAGCACTGCTCATTGAGAATGTAAGATTTAAAACCGCAGACAGGACAATCATGCCTAATATCCGCAACGCTTTGAGACACTAGAATATTCACCTCTGTAACTGACTCCGGGCTTTGGCAACGTTCGCAAGTAATAATTTTCAAAGGCTCTCGACCAAAAACACGCTCAGTGTCGCCAAGAAAATGAGTTGGTATGCGGCCGCCTAAGCTATTAACTATGCTGCACATCACCTTATCCCACTGCTTAACATCTTGTACTATGCGGATCCAGATCTGCAGTGTATTTTGATTCCACAGACCATCAAGTAGCATTTCACCAACCAATTGGCTCAAGGCTTGGAAGTAAACTTCAATATTACTGCGAATTTTTGATAGGTGGTCTAGCGCTGTACGAGCCTGAGCAAACATATTTTCACAGTTGCCAAATAGCCAAAGATTGTCCATATTCGCGAAAGAAAGTTTCAAAGTATTTTCAAGCTGGATGGCACGCCTTAGACGTTCAGGGAATTGAAAAACAATCACAGCCAAATCTTGACTCAAAGCAGACTTGTCCTCAAATTCATATTGCCTATCAGGTTTGTGAGTGACTAATAAATGCTCACGCCCTCGAATTACGGTATCAGCACCATTTACTTGGATTACTTCTCCTATCTGATCCTTTTTTATCTTTAACAAATCAACAGTATTTACCTGTATCGTTCTCTCACGATCGTCCACATAGGGATCGCCAATTAGAATCAACTCTTTTCTACCAATAAAATCATCTAGCGCAGAGATCATATCTGGAAGTTGGTACCCGTTTTGAAGAAGGCTTGCACTTCCAAATGAAAGCCCCCAAGGAACAGGTATCGGCGAAATCGTACTAACAAACAAACGCGGGTATCCTTCGATACAAGCCAATGCTGAACTCACCGTAGATGGATAAATTTCCTTTGCCACAGAGACTCCATTGCAGCTAAGCAAAAGAAAGGACTCAGTTTTCAAACAGTTAAAGTGAGAAAGCGTAATTGAAGGGTCATGAACACGTTTACATCTTTTTTGCTCACCGTTGTTAACACAGCCATTTAGCACAGCTTCCGACAAGTCATATTCATACTCTTCATACAAACCACATAAGACTGCCTGATTTAAATTCACATGTGCACCTTCTCCATGTGCAACAACAACTAAGCTTTTTCGGTAATTAGTCTCATTCAGGAACTTTTCTGGATCATAGTTTTGTAAAACTGGAGAAGTAGGCTCATAGAAATCAGCTTGCTTTTGATGAATAGCATCTATTAATCCAGTCCCATCGACATAGGCTGTCCGCAAGCGGTTTTTTAGCGCTAAAAAACAAATAGCGGCACGATCATGACCTGTAAAAACCCCCCAGCGACATTGCATTTTAGCACTCAACTCGACAAGTATCTTAGTCTTGAGTTCATTTTTACAGCCAATGATCAACATTGATTTATATGCATCAGAGGCAGCTATAATCGCGTCAATACTAGCAAACTTCTTGACCACTCGACCCGCCAAACCAGCATAATACTGTGCGATAGCTTGATGTGAAGTATCTATATATACAACAGGGTGCATTTGACCATCACATACCTTTTTCACTAGATAGTGATAGCTTTTCAATACTCGTTTCCAATGCTCAAAGCGTGACTGTGTCGTTGGTTTTATCAGTGGAAGACGCCCACTAAAAATGTATGAACGCCAATGTAATGTGAACGCTTCTTCGGTTAACCAGACTACATTATCTGCGTTAAACACACCTGCACTAAATTCTGTGTCATCTTCGCCATGCTCACTCCATCGAGTCCGCTCCACCCACCACCTTGATACCTCATTAACTGCATCATAAATAGTAATATCTTGTGTCTGTTGCAAAATAGCTTTGGCAACATGATCCGAGACTGATTTTGCGCCATGATAGTATGTATTTAGACTTCCTATAGCTTGATAGTCTACAACACAATCTTTATCACACTGAGTCGGGAGACTATTCAATATGCCCTGTTGTGGAGGAAACCAAATAAAGCCCGCCATTTTCCTCGGTGAGCATACTTTAATGTCGTGCAACAATCCAGCTTGTGCTTGAAGTGTCACTTGATACAAATTAACACCGAAAGCCTGTTGATAAACTGGTACATGACCACACCCACCAGGACGACACGCAATTTCATTAAAGACAACAACACCATTAGGGCAAACAAATACTTCAGCATGGAAAGCAAACAATGTATCTGTTACAGCTAATGCACTTATAGCTTGCTTGACACACTCACATACTGGCTGAAAGTCTTTATGTGTTGGCTCAATCATCCAACTTTGTAGCAATTCCCCATGTACAGCTTTGAGATTTGCCGTCGTTCGTGATGGCCAAATATGCTTGACTTCTCCACCTACCATTAATCCATCTATTGTGTAGAATTCGCCTTCGATCCAAGCTTCTATTAACCATTGCCCATCAGTTAATGTATCCGAATTGTGTTCAATAAAGCACTCTAAATCAGACTCTTCATGTACTATGCTTACACCGACAGAACCTCCGCCGAACCGAGGCTTGATTACCGCGGGAAAGCCATACTCCAAAATAAATTGCTTCAATACATGCTTGCTAGTGACTAAGGACATACTCGCAACCATCACACCGGCCTGCTTCAGTTGGCTCTTCATTTCCCACTTATCTCGATAAGCAATGGCTGACTGCAGGCTTTGCCCAAAGATACCTAGTTTTTGACGAATTTTTGCAGCACGAAGAACATCAACCTCTGCGCTTACTAGTACCCGATTGACATGGTGTTTTTTCGCTAACAAATATAAAAATTGTTCATGAGATGGTGAATCATAGTTATCAAGGACCACAACCTCCTTAAATTGGCCAGCGACTGATTCCAGCTCATGTTCATTAGTAACAGAACTTGCTGTCACAAGAACGAGGTCGTTGTGTTTATAGTCAAGCCAACTGGGGAGCTCTGACACTATGCGTCTACGGTTGAATATTAAAAATGTCTTACGATTACTTGCCATGATTGCTTTCTAATTCCTTGATGCTTCTTAGTAAACAAGACAAAAACGGTTGCATAAAGCTGGTATCACCAATTGCAAATCGGATCATATGAGAGAATTTTTTATAATCAGTCAGATGCTTTATCCGATAACCGGTTTTCAGCAACATTTCTGATAATTTCTTTGCTTCGTGTTCACTTGGTAAAGCTATTGTTAGGAAGTTTCCTCCTGATTCGATTATATCAAAGCCCGCATTTGATAGAACAAGCGATGCTTGTTCTCTTTGCACCTTTATCTCCCTCCAAATTTGCTCGAATATGGGTTGTTTTTGTAGAAAATAACAAGCGATTTCAAGAGATAAAGCACTGACATGATGTTCAATATTACTCTCAAATAGTGATTGGATGATATGTGACTCTGCTACAACAAAACCGATTCTCTCACCGGCAAAGCCATGAGACTTTGACATGGACTGCACAACTATAACTCGACCTTTAGCGTATGAAAACCGCTGCCAAACATCACCTAAAAAGGCTTGATAACAGCTATCAAGCACAAGTAGGTGGTCATTTAATTCGGCCACCTCAATCAACTTTGACAGCTGCTCATCGCAAACCCAACCACCAATGGGTCCGCATGGTGAAGTTAAAGCAATTAAAGCTTGCGTTGTTGACCTTGCGGCGTTTATGAGTGGACAAAAGTCATTATCCAGTGGTGATATTTCTATTTTTTCACAGCTTAGGTGATATAACTGCGACGCGCGTTCCCAAGCGAAGTAATTTGGGAATGAAAGCAGTAGCTTCCCTTTCCCTTTCTGTTGACGATTATAAGTCTCACAAATTAATCTAATCGCACTATCAGTACCTGGCGTAATAAGTAAATTATCAGGGCCTACATTCATCCTATGCGCCATCAAATTTACGTAATCACCATAATCGGGATAACGCCCTAAACACGAAAAGTCGATTGCCGTTTTGGCTTTTTCGAACAGTGAGGGCAGTAAATAATGGTGTAGTTCGTTACTGCTGAGATTTATAATCCCTGCTTGTCTATATCTACGCTTGATACTCATTGCTGGGTAAGTCCTTTTGCCTGCAAGCCACTCCCACACAACTGAGTCGGCCGTATATCTCTTATTGCTTGCAAACAATCTATACCTGAAATAGGTGTTAGTGCCTCTAAACTCTGCCATCTTGAGGGCAGCAAGTGCCGCTGTGCGATGAGGTATGTCATACTTAGTTCAAAGTTTTTACTTATGCGCTTTGCTGATTCCCCAAAATATTGCTGTATCAATGCCGTGACCATTCCAGTTCTATCTTTACCTAAAGAACAAGCAATAACACATGACTCACCATTATTGAGACGTTGAATGACTTCAGATGCAACGTTTAAATACTGCGGCATCACAGCTTCATAACGCTTTAAATCAGGCTCCTCGTGAGACTCCTGATCATGAACTGGCAAGTTAATGTACTTCCAACCAAGGTTAATAATCGTACTTGGCGTGCCATCTCTTTGCAGTTCTTTTTGAGTGCGCAAGTCAACATAAGTACAGGGTCCAAGATGTTGGCAGATCTGTGTAGTTTGAGCTGGTTGACAAAATGAAAATGATGATGAACGAAACAACTTCGCCCCTTGCACATCAATGCTCTTTACCAACCTAAAATTAGCAATAATTTCTGGATATATAAGCTCATCCAGCATTGTTAGTTTCTCTTTTCTCATTTTCCCAATCGTTCTGGTATCGCTTGTGTTGCAGTTGTTTCGTATAGATCTTTTGCAAATATAAATTCCAGATACTCTTCAGGGCTTATATCTGTATTTTCTAAGTGAGTAACATCAGAAAATATTTGCCGATTAAAGAAACTAATTTCTCTTTCGCTCATCTGTTCATGCATTTGGTGATACGGCGTATAAAGTGTCGGTCGAGCTCGAGCATTTGCTTGTTGGATCATTGTGATTGTTTGTCGAGTTCCTGCCAGAGTGGTCCCAGGTAAACCCACAATGACAAAACAATTCAGTTCTACCTTATACTGTTGACACCATCGTGCGACTGACTGAAATTGTTCGCTAGGAGAGTTCTTTGCTCTGGGTAAGGATTTTGCAGCATCATGTTCTAGCGTTTCAACGCCTACACTGATCCGAATACATCCTGATTCCGCCATCAGCGCTATTAGCTCCTCATCAAGATACTGAAGTGTCGTTGCACATTTCCAAGGATAGTGCTGACCAGTTTTAATAAGCACTTTACAAAGCTCCCGAACCCAATGTTTATTTAGCGTAAAGGTTGGCGCATAAAAAGACACATACTCGAATGCTTCCTCTTGGAAACTTTGCTGAATATATTGTAGGGTCTTTTCTACGCTTACACGTCTCTCCTTGCTCCCTTGCATCCAAGGTACATCACAGTATTCACATCCTATAGGGCAACCTCGAGCAACTGGTACAACCAATTCTCGTCTATCAGGTATGCCGCAAAACTTGTTTTGATCGTCTTTATATAAATTCTCATAACAAAGGTAGGGGATCTCTGTCACATCAGGAAACTCCCAAAGTTGAGGGTCCAAATAAGTACCAGGATCTTTACTCAACTTCCAACCAAGAGGAGTATTGACCAGCTGCCCATTTGGAATTTGTTCCAACGTACAGCCAGCGTCAAACCATTTAATTATAGATAAAACACTACTTTCGTAGTCACCCGATTTAGCTATTGCATCTAATTGATAGTTTATAAATGCCTTTGGGATTTGGTTACTTAAGCGACCAACTGTTATAGTCTGACTTTTAGGTAAAATAGCCTTAGCGTAATCAGCCGCTCGGCGGACACCTTCAATCATGTCAAAGTCGTTGAAAATCACCACAACATCATACTTGCCTTGAAACAAGGTGCTGCCAAATTCCTTCCAAGTAAAATTCAATGCTCCAGCATCGATTACATCTACATTAAATCTCTGTTTACGTAAAAATGCCGCAACAGAAAAAGCGGGCAACCGGTGCCCCGCATTGAAATAGCTTGGCACACTAGGTGGCCAACAGATTAAAATTTTCATAAACACCTACTTATGTTTAGAACAGAAATAAATCTGACCTGAATCAAAAGACTGTTTAAGCTGTTGTAACGACAAGCTTCGAACTTTCACGCATTTTGATTCAAGAAAAGGAAGGAATAGTGATGTTCGAACACTTACGTCACGAGAAACAATAACCGTCTGCACATCATAGTGAAGTAATTGCGCCATCAATACTTGGTGATCAGAGTAATGATATTTCACAATTTTCTTTGTCAGTCCCAGTAAGTCTTTCGTCGCCTTGGTTCTCTCACCTTTGTCGGCTTGCTCACGAATTCGCTTAGGTAGATATTGATGGAACCCGAGCTTTATCTTGAGTGCCCTTAAGTAAACACGATAAAGAGAACGAGGCACCGTAGAGTCAACGATGAGCACAAGCTCCGCTCGCGGCAATCTTAAATTCAAGGTAGTTAAATGATTACCATCAATCAACCACTGCTCTTGTTGTACTAAATTAGATAGCTGCTCATGCCAAACACTTTCGCTTGGCCTGCACCAATTTTCGCCCCAGTATAAATCATCTAAATGAATGAGTGGCAATGCGCTAAGCTCTGCGATTTCTTTTGCAATAGTGCTTTTACCTGCTCCTGGAGAGCCAAGCACAAGAATTCTTTTATAATGACTAAGCCTCATCACTACCACCGATGAGTCCGTGGACTAAAAACGAGCATCTTGCATCATCAACACCTTCAATAACAGGAGCAACTTGATGCCAAGAACAATGAGAGCGGCCCAAAATAACGGACGAACCCAAAACAGGGATGACACGTCGTACAATGTCGCTCGCATCGTTCTGAGCTAACACATCAAATGTTCCTCCCCAGTGTGCTTGCCAATTTATGTTGAAATAAAAAACGTGGCTAAATAGTTTATCTTCACTATCCGTATGAGGCCCCAACCAATCACCAGGTCCGTGCTTGACGAAGCGGAGTTCTAATTGCTCCGCAATAGGCTGGTTCAATAATTGAGCCACGGACCTTCTATACACTACACTTTGAATTTCATTAATAAACTGTTGCCAAATTGTGGGGAGGTACTGATGCCCCTCATCTGTTGGCAGTGAATAGTTACGATATGATTTACCTTGCAAACGAGTGCTTCTATCTAATCGAATAAATCCTTCTTTTGGAAATGACTCTGCTAGGTTCATTGCATCTGATAAGCCTAATAGTTCTTGCTCCTCAGCGACATGCCAACAGTATGGGAAATGGCTTGGCGTTTGCCCAAACCATTCATAGTTCAAAAAGCTCACTGTTGCTCCTCAACTACTTCTTTTTCGACTTCTCTAGGCACGCAAACCAACCGAGCTCGACAGTACGCATAATCAAGACCCGATACAGCTAAGATTCGAATACTGTGCAAATCAAAGCTCAATGTTTGAGGCAGTTCGAATTCGAATGTGACATATTCACAATCTGTTGTGACGTGTTGTGCAGTGTCTTGCACACACAAATCCATTGCTTTATCGAAAAAACGCAAATTTATGCTCACAGCACCACTTAGTTGCTCGGTCCTTGGCTGGTGCTGTATTTTAAGAGTTAAAGTAAAGACGTCACCTGGAAAAGCAATCTTAGTTTGCTCAACTATTTCTATACCCAACCCATGTGTTCGATACTCACTAACAGGACCACACACTAGACACATTTGTGCTGTCCTTTTGTTTTCATCAGGCTCAGAGCGCCCGAAAAAGAGCGACTCCATAGTTGAATTACATCTTGGACATTTCTGTTTTGATACAACTTTTTCCACTATTTGGTCATAATGAAAAGCGTCATATGGGTCAAGGTTTTGCCTGAGTTTCAATAAGTTTTCGGATAAACACCGATCCCATTGACGGATCAAAGATTTCAATGGAAAAAAGGAACGATAGTAAGCCTTAAGCTCTTCTCCTGATGGACCTAATTCAGCCCGTTTAATTAAATAGCTGGTCAACATGCTTAGACGAGCAAGCTTGTCATCTAGCTGCTCTGCAAATTCTGGTAACTCTTCACCCAGCCAGTGCTTAAATGTTCTTAACAGCCTTCTAGCATATTCACTTCGTTTCACAACTTGTGATAACCAATTCTTAGATTGCTCAAACTCACATCCGGTGTCAGCAATCCGAATTCTTGTGTGATGCGAAGCTCCATCTACTGTATATGAATAGGAAGGGTTTCCCATTAATACGAACGCATTTTGCTGATTTAGTTGCGCACTTATTCTATTTAACCCCGTAACGATCCAGCCTAGCGATGCTCCGCGGTCTAGATTATCCATGACAAACGTAACCATAGCGTCCGTGACAACCACAGGGCGAACTGATGTAATTAACGCACCACACCAAGCTTCGCTAAGAGCTAATGCCATTGAGACTGGAGAAGGATACAATTCAGATGAAACATTAAACCCATTGCAGCAAAAAAATACTATAATGGGGGCCCTAACCTCATCGGCAAAAACAACGGAAATATGCTCGGATTGAGCTCGTTTACATTGATGATGTTGCTTAGAGCAACCAGCTCTTGGTGACTGTTCAAATTCATTATCTTCCAGCAGACCGCAAACAGTAACCCCTGGAAGCTTTGCATGGCTACCTTCTCCATGACTTCGTAAAATCTTAAATTTTGTCTCTGTAATAAGGCTTTGCATTGTTTCTAAAATATCAGTCTCTGATGGCTGATAACGATGCAATGGAGCATCGAGTTTCGCAGTGCCAGCTACAGTTTTTTTAATTGATAATGTATTTTTCAACAATAAAAAGCTTATATGAGCGATGTCACGTCCACATATAAAACCAATTTCAGTCGCAGTTAAACTAGCTAATTGCGTTAAATTAGCAATTGCAGAAGTCTTAAAGCTATTAGCAAACCCCACAACTAAGAAGCAACTATCAGCGCCGAGTTCTACGAGCTTTGGGACATCCGTAAAGTCTAGATAAGTAATGATCTGCGCGCTATCGTAAAAATAACGACATAGCGGCTCAAGTGCTAAAGGACATATCACCACTAGATCACTTACGATTGGTTCGATATCTAAAGCGTATTGCGATTCAATAACCGATTGCCATCGACTTTGAGTACTACGTTGTTTAGGAGAGACCAGAAAAAGTGACTCTAAGCAGAACTTTTTGTTCACAAAGCAAAAATCTTCGCCCACCCATTCAATTTTCGTTTGCACGGTCACTGTACGACTTCCTTCATCTACTTACTCCAAAACCAGACCTGTAACAAACGCCTAGGGACCGGACTCTCATGCGGGATCAAGTTTACACTGTGCCAAGCATTATCTGTTCTATGCAGTACCACCGCATTATTATTAATCGGGGGGATTTGCTTAATAACGTCATCTTTGGACTTTGAGCGAAGAATGTTTAATTCTCCACCCACATCGGGGGTCCAATTTTCGGTCAGATACATCAAATGCGTAACTTTTTTGTGGGGTTTATCAACATGGGGTTGAAAATATGAGCCTTGTCCAAACTCCCAAAAATGAGCCTGAAACTCGAGCTTTGAAACATCAAACTGTGCCGCTTCACTTATGCTTTGTCGATATTCTTTTGACAGTAGCCCTTGTGCTACGTCCAGCCAAATCGAATCTAGCGTTTGCGGTGAAAACACTTCTGATTGCCCTAACTCCAGCAGCGTTCGAGTTCTCACATTATGTTGATACCAAGCTGGCGTTCCTTTTTTCCCCAGTGCTTCTAACAATTTCCTTTGTGAATGAAATTCAAAGTGATCAGATGGAAAAGCTGATGCTGGGATCTCCCTATTAAACACACCCGAATAAGTGCTATAAGGCAGTTCAGGGGCCGATACTTTCGCTTGCGAGAGCGCATCATAGTTAATAATAGAAGCCATATAAATTCCTTATGTAGAGCAAGGTCCTTGATAAAACTAAAATAAAGCCTTTTGAGGCTGATACCATTTTACGACCTCGCTCTCAACTTTAAAAAAGCCATCACCAATAGTGTCTTGTAACTGTTCAACAACTCCTGCGCCAACCAAAGCACTACTGACGCAGGTATTTGCTAGCAGTAAGCCTACTGCTAGGTTTGCGGGCGAAGTATTATGCAGCGTAGCCATCATCCGTAGCTTTTCCGAAAAAGACCAACCTTTTTCATGCCAATAAAAACTCCCCTTATGAGTCAATAGCGGATGCCCTTGATTTGGTGGATTGGCATTATCATATCGCCCACCAAGCAACCCGCGACCAAGTGCTGAAGCGGCTAGAAAGCCAATTTTGAATTTCTTTAATACATCCGACATATCATCAAGGGCAGTTGGATTAAATACATTTGCCTGACACTGTACACTAGACAAAGAGTTACTCAGGCCCTGATTTGCTAGATGATATGCATCAACGAGCTGCCAAGGTTTGACGTTACACAATCCGAAATACAGTATCTTGCCTTCACGCACCAATTCTTGAAGTGTTTGGATCGTTTCCTCTAATGGTGTCGTTGGGTCTGGACTATGCAATTGATACAAATCGATATAATCCGTTCCCAGACGCTGTAGACTTTGCTCGACAGCAATACGAATTGAGCGTCTGCTCGCGCCGGCATAAGCTTTAACATGACGAAACTTGGTCGCTATTACAGCTTGGTGGCGATTAAAAGCAAGCGCTGCGCCAAGCTTTCTCTCACTTTCACCAGCTTGGTAACAGTCTGCTGTATCGAAAAAGTTCACACCTCGCTCAAGCGCACCAATGACAAGCTGTTTAGAACGCACGTCATCCAGCTCACCAAGCCTGCCACAACCTAGACCTAACTTTGAGACCCGAAGACCCGTATTACCCAACGTTGTGTATAACATTTGTGGATCACCAACTGACACGCATCTGTTGTACGTGTCGCTGAGCTAAACCTTGCTCAATCAGCGTATCAACGTCTCCATCCAACAAACATCGACGTTGCTCATCTGTTAAATCATATTTCTGAGTAATTAACTCAGGATTGAGTTCCCATTCTTTTTGCACGTCAGGATCGTTAAGAAGAGCATCAAGCAATGCATTAATATCATTATTTTTCATATTATTTACCTTTAATTATTTGCGCCAGAAAGTGACTGATAGCGATCTTCGTGGAACAACACTACTTTTTATTTCCGATACGGCATGCCAGCTTTTCGATGAACGGACTAACAACATGCTAGCTGCAAACTCGGGCATAATTTGGGTGACTAACTGCTTACCTGTCTCATCATAAACTTCAAATGCTCCACCATAGTCCTGCAACCATTGTTCATTTAAGTAAATGACTTGGTTAACCAATTTTTCCGGCTTATCTAAATGAACTGATAACCAGTCTCCCTGATGGTATTCCCAAAAATTCAATGAAACAGAGCTTTGTTGCAGATCGACCCCTGTTAGCGCAGAGACTGCGGCTCGATACTCATGGCTTGATAGAAATGAACACCAATCTTTACTGACATCTGACATCGCGCAATCAAATACGTTGTCGGTATGCAGTTGGTATGACTTATCATCCTCGCTTTTAGCAAATGAGCTCAAATTGGCTAACGATATATCCTTAGCCAATGCATTAGCCACATACTCAGGTATAAGATTTGGGATGTAGCAATATTTCCATGGGCTAGTTGTCATTTTTGACTTTTGGAGTTTTTCAAGCACATTAGACTTCATCACAAACCATGTCTCCACTGGTTATGTGTGCGCCACATTGATTAAGCGATTTAGGTAATGCCGAATAGCCTCGCTCAAGATGGTGAGCTCCACGTAACTCCGTGCGACCAGAAACTCCCAATGCTGCAATCAACAGCACTGCAGCTGCTCGCAAATCACTTCCCCAGATGAGACAATCAGTGTTTTTGGGCGGCTGCTCTCCATAAATAAGCAACTGATTGTCAGAAACTTCAACTCCACACCCAAGCAAAGCTAAGCCTTTGGCATAATCAAATCGGTTTTTCCAAACTTCTTCAACTAGCTTAGAGTTGCCAGACGCATAAGTGGCCAATAGCGCAAAAAACGGCTGACTATCACTAAAAATACCTTTGGAACAAACATGCGTGTCGAATGGCTGAAAATTGTTGACTTTTTCAACTGTTAATGTACCCGAAGTCACTATCACACTGACCCCTATGCGTTTAAACAATTGCAACTCAGGTTCAAGCGCTAACAATGCACATGAAAGGCGTCTAGCTTTGAGAGTGATAGATGGTGACGCATAAAGCGCGCCTGCACATATCCACGTAACGATTTCAATCAAATCGGGAATTAGAGTGTGATCGACTCTAGTTATACTCGTATTTAGATCTTGCTTTGGCGTAATCCTAACGCTATCTTGAGCTAGATATTCTACTTTAACACCCATCTTTTCCATTACAACAAGCATTTCCATGACGTCAGGTTTAGGGTATAAATGGTAGATTTCACTTACCCCTTCAGAAATAACAGCCATCAATAATGCCATTTTACTCGCACCTGACCACTTCGGCCCAGTTGGATTTTCACGACAGTGAGTGTACTCAAGTAGATCAACCTTACACCCCTGTAAGCGCTCTGCTTGAATATGGATCTCCCCGCTTTCCATAACTTGCGTTGATGCTCCAAAGCGTTCAAAGATTTCAATGTAATGCTCAATAGGTCGAGCTCCATTTGAGGTGTCACCAATTTGACATCCCCCACCATGGTTCATCACCGCTCTTTGAGTACGCTTTAACATAGCGGGAATTAAATAAACGGCTCCATGTATTTCGGCATTTAATTCACCTGCTTCAAGACATCTGTGAATTGATGACCCATCAATCGTAAACTTACCACCGCTAAAATGGGCATAACCTCCTAATTTCTGGATAATATTTACAAAAGATCGCGTTTCTTGAATATTCGGACAATTGTGAAGGTCAAACTGCTGGTTACTTGTACACGCAAGCGATGCCAAAGTGACAAATAAATGCTTGAAACCTTGAATGTGGTGTTGACCTGATAGATGACATGGTCCCTGAATCAGCAATATATCACTATCACTGGCCAAATATTTTGCCGCACGGGACTCTTGCTCTTTTGTGACTAAATTTACTGTTTTCCACATAGTAACTTGTCCATGATCCAAATTAGTATTTATTTGTTGAATTTACTGGCAATGATTCGATTAAAAGTATCGAGAGCTTGTCTAGATTCAGCTCGGTAAATCCAAGGTTCACTTTGCAACGGTGTTATCCCTGTTTGTTCAGGTATCAAGCGTATCCATGGATCATCATAATCTCGTTTGTATGCTGCACTTATTGAAATACCGTAGTTTGGCGCGATTAATGAGTAGCAAACATTGTGATAGACTGATGGTTTGAGCGTTGTTTTGGTGATCTCTGCAACAACTGCATTAGCGCAAATACGCGCTTGGTTTGCAGCTGAAAAGGCCGACTTAGGCATATCCCCGGCTATAGCTGCGTCTCCTAAAACATACGTATTTGGCAACAAAGTTGAAGCCATTGTATCAAAGTTAATCGGACACCAACCGGAGGCATTTGTCAGCCCGTTATTCAATGCAAAATCTCCCGCCCGTTGACGAGGAATGAAGTTTATACATTCACTTTCAAAGGTCCCTGCTTTTGCGAACACTTTGTTCCCTTTGATCCGTGTGACCTGACCTCCAGCTTCCTTAGAAAGATATTTTATAAGGCTGTTTTGAGTACCGAATTGATAATGCTTTTTCCAACCTTCAACAAATGCATCTTGTTTGGTAAAGCTCGACTTTGAGTCTAAAATGAGAACGTAGCTATTCGGCTTATGATGGCGAAGATAATCTGCAACCAATCCTGCTCGCTCATAGGGTCCAGGGGGGCATTTGTAAATTTTGTCTGGTGCTATAATAATGAATGGCTGACCATCAGGAAGTTGTTGTAACTTATCTTTTAGCGCTAAAAAGCTTTGCTCACCTTTCCATCCATGGGGATAGGAGAGCGTATTATTCTCACTTACTCCTTCAACGTTATCATATATAAAGCCAATACCTGGTGCCGTGATTAAATAATCATATTCAACATATTCACCTGACGCACAGATAATACGCTTTGTATTAGAATCTATACTTAGCGCTTTATCCTGTATAAAGCGTATACCCGCTCTTTTTATAAATGTTTGATAGTCAAACTTTATTTTGGGATGCTCTTTCATCTCGACGAGCGCAGCATTACTCATGAAACAACTGTGGTATGCTGGTTTCTCCTCGATTAATGTGATATCTACATCAATTTTATCTATAATAGATTCAATAAATTCCAACCCTGCACAGCCACCGCCAACAACAACAATTTTTGGGCGAGAAAATTTAAGGCCAAAATATAACCCACCACCAATTAATGGCATGGATAGCAATGCTTTTATAAAGGTTCTTTTATTATTATTAATTGCCATTAGGCACAACCTTAAAACCACTAAGATAGTCAATAACTAGTTTAGTCTCTTGCTCAGACATATTTGATATGTAATACCCCATTGAAGCCGGCATAATTCTCCGACCTTGTTTAAATAAATCAATAGCATCTCCAAGATATTCTTTTGGCAACCCTGTTAATATAGGAATACCAGCGGATGAAAGTTGGTGGCACGCCGCACATTTTTGATTATATATATCTAACCCAGGGTGGTCGTTAATTTCTCTATCAAAAGAAAAAGATATTGACTTACTAGAGAAGTATTTACTAAGCCAACTAATATCTTCATTACTTAATCGATTGGCAATCCTAGTCATCATCGTATTGGGCACTATATTTGCTCTAAAATTTAACAATGCACGTTTGAGATATTGCTCTGGCTGTCCATTAATGTTTGGAATATAACTAGATTGTTGAGAGCTATGACAACTGATACATATGGCTGAGAGCTGCTCATTACTATACAAAGAAAAAGGCAGTATATATAAGAGTAATAAAATACTATACCTTATAAGAAACTTCATTGAACACACACCAAGCAAAAAAGAAACACTATTACTGATAAAAATGCTTCTCATTTTGAGAAGCATTAAAAAATTACTGACTTACCAACAGCAAGCAGCTTTTATCATTTGATCATAAGCCTTATCAACCGGCTGTTGACGAGAGTATGCACCTAAGTCACGACTCTGAGCCATTGACGCCTCCATATCCATCACTTCACTCATGATAGCTGTGTTAGATGCAGCTTGTGTTTCATTAGATTGCACTGCGAGTGTGATCGCACCAGAAATCCCTGTTGCAATGAGTACTGCAGAAGATAATCCATTCATTTTCTTCATAAATTAAATACCTTATTTAATGATAATGATATTGTGCCTACTAAACATGTAAGCAATTGAAATATATCAAAAAATCAAATTACCAGTCAACAAAATAAAGCCATTCAGCCAATAAAATAATTAAATATTTATTTTAATAATCTTTTAAACGTAACCATTCGATGAGATAAAAAATCCGCACAATTAATATTACTTTTGTTTTTAAAGAAAAAACTAAGCACTCCAGACACATTTTTACACCTAGACTGAACATTATAAAAGTGCTCACTTCCTAAATACTCCAACTTTGCGGTTACTACTTCGCCACCTTCATTTTTTTTTATCATTAACTCATTTCTTTCATTTTCAAAAACAACTATAGACGATGCATCATTAAAGTACTCACCCACATAAATAGAAAAGTCATTTAGCTCTTTTTTATATTTTAGTTGATTATATTTTGGGAAAACATCAGCCAAAATTTCATGAGCAACAGCTAAACTGGGCAGTTGATTTGCTAAAAATGCGACTCCAATATTGCGCTTCCGATCAAATTTAATAATGCTTTCATGACCGAACGATGAACCCGCTCGCCCTAACATACCATCACGATAGTGAAATAAAGAAAGTCCTAGCTTATTCCAATCCAGATGCCCTTGATACTCGGCTTGTACAGTACACATCTGTTCAACATCAAACCACTCACCTTGCTTCCCCTTGTGGCTATTCAAAAACAACTGTACAAACTTAGCCAAGCTTTGAATATTCATCGGGATCTGAATACCATCAAAAGGGTTTAGTGAAGATAGCTGTTCAACATCAGCGGCGCTACTTCGTCTGAATACTGAGCCGCTATCCGTTTGATAACCCACAGCAACATCATTTCCTGTATGTTCAACAAGACCATATCGCTGCATAAAATCCCCAACAATTTCATGCCAAAACTTCCCTGATATTTGCTCAATAATTGCCGCAGCAATGATAAACTCAACGTCTGTATAAGAAGCTCCTTTCCCCGGTTGAAAATAGCTTGATAAATTAGACGTAAATTGCATATGTTTCTGGATACCATCCAGACCAGAAAAACTGCGCTTTCGTATACTACTTTCATCAATCCCTGACGTGTGGGAAAGCAAATGCCTCATAGTTATTTGTGATGCATATTCGGAACATTTAATCTTAAACTCAGGAACGTAGTATTTTATAGGGGTATCTAGCTGTAATAATCCTTTTATAACGAAATCCATCACCACAGCTCCCGTAATAACTTTAGCAATGCAGCCAATTCTAAAACGAGTCTGTAATGTAACAGGTATCTGTGTTTCTAAGTTCGCCATACCAGCAACAGCAAAGAAAGTCTGCTCAGGTAAAAAAAGTGCTATCGCTGCTCCAGGAATATTATGTTTTGCCAACGACTGAGATAGCTTTCTACGTAAAATACTTTCACACATGGGTTCATTTGAACCTCGAGGTTCCTGGTTCAAACGCAATACTTGATAGTTTAAATTATTTAGAAAGCGATACATCGCCAGTCCTGTGTTCAAAACAAACTGAGCAACTTCTTCAAGGTGCTCAAAATGAACTATTTCTTGCTCAGAAATATCTAGTGCGAACGTGGCATTTAGAGATTCTAGAATATGTAAACTTGAGGACCATCGATTACTGGTCCCTTTATTGTCCTGTGCTGCAATTAAACTCAGAATAACTTCTACACCAATAAGGCTTTTCTGGCTAAAAATTTGTTGAGCAATATACCGAGATAATGCTTTTAAGGAGGGATATTTATAGATGCTAAGCAAGGGCACATCTATATTCAGCCCAACTTTAATACGCTGTACAATCAAGTGCCCACTAAATGATGAAAGTCCCTGATGAAAAAAATTTGTCTCATCACAAATTTGGGGGTTTACTTCGAGTTCCACAAGCTGCTGTAAAAGCCATGCAACAATTGCATTTTGCTTATTCTTAGACCTTTGTGGCATCGTTAATAATAATGCGCGCAATGCTGATAAATCTGTTTTCCCATTTGTTGTGAGTGGTAATTTATCCACCAAGACAAACCTACTTGGCAGCATAAAAACAGGTAGCTGTTTTAATAATTGCTGCCTTAAAAGTTCTTCATCATACCCGCTTTTGCTCCTTAGAAAAGCTACTATTTGGGTCTGTAGATTCTGGCTCTTAGCACCTATCACCACACTATCCCAGACGAGTCCACTATCGTTTATAAGAGTTGCAATTTCATCTAGTTCGACACGATACCCGTTCACTTTAACCTGCTCGTCTAATCGGCCCAATATACAAAAATTACCATCAGGCAGTTTATAACCGAGATCACCTGTTTTATATAATCGTCCGGATTTTACAATATTACTGTACACAAACTTTTGAGCTGTCAACTGAGGCTGATTCAAATACCCAAGAGCAAGCCCCCTACCAGCAATACATATTTCTCCAACCTCCCCGACAGGTAACGGTTTGGTATTAGTATCAACAATGTAAATTTGAGTATTTGCAATTGGCTTTCCGATATGTACTTTATCGAAAATGCGCGCAAGCGTAGACCAAATAGTCGTTTCCGTTGGTCCATATAAGTTGTAAAGCTGCGCACCATGTCTTAGTAAAGATTGAGCAAGGCTATTAGATAAGGGCTCTCCACCACACAAAGCCTTAAACCCAGCTGGAGGCTTCCAACCTGTTTGGAGTATCAAATGCCATAGTGAAGGGGTCGTTTGCAACACATTGATTTGAAAATATACCAATTGTGTTTGAAGGCGAGAAAGATCTCGTGTCGCTTTATCATCAAATAGGTACAATGTTGCACCATTATACAAAGGCATCAGTATTTCTAAAAAAGCAATGTCAAAACTCATTGGAGTTATAGCTGCTAATCGATCTGACTGGGTAAACCCAATACGGCGAGAAACAGAAGACACGACATTTTCCAAAGAGCCATGTCTTACGATTACTCCCTTAGGTTTTCCAGAAGAACCAGACGTATACAAGATATAGACAGGACTATCGACATACGGCCTAAAGCAAATATTAGCGACTCCAGAAGCAGACTGATTATTCCATTCTTTTTGACTTGCTCTATAAGCATTTTGAACATCTAACACTTTAATATGCTTTGCACACAGCATCTCAAATGACTTTGAATCACTCAGTACATGGCTAACACCAGCATCATTAATCATATACTCTATCCGCTCATTCGGGTACAACGGATCTATCGGTATAATAACCGCACCAATTTTATTTAACGATAACATTAAAACTATCATTTCTATGGAACGATTCGCGCAAAAGGCGACCACCGAGCCTGTCGTAATACCCTGGTGCGATAGGTAAAGTGCGCCTTCTTGTATTTGAGTAGAAAGTTCATCAAAAGTTACCGAATCATTATTTAAGTTAATTGCAATTCGGTTTGGTGATTCGAGACTCTGTTTTTGGATCAGAGTGGCTAATGAGTAAGTACTCAATTTATCGATCAATTTTATATTTGACTGAGCCATACTGCGGCTGTCCTTTGTTTTCTATGCTAAGACTATCCTTGCGATAACAAGTGAGCATATGTTAAACGTCACTTATCTTCTGATCCATAGGCTACTAAATTTGAATTTTGGATTCTCTCGCCAAACGTATCAAATTTTCAATAAAGTCTGTTTTTGCTTGCGCATAGGCGTTCATATCTTCCCACGACCGTTGTGCAAACTTGCGTTTTATTGTTTCATATTCCGATCTAGCCTCTGGGTTCACTCGAAGATAATTCCTCAGTAATAAGTAACGCTCTACTTCTTGACAACCTGCAGAAAAAATATGGATATGTACATCCCGTTCCGGTGTTCTGACCATCCTATGCTCAAAGAATAGTGGCTCTCTAACTCTCAATTGATACCCAGCGTCAAGCAATGGCTGCAGGTAGCTGCCTTCGTCCGCAGAGTCATTTACAACGACAACAATATCAATAATTGGCTTTGCAGCAAGCTCAGGGACAGAGGTCGATCCTATATGTTCAATTTGCAATGCCTCTGGACCAAGCGCATTTTTTATTTTCCGCCTATGTTGCTCAAACATCTCGAACCAGTGTGGCTGATAATCAACTATTTTAATGTCAACTTTCTCAATACCACCGATCAACACTTCATCGTCTTTCATACTTTTCACTCCAAATTCAGAAGCAGTCTCTTCTGCAGTCTTGCACTATACCTTTATCCTTACGATCTAACACAATTCAGGAACAAAGAAGAAAAACAAAAGAGAAATAAATCTCATTTGTATAACGTATTGCTGTATATTAACACCATTTATTCTTATAATGCGATGCCAACAACAAAAATATATAAAAATTCCAATATATTTAGTCATTTATAGCGTTATGACGTTGTTAAAAATCGAAGCTTTGTTGGCTGACGATATGCGCGCTTTCTTCAATGGTGAAAATGCGCACAGTGACTATTAGCACTTAAAAGTCAATGAAATGATACAAGTATTAACAAGGTGTTAAATGAATTTTGTACTAAAAAAGATACCCGAGGACTTTCGAGTTCAAGAAACTCAGTCTCATCACCGCATTGATGATTTTGAGCACAGGCATTATCAATGCTTCAGAGTTACTAAAAAAAATTATGAAACATTTGACGTTATTGATGCAATTTCACAACATTTTGGCCTAAGCAAAAGTTATATCCACTTTGCAGGGTTGAAGGATAAAGATGGCGTAACGACTCAGTATATTTCGGTTGCCAATCCAAGTCGAAACAACCTAGATCCTAGCAGCTTCAACTATACCTACTATGATACCGACAAAAGTGAAAAATATATTCATTTATCTCACATTGGCCGATCTGACAAAAAAATTGAGATCGCAGATTTGTTTGGGAATACGTTTGATATAGTGGTACGAGCAATAAACACCGAACTGAAGGAGAAATTAATAAATAAAAGCACATTTAACTTTATGTTTATTAACTATTATGACACCCAGCGCTTCGGGATACCGCATGGTAAGAAAATAGCTCATTTAATCGGCCATGCACTCGAAAAAAGTGATTATGAACTCGCTACTGAACTTATTAACCAGCTGGGTGATAGTCCCGAGTTAATCGAGCATCCATTGCAAAGCTCTAACGAGCTATTTTCCAGAATAGACCCGCGAAAGTTAGCTTTTTATCGTTCAGCCTACTCATCTTGGCTGTGGAATAAAGACGTTCAGCAAGTACTAACTCTTCTGCCAGAAGACGTTCTAATTACAGAACAATCTGACGGTATTTCATTTTTGTATCCTAAAAACGTCAAAGATGTTCTTCCGATCTTGCTTGACCACAGTGGGTATAAGTACAAGCGATATATAGCGCATGAAAATGAGTTCAGGGCAAGAGAAGTTGAACGGCCAGTTTTAGTTCAGGTATTTATCCGTTGCGATGACCTCGAAGAAGATGAGTTGCATCCCGGTCATTTTAAATGTCGCTTCCAATTTTTTCTTCCTTCTGGTTGTTATGCAACTATGGTACTGAAACAGTTACTCTATTCTCTATAAATTACAGGTCTAGCACTAATGTCAATGCTATAGCGTGCATGCAAGGTGGTGGGAAGCTAAGCTTATTTGAAACAGATACGCAAAGAATAGCCATATCATTTTGTTCTTAATTGCTTCCGCAACGAGGGTATCAGGAAGAGAAAACTATCTCTTTTCGTCATTTTTCCACAAACAGATCCTTGAACTCAAGTATACTGCGCGCATCATTTTATATGGGCAAGATTCATATGGCGTTAAAGTCAACTATTATAAAAACACAGCTGTCGCTCAGTGATATGGATAGGCATATCTATCAAACTCTGTCGCTGACGGTAGCGCAACATCCATCAGAAAACGAACAACGTTTAATGGTCAGACTGCTCGCTTACGCGTTGCAGTATCAAGAGCGATTGGAGTTTACCAAAGGGCTGTGCGCCGACGATGAACCGGAAATTTGGGTAAAAAACTACAGCGATGAAATTGAGTTATGGGTAGAGCTGGGTTTACCTGATGAAAAGCGCCTAAAAAAAGCCTGCAACCGAGCAAAACAGGTTGTGCTCTATACTTATGGTGAAAACGCCCAAGCTATTTGGTGGCAAAAAAATCAGGCTAAGTTGGCAAACTATGACAACTTATCTGTAGTCAGCCTGCCTTATTCAGCCACCGAGCTATTGGCCAAAATGGCCGCGCGCTCACTGTCTTTAACTGTGACAGTACAAGATGGTGAGATATGGGTAAGCGATGAACAAAACAGCGTACATTGCACCCCTGAGTTATTAAAATAGGAGTTTATATGGCGATAAAGCGTGTGGTGGTATTACACGGTTTGTACATGTCTGGGTTTGTGATGCATCCGCTTTGCACCAAACTTGAAAAAGAAGGGTTTGAGATATTAAACCTCAGCTACAATACGCTGTCGCCAGATAAGCGCGCTATTTTTTCCGCGATTGATAAATTTATCAATCGCCAACCTACCGCCCTTGTTTGTCACTCAATGGGTGGCTTAGTCGCCAGAGCCTATCTTGAACATCACTCCGAGCAAAGCCATTGGGTAAAAAAAGTGATCACCCTAGGCACGCCACATAAAGGCAGTGCCATTGCCCAACACATACATAACAAAGGCTTTGATATGCTGCTCAAAGACAGCATCGAATTTTTACTCAGTGACAATCAAGATTGGCCATTTAAAGCCAAGCTCTACAGCATAGCTGGCGACTTGCCACTTGGCCTAATGCCACTGTTAAAAAAAGGCAGCCGCTCTGATGGCACTGTGTTACTTGAAGAGACGAAACTCAAAGGCATGGCCGAGCATAAGGTGTTTCATTTAAGCCATACCACCATGATTTATTCACGACAGGTCATGCAGTATATCCTGCAGTTGTTAAATCAAGACGATGATCATAGAACCTGATTAGTATTAAAACATCACCGTGATTTAAGTGGCGTATCTTTAAGGTTAGAGCAATGCATTAGCCAAAACGCTGCTGCTGCAAAAATCCCAACACTTAAGGTCAACAAAAACCAAAAGAACGAGCCAAGAAACCACAACTTCTGCTTACGCTTTTTCACTTGCTCCGCTTCATGATAAACCCCATACGCCAACACCAAGTGCACAAACATCATAAACGCGCTGGCAACGATATAGTAAGGGGTAATTTCTGTTCCAAGTTCCATAACAAATATTTTTATCTTTAAATAGTAATGAGTTATAAATAGTTAATCATATAACTGTAGCCTACCTGCTCGTCTATTGTGCGGAGTTTAAGCACCTTAAAACATCATTAATCACAAGTGAGATTTCCACGTTTTTCTGTCAAAGCTATCGTACAACTCCGTTATTAATATCTTCCATAACCCTTGCTTTCAAACGTTTAAATAAGGTCTATTTTTGATAGCATAGATTTAAATTTAGCTTCAAAATTGAACTCATCAAACCCCTGTATGCTCCCCACTAACTGACCTTTTGTATAAAAATAAAAACTAGGCGTGCCCCAATATTTTATTTCAGGCCAATCGGCTTGATCATAAATATATAAATACTCCACACCGTCGAGTGCTTGGTTTTCCTTAGCAACTTTTTCGATATAGAGATTGCCGTTTTGCGGCATAAGCCAGTATGAATTATTTATAAATACGGATTTAAGTTCGTCATGTTTTAGCAACCAAGTAACAAACTTCTTCGAGGGTTGGCAAAATGGCGAACCTATCATAATGACTAAGCCCGAGTCTTTAAAACTAAAGCTTTTTTGAGTTAATAAACTACCCTTGTCTATCAACTTTAACAGGTCCCGTTTTTGTCTCTTCTTTGTATTGACCTTTGGCACCTGTGGTAAGTACAGATCAGGATATTCCAAACGTAATTTACGTGCGCCCTCAAAGTTTCTAACAAATAGATAACTCTTATAGAGATCGCTGATTGGTTTTTTATCGAGTTTACGTATAGCGAGTGCTCTAAAAGTTAACTCTTCCAACTTAGGGATTAATTGTGCTCTTTGTGGCGCGTAAAAAAATATCTTTTTTAATGTCTTATACAGATCATGTAACTTATTCGCATTCATATCTTCGAGCTTCTGACCATCTAACAGATGATGCAAACACTTTTCGTACAACGCCCAATAATTTTTGCCTCGCAGGTCAAACAAGTTATGCTCTAACATTCGCTGTGATTGCATCTTCCGCCTAGATTCTTCATCAATCTTATGGCTATATTCCATTATCGTGGAATGATCATAAGTTGTGAGCGTTTTACACTTTTCAAACTCAATTGAAAAAGCAATGCTGGGTATAAAAAGAAGAAAAATAGTTAGCTGTCGCATGGCTCCTCTCTGTACAAGCTCACTTAATTAAAAGTGAGCTTTGTTCTTCCTAAAAATAATACGGTACAACTGAGAATTTATTGGCAACTACCCAAACAAATATATTCATAGCTTTGGTAACAATTATGACCCGAGACACACTCATAGTCCTTAAAACCATTGGTCATTATTGTATTGCCAAACCCGAATGATGCTTCATTTAGCAGCATAGCATCTTCCTTAGTTTCCACTCTCGCTCCATTTAGTTGACCTACAACATGCTGAGCCCCAAATAGCGACAGCACTTTATAAATTTGTGTTGGAGTAAGTTCATACTCTAAAGGCTCATAATTAAATCCACCCAAACCAGCTTTGGTAAATGTGACACTATTAATAAACTTCTCTTTACCAGTAGGAGAAAGTAAGTCTAAAACAGAGTTTCTGTTAGCAAGGCGAATTAGCGCTTCCGTCGTTTTTATCGGAGCATGTTGCCATGCTAATTTGCGACGCAAATTCTCAGAGTCAATCGCTTGCTGTTGTAAACTAAGAACTGGCCCCCAATTTTCGGACATGACTTTAAGTGATTGTTCTGTTTTTATAGTAACCAAAAATATTGGAATAGATGATGACTAGAAAACGTAGAAACCACTCTCCTGAATTTAAAGCTAAAGTGGCCTTGGCCGCCGCTAAAGGAGATAAAACCGTTGCTGAATTAGCACAGAAATACAATCTTCACGCA
>NZ_JAAUWV010000031.1 GCF_014694405.1 Pseudoalteromonas sp. S16_S37
ATTGCGATTAAACCCAGAACTTTACTTGCCTTGGAACTATAAATCACAACGCATAGACTAAATTCTGGACTCAAGCATATTTTTGATGGTGAGTTACGCTAACTTGCCGTAAGCTCACCTATCTATATGATGATGCTAAAAAAAGCTTGAAATATCTTTTTTCGGAGCGTGGCTGGCTAAAACCAGAAGATATGTCACCGACTAAGCCCATTGCTTTTAAAGCGCGTGATGGTTTAACCATTCATGGATATCTAACGTTACCCAAAGGGAAACCAGACAAAAATTTGCCTTTGGTTGTGATACCTCATGGCGGCCCTCATGGCATCAGAGACTTTTGGGGGTTTGATGAAGATACTCAATTATTAGCCAGTCGAGGTATTGCAGTGCTGAAGGTCAACTTCAGAGGGTCGGGTGGTTATGGCGATATTTTTGAGTATGCGGGTTACCAAAAGTGGGGGCGTGAGGTGCAATTCGATATCATTGATGGAACCAAGTATGTGATTGAGCAAGGCTACGTTAACCCAGATAACATGTGTATCATGGGGGCGAGCTTTGGTGGTTATTCAGCTCTACAAAGTTCGATCTTGGCGCCCGACTTATTTAAATGTGCGATAGGTGTCGTTGGTGTCTATGACTTACCTTTGATGTTTAAAGAAGGTGATATTTCAGAGTATAAAACTGGCCGTAACTATCTAACTAAAGTGCTTGGAAGTGATCCGCAGGAACATAAAGCTTTTTCACCAAGCTATAACGTCGATAAACTTAAAGCAAATGTGCTCATTGTCCATGGTGGTGAGGATCAAAGAGCACCAATTGAGCACGCGGAGTCTTTGGTTGAGGCACTAAAAAAAGCTGAACACCCATATGAATATATGCTGTTGGAAAGTGAAGGTCACGGCTTTTACAAAGCCAAGCATCGTCAAGAGTATTACATCAAGATACTCGCCTTTTTAAATCAAAACTTAAAACTCTAAGCTTGAAAAGGCGATGATGAGTCAAAGACCACTCGATTAAAATGTGTGATTCACAAACGAGTTTACAACGACGAGACTAAATAGGAAGACGGCTGTGTCTAAACAATACTAGCCGTCTAACTGGCGAAGATCAGGCACTTTTAAGCGAATGGCATTAACGAGAAGTCGACTTTTTATATGGTTTTAGTCTAACGTGGGAAAGCGCTTTGCAATGTCTGATTCTGTACTTTGAGCAACCCAGCCAGCTTCATTATTGAAAAAGCGAATAGCAGTAAACTCAGGGTCACTGCCCATATCAAACCAATGTGCAGTGTTGGCAGGCACAGAGATC
Source organism: Pseudoalteromonas sp. S16_S37 (assembly GCF_014694405.1). Classification (GTDB taxonomy): domain Bacteria; phylum Pseudomonadota; class Gammaproteobacteria; order Enterobacterales; family Alteromonadaceae; genus Pseudoalteromonas. Next base: position 1,306 of record NZ_JAAUWV010000031.1, read on the forward strand.
AAGTCACCTTGTTGGCAGTGCACTTGATAAACCTTGTCATCAATATGTAGGCAAAACAGACCTTGCCCTTTAACAAAAAAGCGTACTTCATCTTCATTATGGGTATGCTCAAATAAGAACTTTTCACGTAACTGGGCGGCATTGGGGTTGCCTTTTTCAAGCGCAATCACATCCACAGTTTGGTATCCGCCATTGGCTTGAACACGTTCAATATCCATTTGGTAGCTTTGCAAAATATCCCCATGGGTCATCGCGGGCGTGATCTTTTGTTGGGCTTGCCATTGTTCAAAGTTAACACCAACTTGTGCAAGGTGTTGTTTTATCTCGTTTGTGTCTGTGCTTTTTACCAGCGCATTGCTTGGGTTTTGGTCAGCAAAAATAGTCAGTTGGCTCATAGTGATAATGCCTCAAATTGCGCAAAATTTTCAATGGCAGGATGATTCTCAGACTGTGGCTGGTTATCGCGCCATAACTGTAAGGTTTTCATGCCTGCCGCTTTTGCAGCATCAAGTTCAGCAACTACATCACTGAGAAATAGAATATGCTGCGCATCATAGGGAAGCTGAGCAGCAATGGCGTGATACGATTCAGGCTCTTGTTTAGCGCCGATATGGGTGTCGAAATAGCCCTTAAATAAATGGCGAATATCACCATAATCAGAATGTGCAAACAACAGGTGTTGCGCTTTTACTGAGCCTGATGAATAAACATATAAATCGATATTCTGCGTGCTTTGCTCATTTAAAAAAGCATACGCATCAGGATAAATATGCCCGGTAAAGTCGCCATGCTCATAGCCCGCTTGCCAAATAAAGCCTTGCAGTTGCTTTAGGGGCGTCACCTTTTTATCTGCTTCAATCCAACCTAATAGTGCTGATATCACTTCATCAATGCTGGCTTGAGGGTTATCAAGCTCGTTACGCACTGCGTCAATTTGTGCCTTTACATCATCACGTTGTTGATGAGTCTGGACAAACTCTGCTAGGTGTTTAGCGGCATAGGGAAAGAGTATGTCCTTTACAAATGAGATGCGGGTGATGGTGCCCTCAATATCCGTCACTATGGCTTTAATCATTTAATTGACTCCAATTTGATGCGTTCTAACTCGCAGGCAAATAAAAACTCTAACCCTTCAATGTGTCGGCGTGTTTCATTGATATTTGTCCCTAATGCATACAGCCCATGGCCACGGATCAATACCGCATGAGTAATAGGGCGTTGCTGATGATACTCAGCCACTTGGGATGCTAAGCGTTCGATATCTTGATCATTATCGAAAATGGCAATGTCAACTGGGGTATGGTGGGATGTAATGCCCGATAACGACTTTTGCATTTCATATCCATTGATTTGTAAAATGTTGTTCTTCTCAAATCTAGATAAAACCGTTGCGGCGACAGAATGCGTATGCAATACACACCCTGTGGTTGGTACTAGTTGATATAGTTTTAAATGCAATGCTGTTTCAGCAGATGGCTTGCCGTCACCTGAGCGTATCTCACCATTTTTATTTAACTCCAAAAAATGTTGTTCGGTTAGGCTGCCTTTATCATGGCCACTGGCTGTAACAACAAAACCGTCATCCGTTTTTATTGAAAAATTACCACCGGTTGCCGGTACCCAACCTTTATTACTAATCCACTTTCCGGCGTCAATTAGCGCTGATTTAGCAGCATCACTATTCATCCTGTGTTACCTTGTATTCTCAAATAAGATAAAATATTTAGACGGCTATACATCTATTTGTGTAATAATAACATTGCTTTTAGTTTTACACCATCATCAAAGAGAGAAGGACATTGGAAAGTAAATTACCCCACGTTGGCACCAGTATTTTTAGTCAAATGACTGGACTGGCGAATCAATATCAAGCAATTAATTTGTCTCAAGGCTTCCCTGAATTTGATACCCCAGATTTTTTAAAACAGCGGTTGGCAGTGTATAGTGAACAGGGGTTTAATCAATACTCACCATCATCCGGAATAACTGCATTACAAAGCCAAATAGCTGCTCTTATTGCGCGTCGTTATAAGCAAACCGTTGAACCTGAAAGTACCGTGACGGTCACCAGTGGAGCCACTGAAGCACTCTTTGTTGCTATTCAAGCGATCACGCAAGTAGGTGACGAAGTGATAGTGTTTGACCCAGCTTACGATAGTTATGCGCCAGCCATTGAATTGGCGGGAGGCAAAGCGGTTCATATTGCGTTGCGAGCCCCTGATTTTCGGATTGATTGGCAACAAGTGAAGAATTCGCTCAGCGATAAAACGCGCGCAATTATTATAAATACCCCTCACAACCCCAGTGCCAAAATAATTTCACAAAGTGATGTTGCACAGTTAAAAGATTTGCTAATAAAGCACAATCTATTGCTTATTAGTGACGAAGTTTATGAACATATCACTTTTGATGGGCAACCTCATTTTAGCGCGCTGTTAGATGAAGAGATTTTTGCCCGTAGTTTCGTGATCTCTAGTTTTGGTAAGACCTTCCATTGCACAGGGTGGAAAATGGGCTACTGTGTTGCGCCAAAAAATCTATCTGAAGAGTTTCGTAAAGTTCACCAATATGTGACGTTTTCAAGTTTCACGCCAGCCCAGTTAGCGCTTGCTGATATGCTCAAAGAGCATGCAGAGCATGTTGATGAGCTGGCACAGTTTTATCAACAAAAAAGAGACACATTAGTACAGGCTGTGCAAAATAGCCGCTTTGAAATTTTGCCAAGTGAAGGGACTTACTTCTTGTTACTGGATTACTCTGCCATCTCGCAGCTCGATGACGTCGCTTTTTGCGAATACTTAGTGAAAGAGGTAGGCGTTGCGGCAATTCCGTTAAGTGTATTTTATGATAAGCCCCCGGGCGATAAGATAATTCGTTTATGCTTTGCAAAGCACACCGAGACATTACTCAAAGCTGCAGAAAAACTATGTTCACTTTAGTAAAAAGCGTTTATTAAAGAATGTGAGCCCCACGCAAAAACAGGCGAGTGGGGCTTTAAATAAAATGCCTATGAAGCATTATATTGGTGTACCAATAGTGTTGCATTTGGTGCTGGCTTTTCTATGTTGAAGTATTCAAGTAAGCGGCGCATCTCATTCGATTGCTCAGCCATTTGCTTAGCAGCCGCCATCGTTTCTTCAGTGATAGCAGAATTTTCTTGGATTAAGTCAGTGAGCCGCTGTACCACTTGGTCAACCTCTTTAATGGCATGCTGTTGGTTGGTGGTGGATTGATTGATTTTTACTATGGTATTGCTCACTTCGAGTACCGCTGCGACGATATGATCTAGCTTCAAGCCAGAGCTATTTGCCATTTCAATGCCTTGACCCACTTTATCGTTACTGTTGGCGATAATGTCTTTAATTTGCTTAGCTGATGCCGCACTGCGCCCAGCCAGATCTCTCACCTCATTGGCGACTACGGCAAAGCCTTTGCCATTTTCTCCGGCTCTGGCGGCTTCAACAGCTGCATTGAGCGCAAGCAAGTTGGTTTGAAATGCCAAGCCATCAATAACAGAGACGATTTCATTGATATTTTTACTCGCTTTATCTACTTCGTCGATGGCACTGACGGTATCTTTTGACAGTTTACCGCCTTCTTTAGCGGTTTCCTCAGCTCGGTGCGCTAATTTTACAGCTGCCCCTGATTGTTCGGATACCAAGGTTAGTGCCTCAAGCATTTGACTGGTACTCGCGCTGGCTTCTTCCAAATTAGCGGCCTGCTCTTCTGTGCGTGCGCTTATTTCGGTATTACTATCGGCTATTTCGGAAGCGCTTTGTGAGACGTTATTAGCTGATTGCTGGATGCCTTCAATGACCTCGGTGAGTTTCTTGATGGTTGAATTCACATCTTGCTTGAGCATAGCGAAAACTCCCTCATACTCACCTTGTACTGTATGAGTTAAATCGCCTTTGGCTAAGGCACTTAGCACTTGAGTTACCTCGCTGATGGCGTCGTTGATAATTGCCGTAGAGCCATTTACATCGTCTTTTAGCTGTTGTAGTTGGCCCTGAAGGTTGGAGGTGATCTGCAGGCTAAAATCTCCCTGACACATGGCGCTCATAACGCTACCAAGCTCGGCAATAATTTGGTTTAAGTTATTGACTGAGCGATTAATATCAGTTTTTAGGCTATGTAGTTGACCTTTCATCGGCGCTTCAATGGCGCGGTCAAAGCGGCCATAACTGATGGCTGTCATGACCGAAGATATTTCACCAACAGCGTCATCTAAAGACTCGATAGAAAGATTAATATCATCTTTTAAGCGACCTAGCTGACCTTGCGCATCGCAGTTAACGGTATGTTTAAAGTCACCTTGGCTTACTTGCGCCATAACAGTGCAAATTTCTTTGATAATATTCGCTAAATTGGTCACGCTAAAATTGATATCATCTTTGAGTTCTTCAAGTTGGCCATTTAGTGGCAAGTTGATCCGTTTTGAAAAATCACCACAGCGAATTGCGCTCATAACATCGCTGATATCATCGATGGCACCCGATAAACTCGATACAGAGTTGTTAACACTGTTTTTTAACTGCTCTAGTTTGCCGCCTGCATTAATGCTGATTTGTTCTTTGAAATTGCCTTGCTCTACATTTTCCATCACATGGACAATTTCGTTCATGGTGGTATTTAGGCTGTTTAGTGAATAGTTAATATTGTCTTTAAGTCTTGCAAGGTCACCGGACATAGGAGATTGTAATTGATTATTAAACTGTCCTTCAGACATCTCTTTAATAACGGTATTTATTTCTCCTATTGCAACATCTAAAGTGCTCGCGCAATGATTGGTAGCACTCTTTAAGATATCCAGCTCACCTTTGCAGTCCACTGTAATTCGCTCTGAAAAGCAGCCTTTTGCCATCTGATTCATCACTCGATTCGTTTCTTCGAGGGAGACCTGTAAAGCATCTAGTAAGGAATTAAAAGCCTGTGCAGATTGCCCGATTTCATCTGAAGATGTGATAGGCGCACGTAACGAAAAGTCGCCTTCATTTTCAACCCGATACATTGTTTTAACCAAAGCTTGAACTGGCTTGGTCAGGGTTTTTGCAAACCAGATAGCCACAATGACTATGATGATAATACACACTGTGAGCACTATAGCGAGTACTCGCGTGAGCTGAGTGACGGCTGAAAAAGCCTCCGCTTCATCAATCTCGGATAAGAGTGCCCAGCGAACACCTAGAACCTCAACAGGGGAGTATGAAGAAAGCACGGGCTGGCCATTATAGTCAGTGATGAGCTTTTGTCCTTGCTCACCGTTGATTGCTCTGTGAAATGCTTCGGTATTTATTTTGCTGGTATCTGGGTGTTTAAAAGCATTCACGACAGAGCGATTAATTGGATCAAGGTATGAGTCCGAGCGCATGAGCCCTTCAGGACCAACTAAATAGGTTTCTCCACTCTTACCAAGCCCTTCTCGCTCTGTCATGATGCTGTTGAGCGCAGTTATTGAAAGCTGGAACACTAAGGTTGCGCCTTTGCTACCTTCAATGTGAATGGGGGCGGCAATGAAACTAGCCGGCGCGTTATATGAAGGTAAGTATGGCTCATAGTCTACAAAGGCAAACTCTGAGCTATCTTGTAATTGTTTAGCTTGCTCAAATACTTTGGCCAAACCGCTCTTGGCGAACGGGCCTGTGACTAACGAGGTGGCAAAATCCAATTCTTTGTAGACTGAGTAGGCTACAACACCTGTATCATTATCAATAATGAACAAATCATATAGATTAAATATCTGTGCTATGTCTGAAAAATACGCATGATACTGCTGGTGAACCAAGTCGTAATTGTCTTGGTGGCCGGTACTAACGAGACGCAGCTTTTCGCCAAGTGGGTAAGAGTTATCGGCGATGTAGCGAGTTTGCAGTGCTGCCGCTTCGGGTGATAGCTGATTAAACAATTCTTTGGGAGGTTGTGCATCTGGGTTACTTTGTGCAAATTTTTCAAGGAACTGTGAATTATAAAACTGTGCCAAATTATCAGATACAACCGTAGGGGTATCTAAGTTCGCAATCGCGTAAGTAAAAGCTTGTGCAGCCGTAGCAGTATGGGGATTAACAGTGAGCGATTGCAGTTTGTCTCGCACCCCTTGAAAATGTCTAACAACAGCATTTTTCTTAACTTCACTGACAGCATTTAGTTGAGCATACGATTGCTTTTGCAAAGCTGAAGATGCCTGATATAACGCAATGCTGATAATGCATGCTATGGGGATGAGTGCGACTGCCAGAAAAGCAATATTGAGTTTTTTGGTTAAGTCTAGCGAAGTGACAGCATGAGCAAATTTTCGCATAACATATTCCTTGTTCATAAAGTGTTGCTAAGAGTGGCTAACAAAAAACAACGGCCAGTTAGAAAGTGTAGAACAATTCTTGTTTGCGTCTATATAAAAGGAAAGCTTTTATTACGAAAATAGGATGTGTTATTGTTTTTGAAATAGAAATAAAGTGCTGTTTTTTGAAAGGAGCAGACACTCTGCTCCTTCGTTTGCTGTACTTGCTCAGCCTAGGGTGCTTTTTCTTACAAAGCTTAAATACGCTTCTAAGCTTTCTTGCCACAATGTCATCGCCTTGGTGAGTTCCCCATCGCTTGATTTGCCATCAAGCAAGCGACGTTCAACTTTCTTTAATGCTAAGCCATATCTATTGAATCCCAGCTGTAAAGCAGTGCCTGCTTGACGATGTAAGAGCTTAATACACTGTTCATTATTTGCTCCCTCTAATTGTTGTATATGAATGAGTTTATTGCGAGCAGAGAGTACAAACTCGTTGTAGACAGAGGATATTTCATCTTCACTAAAGCCGCCTTTTAGAGAATTTACGGCGGTATCATCATACAAGGTATCCGTCAGCTCCACGCTAATGGTTGGCTTTTGAGCGCTTTGCGAATCGCTCAGTGCACGGCGTAGTTTTTCTTGTTTGATGGGCTTGCCAACAATGTCTTTGATGCCCAGTGTTAGGTACTCTTTGATTTCATCAGGACTTAAACTTGCCGTAAATGCCAAAAAGGGTGTGCGTTTGTTTTTATGATCCATATTTTTCAGTTTGCGCATGACTTCTTGACCAGTGAGATCAGGCAAATTCATATCCAGTAATACCACATCAAATTGATGCTGTTGTAACAGGGCAATTGCACTTTGACCATCGGTGGCAAGCTTGACCTTATGTTCATCTGCGGCCATAAACTCGATAGCAATTTTTTGATTCAGATCTAGGTCTTCAACGAGTAACACATTCAAACCAATCAAACAGTCGGGGTTGTGATGTCGTTGCTCAACTAAACTTAATTCTCCTAATGCTAATGTTACTTCAAAGCTAAATGTACTGCCTTGTCCTAAGGTGCTGTCGATGTTCAGTTTGGAGCCCAAGCGTTCTAACAAGCGGCTGGTGATTGCCAGTCCAAGGCCTGTACCACCTTTAACTTTTCCTGCACTACTTTGCACATAAGGTTCAGTTAATTTATCAATGTCTTCGCTGTCTATACCTGGGCCTGAGTCTATTACGCTGAAGCGCACTTGATGGCTCATGTTATTCTCATTCACCAGTTCAACTTGGATTTTTACACTGCCTTTATCGGTAAACTTTATTGCGTTTCCAACTAAGTTGATGACAATTTGCCGAAGTTTCTGCTGATCACAGTAATAGCAAGCTTGCTCTGGCAAGTCGTATATCAATTCGAAAGATAGCTTTTTTTGCTCTGCAAGGGGACTAAGGAGTAAACACAAGTTATTTAGCCAACTTTTTAGCTCAACATCTTCTTCATACAAGGCTTCATCACTTTGATCTAGGCTGGCATAGTCTAACACCTTGTCTATCAATAAATTGAGCGACTCGGCTGAGTTGATAATGGCTTCGCAATAAGCTTTATTTCGGTGGTTGGTTGTACGGTTTAGCACCAACTGAGCACTGCCTAAAATCCCGTTGAGGGGGGTCCGAATTTCATGACTGATGGTTGATAAAAATAGCCCTCTTATCTCAAGGTCTTTTTGTGCTTTTTCGGTCAATCTATTTAAGTTTAACTCTCTGCGCTCATTACATAGCAATGCCATTCCGGTAGCATAAAAAATAGGGGCTAGTACGCCATTGATGAAGAGTGTTGTAACAAACCAATTGTCATCCAGTAGTTCTAAATGGGTGATATCGCCCATTAAGAAGGTACGGGCAGTGAAAGCACACATCACCAAGCACAGTATGATGGAGTAAACGATAGTACCATTTGGGTAGAGATGGCGAGCAAAACGTAAAAATAGATACAGTAAGAAAATTGTTTCTGTAATGTGCTGTAAATCGGAAACTAAAATGCGATAGCGTAAGTTATCATTTATCGCACTAAAGTAGATCAAGCCAATAAATAATACTGCGGTGATGCATAAAAATAGTTTTAGCTCAAATTTTTTGTAACCAAGAAACTGAGAGATGGCAAAGCAATGGATAATCGATGCACTAAATAACAAGGCATTTGCACTACCGATACTTTGCCACATATCTAACTTACTGTGGACCGCAAAGCTGACAATGGCGGCAAGTAATACCAGAGGGTAAAAAATATAAAGCAAAGTGCCCGGGGTGTCTTTATTGGTTCGCCAAGTTAAAAAGTTTAGCAAAACCATCATTGCCATCATGGCTATGCTAGTGATATACAACGTTTTTGGATCGAACATGCTCGTTATTGTTTTTATATTAGGATTTAACGATTAAGCATAGAGATTTGTATAAGGTGAGTAAAGAAACAAAACAGCCGCGATTGCGGCTGTAAGAAAATATTTATGCATAAGCTAATGTGGTTTTTACATTAACGAATTTCATCAGGAATATTTTGCTGCGCCCAAGAAAGCAGCTCAATACGGTTACGACATTTGGTTTTTCTAAATGCGCTGTATAGGTGAGTTTTTACGGTATGCGGGCTGATATTTAAATCTTCCGCAATTTCTTTGTTTTTTGCACCTTTACTCATGAGTGAAATAATGGCTTTTTCACGCTTGGTAAGTTTGACTGGTTCAATATCACCTTCGGTCAGCTTATGTAACGCATCTTTATTAAATTGCAGCATGCGATTGAGCGCGTTGCACATGATCTCTCGGCGATACCACAGCTGATTTTCCAGTAAAAGTCGAATACCCTTCATTAACACATCAGCGTTATCGGTCGTGTAAAACACGCCACGGATACCACTTAGTAAGGCACGATTGGCCAACTCGGGATTTTCGTCAAGATTAAACAAAACGATATCACAATTGACTTTGAGTCGACTAAGTTGTTCTTTTAACTTAATCCAAGCATCCTTTGGCGCAGTTTCGATAAAGAGGATACGCGTTCCTTCAGGAACATCTTCGATATCTGTACTGGTTGTCACTTCCAGCCCTTGGGTTTTTAATAATGGCTGTAGGACATTGATTCCTATTGTATTAATTGGGTCTTTGTCTAATAACAAAAAGGCAGAACTGCTCATTGATACTAACACTCTTATTCAAACTGATGACTTAATGCTAACATGAGGGTCCGCCCTTTTGTATTAGTATTTTCATCAAGGTTTAGAAGTAATTGCTATATGTTACTGCTCAATAACTTCATGAACAGTAACAATTTATCGTTTCTTTAAGTTAACTTTTTGATATGAATACAGTTTTGTTTTTTGAAATAATAACTTAACTGTTTACATTAATTAACATAGAATAATTTAGATTAGTTCTTTTTTCCTATCTTGATAAGGAGGCCAGCCCATAGGCTTACCTGCGAGTAGATGTAAGTGAACATGATAGACCGTTTGTCCGCCATGTTCGTTACAATTCATGACAACTCGATAACCTTCCTCTGCAAAACCATACTCTTTGGCAAGTTTTGCAGCGACAACATACAAATGGCCGATGAGATGTGAATTTTGTTCATTTACATCATTGATGGTTGCGATACGCTGTTTTGGGATCACCAGAACATGAAAGGGCGCCTGTGGATTAATGTCTTTAAAGGCGAGTGTGTGTTCATCTTCGTAAACAACATCCGCGGGGATCTCTTTATTGATAATTTTGTCAAAAATGGTGCTCTCGGTCATGTTAGGTCCTACTAAAAGTTTTTGTTACTGCATTAGCACTTACGCATAAAGAGTATACTAAGGTTTAATAGATACACTAATGACAAAGTTTACTTTGACTGTCAAACTGCTTGTGATAATAAGATGTTAAATTGAAAGGGGATGGTATGAATATTAGGCCAGTTATTTTGTTACTGACCTTGTTAGTTGGCGGTCACTTGGGGTTAGCACACAGCGCGACCGTTAATTTTTCTCAAGAGCTTTATCCATTGCAGGTTAATGAGCAAGAGATAGAACATTCATTGTTCAATAAAGTCACCAAATTGACTTTAGCTCCAGGAAAGTACGCACTGAAGCTCAAATACAGTGATTTGTATGAACTTGATTATGATGAGCATGAAGTGGTTGAGTCTGAGCCTTTTTGGGTAACTATGTTAATTGATCAAGAGGGAGATTATCAGCTGCTATTTAAGCGCCCCGTTGATGTGGCACAGGCTGAACAGTTTGCAAAAAAACCGAGTGTTGCAGTAAGGCAACCTGACAATCAGGTTGTTACATTGGTACGTATTAAGCCAATGGTAATGCACGGCGGTGATGTTGTATCACAACAGAAAATGGTGTCTTCAGCTGTGCAAGCGACGCAAGTTCTTGTGCAGCCATCTAGCTCAGTGGCAAAGCCAAAAGGGGTGTCACATCCGGATGCCTTTTCGATGTTAGAATTTTGGTGGCAACAAGCCAATGACGCGCAGCGAGTTGCATTTTTAGAAAAAATTAAGGGCCAGTAAAGGCCCTTAATTTTTCATTTGGTTTACGCTTATTTTTCGAATATCGCGTCTATTGAACCTTGTGCAAGTGAGTGATAACCCAGGCGTGCTTTTTGATAAACATCATAAGCCCAGTCACGTTTGCCGTTTGTAACCAGTGCTTTGTATAACGGAACAATCAGTTTACGACGACCAATAGTGGTTAAGTGTTTTTCAAGTGCAGGATAAATGGCCTCGTAGCCGTTACCCACAGCAAGCATATACCAAGCAAAAGCACGCTCGGCATTGGTTGAGTTGGTTAGGTTAAATGCACTATCTAACTCGGACATCCGCACTGTATCTAAATCTCTAGGAAGGTTGTTGATAAAGTGTAACCACTCATGCACGCTCCATTGCGTTGTAGGTAACTCGCTTAACGTTTTTTCACCTTTCAACCATGCTTGAGTAAGTACATCTACTTTTTCAAATGCATCCGATGTTGGGTTTGGTGCATCGGCAGGAAGCCCTGGCTCAAAGATCCACTCTTTGGCTTTTTCTAGGCTCACAACGCCGGGATATTTTTGTAGCAAGTTGTTATTTAAATAATCAACAAACTCTGCGGTTGTTAGAGACTTGAATGAGTAAGTTTTAAAGTACTCTTTTACAAATACATCAAACTTCTCACGGCCAAACTTTTCTTCTAAATACATTAAGAACAATTGCCCTTTAGTGTATGGCACTGAGCTAAATGCATCGTCAGGATCGCGACCGTTGAGTTTTAAATTTAAGCGTGTATCTGGTTCATCAATGGTTTTGAGTAACTCTTTTAAACCAGCGGCATCCAGTGCTTGTTCCATAACTGCGCGCTCGCGGCCAAATACTTCTTCCATAATACGGTTTTCAACATATGAGGTGAAACCTTCGTTAAGCCATAGATCTTCCCATGTGGCATTGGTTACTAAGTTTCCAGACCAAGAGTGTGCCAATTCATGGGCAATTAGGTTAACTAAACTCTTATCGCCGGCAACCACCGTTGGGGTGATAAAAGATAAACGAGGGTTTTCCATACCACCGAATGGGAAGCTTGGTGGCAGCATTAGTAGGTCGTAGCGACCCCAAGCATATTCACCGTACATAGCATTGGTTTTGTTGATCATCGTTTGCGTGTCGTTAAACTCGGCAACTGATGCATCTAGAATTTGTGGTTCAGCAAAAATCGCTGTTTGATGCGACATTTCTTTATATTCTAAGTTACCTGCGCCAATTGCTATGAGGTACGGTGGGATTGCCTGTGGCATATCAAACCAATAGTCACCATCTTTAATTAATGCGCCGCTGTTGTCGGCACTCATTACCGCTCGTACATCGTCTGGTGTTTGAATGCGTGCTGAGTAGGTAACGCGCATCGCTGGTGTATCTTGTACAGGGATCCAGCTGCGTGCATGGATAGCCTGTGATTGGCTGTACATAAATGGATGCGTTTTACTTGCTGTTTGGACAGGAGTGAGCCATTGCAGGCCAGAAGCTTGTGGCAAGCTATTGTAGTAAATACGCGCCTTTTTAGCTTGCTCTTTAAATTTAATGGTTAGCTTGGCACCTTTCACATCATCACGCTTTGCCAGAGTAAAACTTGCCTTGTGCCATTGTCCGTTTTGTCCTTGGTACATGACTTTGTCGATTTCTAAATCGCGGGTATCGAGTACTAAAGTGCGCGCATTGGCGTTTTGCCACTCTAACGTGTGCTCAACAAAACCCTCGAGTTGTTTATCTGCAAAATCGACATCTAAGTCCAAATGTAGATGTGTAGAGATAACATCATTCAAGTTAGCATAGGTATGTTGGTCAACGGCAGTTGCAGCAATTACAGTGTGAGAGAGTCCGGCCAGTGCTAAGCTGGTCGCGAAGGCTGTTAATTTCATAAAATCCTTGCTCATTATTCAGTGTTAGTGGTCATGTTATAACATGCTTAGTGTGAAGATCACACATGGATGCGCCTAGTGAAGTGTTCAGGTAAACTAACGGCACTCAGATTATTTTGTTAAGGCCATCGAGTGCACGCTTTACAGTCTCTACATACTTTTGCTTTACCCAGTCAGTGCTCACAGTTAGTTACAGTGAACCACTGGCAGCAGCTAACAGAAATCGACTTTTCACAGCCATTTTGTTTACTAGGCGAGGGGAGCAATACCATTTTTGTTGATGACTTTGTTGGCACAGTTATCAAAATGGCACTTAAGGGAGTGGCTATACAAGAGCGTGATTCGGATTGGTTGGTCACAGCTGCAGCTGGTGAGAATTGGCACCAACTAATTTTGCAGTTACTTGAAAAAGGTATTGCAGGACTTGAAAACTTAGCGCTAATTCCCGGTACAGTTGGGGCGGCACCAGTACAAAATATTGGCGCGTATGGCGTTGAGTTGGCTAAATTTGTTGAGTATGTAGAAGGGTTTGATATTGATACACAACAAATCGTGAATCTGACTCGCGAGCAATGCGAATTTGGCTATCGTGACTCAATTTTTAAGCATGCATTAAAGGGGTGTTTCGTGATAACACAGGTGGGCCTAAAAATAACTAAACAGTGGCAGCCTGAACTTAGCTATGGGCCTTTGCAGCACCTCAAACATACCCACCCTAGCGCTTGGCAGGTGTGCCAAGCGGTGATTGCTATCAGGCAAAGTAAACTACCAGATCCCAGCGTGTTGGCAAATGCGGGTAGCTTTTTCAAAAACCCAGTGGTGAGCAATCAGCACGTCAGTAAGTTAAAGCAGCAATTTGCAGATATGCCTACTTACTTTGTTAATGATAGTCAGCAAAAACTTGCGGCTGGATGGTTGATAGAGCAAGCAGGACTTAAAGGACATCAAATAGGTGGCATTGCGGTTTATCACCAACAAGCATTGGTGCTGGTTAACCAAGGTAACGGTAGCGCAGATGAGTTGGTCTCGATGATTAAATATATCCAGCAGCAAGTATGGGAAAAGTTTGCCGTAAAGTTAGAGCACGAAGTGCGTTTATTAGGTCATGATAACGAAGTCCATATTCAAGGAGCAGTGTGTGAATAAAGCACCTGAAGGAAATAAATTAGCTATTTTGAACGCACTAAACCAAGGAGGTTTTGTGTCGGGGCAGTTGTTGGGCGAGCAGTTGGGAATTAGCCGTGCTGCGGTGTCAAAACATATTGCTTCACTGCAAGAAATGGGTATTGATATTTTTACCGTCAGTGGCAAAGGGTATTGTTTAAACCATAGCTTACCATTGTTGGATAAAACACAGATCATTGAACAGCTAGCGCACTTAGAATGCTACAACTCGGTGGAAGTTGAGGCTATTATTGATTCGACAAATAGTGAGTTGATGCGCCGAGTTCAAAATCGGCAGCCCTTAGAGTCTGGGCAAATTCTTGTTGCTGAAATGCAACAAGCAGGACGAGGGCGACGGGGCCGTACTTGGCAATCACCATTTGGGGCGAATCTTTATTACAGCTATTATTGGCGTTTAGATGATGGATTGCAGGCGGCAATGGGTGTATCTATCGCAGTTGGACTAGCGGTATATGATGCAATCAAGGTGCTATATAACTTAGACGTTGCACTGAAGTGGCCAAATGATATCTATCTTAACAATAAGAAATTGGCAGGGGTGTTGGTTGAACTCGATGGTCAGGTTGAAGGGCCATGTCATTTAGTTATCGGAATTGGCATCAATTTGTTGATGCCAGATGGGGCATCAGCACAAATAGATCAGCCTTGGACAGACTTATCGAGCCATGCAGGCAGCATCGACAAGAATCTGTTGGTTGCCGTGCTGACTCAGCGTTTAGCTGCGCGTTTAGCGAAGTATCAGCACAGTGGGCTTACTCAGATGACCGCGCAGTGGAATTCACTCAATGCGTTTGCTGGCGAAGTGGTAACACTCAGCACAGGACAACGCCAATGGCGAGGCGTGTGTGAGGGCATTGATGCACAAGGCGGTATCGTATTACGCCAAGATGGGGTGTTAAAAAGTTATTTTGGTGGTGAGATTTCACTGCGTAAGGAAGGGTAATGCGCTTACTAATCGATGTCGGAAATACCGCAGTAAAACTGGCTTTGGCGTCTGATCACAGTATTCAACTCATTCATGAAGACCAAGTGCCGTGGGATGATATAAATGAGGTGCTGGTGGCTCAAGTGGGTAAGTCTGACGCTTTATCTCCTTTTGTAAATAAAGCACAAGCGAGCGGGATAAAAGTGATACACGCGCATGTGAGTGCAACTTTAGGGCAATTGCATTGTGCTTATGAACACTACCAGAACCTTGGCATCGACCGATGGCTTACCGTTGTCGCGTGTCACTATTTATATCCTAAACAAGATTGCGTGATTGTTGACTCGGGAACAGCCACAAAAGTGGACCTTCTCAGTGCGGATGGTCACCATCTTGGCGGTTGGATTTTACCAGGGCTAGATATGATGATTGATAGCTTGGTGGCGAACACACAAAAGGTATTTAGCGACGAACAGTGCCCATTTGCACAAGAACTGGGTAAAAACACCCCGAATGCCGTGAAAAATGGCGCCTTAGTGGCCACGTTGGGCGCCGTGTATGCAGCAATAGAAAAGTTTGGGTCGAATAAAGGTAAGCTCAAGGTGATTTGTGCGGGTGGATATGGTGAATTTATTGCTCAGCAACTTAATTGTGAGGCTGTGTACCACGACGCTTTAGTGTTGCAAGGCTTAGCTTTTTGGCGTAAAAACACTCAAATTTGAACGTATTAGCGTACTATTGCCGCAAATATGAGCACTTAAACAATAATTTATCATTTTTTTGCAGATTGTTGTTGCATCGCCCGAAACCTTGCTCTAGAATCTCGCCCCGTACTAAAGCAGTGCCGACTTAGCTCAGTTGGTAGAGCAACTGACTTGTAATCAGTAGGTCATCCGTTCGACTCGGATAGTCGGCACCATTTTTTACACTGCAATCTGCAGATGCTTTAGGAAAGAATTTTTCGTGGAGGGGTTCCCGAGCGGCCAAAGGGATCAGACTGTAAATCTGACGGCACTGCCTTCGCTGGTTCGAATCCAGCCCCCTCCACCACTTTATTCTTGACGGTTCGAGGTAGTTAAGAACAGGTTCCTAAAGCGGGCATCGTATAATGGCTATTACCTCAGCCTTCCAAGCTGATGATGCGGGTTCGATTCCCGCTGCCCGCTCCAGTATTCTGGTGTGCTGATATAGCTCAGTTGGTAGAGCGCACCCTTGGTAAGGGTGAGGTCGGCAGTTCAAATCTGCCTATCAGCACCAGTCTTAAGAATCTTCTCAAATACTTCCTTTGATTTGTCATTAAAAAATTGAAAGAATAATCTTAGCTCGCATATGGCGGGTTATTTTTATATGTAATCTAGATACACAAAAACTGATAGGTTCCGTCATGGCAAAAGAAAAGTTTGAACGCGTAAAACCGCACGTAAACGTAGGTACAATCGGCCACGTTGACCACGGTAAAACAACTCTAACAGCAGCAATCACAAACGTGCTAGCAAAGCACTACGGTGGTCAAGCTAAAGACTTCGCATCAATCGATAACGCTCCAGAAGAGCGTGAGCGTGGTATCACAATCAACACTTCACACGTTGAATACGATACACCAACACGTCACTACGCACACGTAGACTGTCCAGGACACGCTGACTATGTTAAAAACATGATCACGGGTGCTGCACAGATGGACGGCGCGATCCTAGTAGTAGCAGCTACTGACGGTCCTATGCCTCAAACACGTGAGCACATCCTACTTTCACGTCAAGTTGGTGTACCTTACATCATCGTATTCATGAACAAATGTGACATGGTTGACGACGAAGAGCTTCTAGAGCTAGTAGAGATGGAAGTACGTGAGCTACTTTCAGAGTACGACTTCCCAGGTGATGACCTACCACTAATCCAAGGTTCAGCGCTTCAAGCACTTCAAGGCGACGCAGCTTGGGAACAAAAAATTCTAGAGCTTGCAGAAGCACTAGACACGTACATTCCAGAGCCAGAGCGTGCAATCGATAAGCCATTCATCATGCCTATCGAAGACGTATTCTCAATCCAAGGTCGTGGTACAGTAGTAACAGGCCGTGTAGAAGCTGGTATTATCAACGTGAACGACGAAGTAGAAATCGTAGGTATCAAAGATACAACGAAGACAACTTGTACGGGTGTTGAGATGTTCCGTAAGCTTCTAGATGAAGGTCGTGCGGGTGAGAACATCGGTGCACTACTACGTGGTACTAAGCGTGACGAAGTTGAACGTGGTCAAGTACTATGTAAGCCTGGTTCAATCAAGCCACACACTAAATTCACTTCAGAAGTATACGTACTTTCTAAAGATGAAGGTGGTCGTCATACTCCGTTCTTCAAAGGTTACCGTCCACAGTTCTACTTCCGTACAACTGACGTAACAGGTAACGTAGAGTTACCAGAAGGCGTAGAAATGGTAATGCCTGGTGACAACATCAAGATGACTGTAGAGCTAATCGTACCAATCGCGATGGACGAAGGTTTACGCTTCGCAATCCGTGAAGGTGGCCGTACAGTAGGTGCTGGTGTTGTAGCTACAATCATTGAGTAATCAATAGATTGCAGTAACACTGTAAAAAAGGTCACTTAGGTGGCCTTTTTTAATGCCTGAGATTTTGGTCGTAGGTCGGATAAGCGAAGCGCCATCCGACGGAGTGAGTCCCTCAACGGTTGTTAAACTTGCTCGTTTCACCTTACGAAAAAGGAAGCGACCTCATCAGCTATTTAAATACAAATATGTAGAGCAAATTCCAGCAAGTATGTTTATGAGGAATGCAAAGAGTGATTTCATAGCAAAAGAACGGCCTTTCTTTTTATTATAATTGGCTAATTCAGATAACTTTTTTTTATCCCCAGAGGTGAATTGAAAAACCACTCTACTACCTTCTAGCTCGCTTAGCTCTGAATAAACACGGCTAGCAATAATATGCCCGAACTTGGTTACGGGAGTTAACATGTATATACCGATAAAAATCCAAAGTGCACTTGCTTGCAGAGTGATATTGCCAGAGAACTTATTTGTGTCTAACCAGAGGTAAGCTGTTACCCATACAAGTGAAAACATGAGTGCGAAAGAATGATGTATTAGCATTGCAACAATATTTTTTCGTAACTTGAACCAATAAAACTTGCTAGGTATAAGTTCTGGTTCTTTTCTCCCTTCATACCAATCACTCACCTCGTTGATTAGCTCTTTACTGATCTGGGAGTTAATAAAGTCTACTCTACAAAATGCTGGCGCAGTAAGAATGTCCATTTGATCGAAGTCATCTGCATTGCCAGAAGCAACCATTTGAAGAAACTTTCCAGGCTTCATATCACAAGATATTCTAACGAGTAATGTATGTCTTTGTGGTATCTTATAATCGGGCAATGTGATCATAAAGTCCCATTTTATTACAAGTTCCTCTATACATTCTGGTTCATGCCAGTGATGCTCTTCAAACTCCCGCCAAGTTCCAAACTCGCTGATGTCTGTGCCTTTACCAACGCTCACAGTAGTAATTTGAGCATCGATATTATGTATTTTTAGTTTTCTAGTAATACATTCATTCAGCTCAATGATATCGTCCTTTTCCAAAAAAACAGCGGACGAAAATACCTTCGTCCGAGAATCAGGTTTTCCAACACACAAGTAAAATAAGGACTTTAAACTTTCTTTAGGGAGGCTGCCAATGAGCTTTCCAGCATTCTCAACTTGAATCTCGTTACTATTTTGTAGATTGTTCATATCCATCCTTACGATGTTTGAGAGAGTGATTAGTAATTGATCTTAGATTTAGATGAAGACCATTTCCAGTTGTGTTAATTGTTAGATGGAGGAGTCATCAGAATCCAAAGAACAATTTTACTAAGTTTTGAACATCATAAGGCTTCAGTTGGTATGCAAAAATATAATAAAGGTTCTTGACCTAAACCTAACTTGAGCTTTTATCTTTGCTACCGACATAAAAATACTTTAAGGAAAATAATATGTTAGAGAAGTACGATTTACCACTCGCTCACTATATCCGCTTGTATTTAGATACTCTGTCTTTATCTGCCCCCATTGGTAGTTTTGAGCTCGTTGCGCAATTGCAAAAGCAGCATTTAGCAACCTACAGTTTTAGCAGTATTAACGCTATGCAAGGTGCTTACTTATCTCTTGAAGCTGAGGCATTGTTTGAGAGGCTGATCACCAAGCGCCAAGGTGGGTATTGCTTTGAACATAACCGAATCATGTATTTAGTGTTAGAAGCGCTAGGTTATGACGTAAAGCCTGCGTTGGCGCGCGTGATGTTAAATGGCAGAACTGACAACCCTCGCACGCATCGCGTCACCTTACTGCGCTTTGGTGACAAGACTTATACCATTGAAGTCGGGTTTGGTGTGAAAGCACCGATTGTACCTATTGAGATCAACCGCAATCAGGTGGTGATTGAAGGTGTGAACCAATATGAAGTTCTCTGTGGTGAAGGGACTGTTACGATTTCACAAACTGTGCCTGAGACTATTTCTTTGTATCAAATCGATTTGGCAGAGGTATTTGAAGGAGATTGCGAAGTAGGGCATTTTTATAGTCATCAACATTTTGAGGCTGCATTTGTGAATAACCTCGTTGTATCACGTATTGAAGACGGACAACGTTATCTAATCCGTAACGATAGTTTTATCCACATGAATGAGCAAACAGGTGCGCAAATACAGCAAACAATTCATGATGTGTCACAGCTAAAAGATCTATTAAGTAACTATATGGGTGTGCAAGCCAGCGATGCGTATTTAGCTTATGCCTTTGATAAAGTACAAACACGCATCACGAGGCAAAGTTAGTAAGTATGCAGGGCTTTTTCACAGCGCACTGATGTTTTGAGCTTTTTACTCAGTGCGTGATGGCTTTTACGCAGTTTGCTGATAAGCGCTTCGTCGCTATTGATGTTTGCGGCTAAATACATGCGCTTACTTAAATGTTCAGATACATAGACTCTTTCCCACTCGTCGGTACTTCCCAGTGATTTTTTGACGTTTTTGATAAATAAGTCGGCACCATATAACAAGTCAACACGTTCTTTGTTGAGCATCAAAGCGCCTTGTTGATGACTGGCTAGGATCACTAAATTGTCATCTTGGGTGAAACCTTGCTCCACGAGATGTTGCTCTGTAGGCTGTCCAGATGCCACTGCCACAATATATTTTTTAATATCTTCAATGCTATTCACTTCAATGTCTTTTCTAGCTTTGAGTTTGTAAAAAGACACATTTATTTCGCACAGAGGCGCAATCCAGTGATAGAGCTTCTCGCGCTCTTTAGTACGTGCAAGTGAATAGATAAAGGTGTTTGGCGTTTGGTTTACAATATGGTTAGTTCTAAACCAAGGTAATACATGAATTTTATAGTCAATATTACTGTGCTCGAACAGGGTTTTTACTAACTCTGTAGCAACACCGCCTATCTTGCCAGGCCCCATAAACTCTTGATAGGGTGGGAAGTCTTCTGTGTATATATGGATCTTACTTTTGGGGTCGTTAGCAAGTACACTGGCAGCATGAAAAAAAAAGCAGCAAAGTAAAATGCGGCACAAGTATTGTTGCATAATCAGATCCCTTACTTGGTTGTACTTTTTTAAGCGTAGTCAAAAAGGTGTGAGTTGGCGTTATTTTAGTCATCGCATCGTGGGCCTAGATTGGCTACAATGTTATCAGTCATGATAAAGAGTAAGTAACGTTGAATTTGAAAGGAAAATAGCTGTATGACTCGAGCCATGGTGTTATTGGGGAGTTTATTCTTACTAAGTGCATGTACTAGCTTAGTTGAAAAGGGTGACAAGCTGTATGAGCAGGGAATGTATCAACAAGCTGCAGAGTTTTATCAACAAGCTTTAGAAGAAGATGCCAATGATGTAGAAGCGCAGCAGCGCCTCAATCAAGCACGTCACAAAATTATTGATAGAGGGCTGATAGAAGTTCGTATGCTGAGGCTCGCATCAAACCACATCGGTGCAGCAGATAAGCTTGAGTCTATTTTACGTAACCAAAGCGTTTGGCATCTTGAAGCTATGGGCGCACAGGCGGCAACCCAAAGTGAAGAAGTGCGTTATGCTGAGGCGTTTCTCAAAGAGCATGGAAAAACCTTAGCAACCAGTAGTTTTCCCGATCAATTTCGTTGGTTTGAGCACAAATATGCATTTTTAATTGCCAATGCTCAGCTAACAACGTCATTAAAGAGTTATCAGCCACAGCTAAGCAAATTAGCTAAGCGTAAATGCGACGCTTTAGCTGAACAGGTTAAGGGGCAGCGTTTCTTTTTATATCAGCTTACACAAAAATACTGCTCGGTATGGCAGGTTAAGCAAAATTTGTCTGTCGATCATGTAGATAATAGTCGTTATTCAAACCTAGTCTTTAACAAGCAATTGCAACTTAATACACCGCAAAGGCGTGCTCATCAGCAGTTGATTGACGGCACTATTAGTCAACTACAAGATAGTTTTCAGCGCAGTATTTGGTACGCTCCAAAAGCGACTCAAGCGCTAGATATGACCATTGCTGCAGATGTAGATTACCAACAAGTACGGACACACAAGCAACAAGAAAAACGCTATCTTGTTAAAGAGCTTAGACAGGATCCAAATGATAGTAACAAGCAGGTAGAGGTAGATGTTGAGCGCGTTTACATATATCCACTAATTGACTATCGCGAGACATATTCTGCGCGATTAAGCTATCATAGCAAGCTTGCTGGGATGCAGTTGTCTAACCAATATATGGACAGTCAGGGCAATCAAACAACAAGCCACAGTGCTAACTTTGCAGAAGCTGAACTACAGCCTAGAGCTGCTGAATTATTAGATCAACAAGCGCTGTTTTCTTCTTACTTAACTAAATTATCTCAAGGATTTGAGCAATCGCTTACACAATTGTGGCAGCAACAATATTGCCAAGACCAACGCGCCGAATCCAATGCGGAAAATGTACTTAGGTGTGCACAAATCGAGCCGAGTAATGCGTATGTAAATAGTTGGTTTGAACGTCAGTTTGGCATTGATTATAAAGCAATGCGCACTTTATACGGTATTTAGCAGGACGTAAAGAGCAAGTTTAACCCGCCTCTTGCGGGTTAAACGTGAGGCTAAGTTAGTCAGCTAACCGAGAGACGACAAAATAAGGATTTAAATAGCTTTCTTTTTGATTATATAGCAATGGACTACCGTCAATTTGAGTGACTTTGGCACCCGCAATTGCTGCAACTGCATGGCCAGCTCCAGTATCCCATTCACAAGTAGGCCCAAGGCGAGGGTAAATATCGGCTTGCCCCTCTGCCACTAAGCATAACTTCAATGAACTACCTTTAGGCACCATTTCCACGTCATCAAACTGTTCAAGGTAGGCGGCTAAATCGGGGGATGGATGAGAGCGCGAGCCAACAACATGGATTGTTCCTGTATTGGCCTTTTCTGTTACTTTAAGTTCAATGCGCGCTTCGCCGCACTCTTTAAATGCACCAATTGCTTCAGCCGCTAAGTAGCTTTCGTTAAGTGCAGGGGCATGTACCACCCCTAAAATGGGTTTGCCATGTTTGATAAGTGCGATATTAACGGTGAATTCGCCGTTTTTCTTGATGAATTCTTTAGTACCATCAATAGGGTCGACCAGCCAATATTCCTGCCAAGTTTGCCTTGTTGGCCAGTCTATGTCTGCGCTTTCTTCACTTAAGATAGGCAGCTGAGGTGTAAGTTTTTGCAAACCTTTGACTATCACTTTATGGGCCGCAAAGTCGGCATCGGTTACTGGGCTCTGATCTGCTTTATACTCGATATTAAAATCTTTGGCATAAATTGACATGATGGCGTCACCCGCTTTGCGCGCTAGCAACAAGATCTCTTCCAAAAGATCGGTTTGATTCATAACTTATCCTATGATGTTTCTAGTTTTCAGGTATGCGACTAATTGCTCCACAGAGTCAGACAACGAGTTTTTGCTAGTATCTAATCTCACTTCAGGGTTTACCGGCACCTGATAATCAGAGTCAATACCCGTAAAGTGTTTGATTTCACCCGCTCTGGCTTTTTTATACAAGCCTTTAGGATCGCGTTGTTCACACACATCCAACGGTGTATCTAAAAATACTTCAATAAACTCACCGTCATTTAGTAGCGAACGTACCATATCACGTTCTGCTTGAAACGGCGAAATAAAGGCGGTAAGTACGACCAAGCCGGCATCGGCCATGAGCTTACTGAGTTCGCCAACGCGACGAATATTTTCGACTCTGTCTTCGTCACTAAATCCTAAGTCTTTGCACAGGCCATGGCGAACATTATCCCCATCGAGCAAATAGGTATGAACACCTTGTTGATGCAGGGCGCTTTCAAGGGCACCTGCTACTGTGCTTTTACCTGAACCTGAGTAACCAGTAAACCATAATACACAAGGCTTATGGCGTTTTTGTTCACTACGTTGTGCTTTGTCAACGGCATAGTTATGCCAAACTATATTTTCGTCCATATTGCTTGCCTATTAAAATGGAAAAACCAGAGGAATTAAGGTTAAAACAGTAATTGAATATATGATGGATAGAGGCAATCCCATCGTCACATAGTCTTTTATACGGTAGTTTCCTGCGCTATAAACCATCAAATTGGTTTGATAACCAAAAGGTGAAATAAAACTGGCTGACGCGCCAAATGCAACGGCCATAACAAACGGAAGTGGATTCACTCCAAAGCCAATTGCCAGCGCATATGCGACTGGAAATGACAGTGCAGCGGCGGCATTATTAGTGATGAGTTCGGTAAATACGACGGTCATCACAAAAATAGCGATAAAGGCACCATAGGGGCCAAAATCCCCTAACACGTAAAATAATGCATCGGAGATCTGCCCAGCTAACCCTGTGTTGATCATCAGCTTGGCAAGACCAATGGCGCTGCCTACGATGGCTAACAGCTCAATGGGAAAGCGGCGTTTTAGCTCGCTCACCTTGATGGTACCCATCAAAAATAAGCCAAGTAACAAGACCATTAAACCTTTGACCAGCGGTACTACGTCAAAAATGCTCAGCGCTAACACACCAGCAAAGGCTACCAATACTAGGTTTGATTGTTTTGGTTTTAAATGTGTTTGTAGGTCTAAACCTGAGATATACACAAACTCGCGCTTTAAATCAGGCAGCTCATAAAACTGACTACCAGGCGCCAAAATCAATGAATCACCGGCTTGTAAACGAACTTGCCCAAGCCCTCCTTGCAAACGGTCATGACCACGTCTAATGGCAATAACCGCGGCATGAAATTGCTCACGAAAACGCACTTCCTTTACCGTTTTGCCAATGTATTTTGATGACTGACTCATGACAACTTCAACGAGGTGTTCAACGTCTTTTTCATGCTTATCATGAACGATTTTTAGACCATCGAAACGGGATAGCAAAGGCACAGACTTAATGTCGCCCACAAATAATAACACATCCCCTTGTTGGATTACCTGCTGAGGGGTAACGGCACAAATGCGGCGATCGCCATGAATAATCTCGGCAAGAAACAAATCTTTGAGATCGCGAAGGCCATTTTCTTCAACGGTACGGCCAATCAGCTTAGAGCCTGCTTGTACTTTACCTTCCAAGTAAAAGGGCACCACTTCTTGATCATTGGTGCCATTATCAGGTAGGTATTTGAGTAGCACCATTATGGTTAGTAGGCCAACCGACAGTGCGCCTAAGCCAATGAGTGTGAAATCAAAAAAGCCTAGAGGCGCCATCCCAGCATCAATAGCAAAGCCATTTACTATTAAGTTGGTTGAGGTGCCTATTAAGGTGAGTGTTCCCCCTAAAATAGCCGTATAGGATAAGGGTAATAACAACTTCGAAGGGGAATGTGTTGGGCTTTCTTTTATCGCTGAAATCAGCGAAGCTACTACGGCGGTATTGTTGGTAAATGATGACAAAAAGGCGGTCGATAGGCCGAGCTTCATCACCGAATGTGACAAACTACCTTTTGCTAAAGACTGTGCTAGAGCTTGGATAAGCGTGGTTTTTTCAATGGCAATTGACACTAAGATTAATAGCACCAGTGTAATAAGAGAAGGGTTAGCGTAATTGACTAACATGCCTTCAAGATCGATAAGACCAGCTAGGTAGCTTAAGCTTATCGCGCCAACGAATAGCCACGCGGGTTTTAGTCGGGTGCCAAAAAGGCAGCCGACTAACGCTAACATGATGCCTGTTAAAACGATTTGTTCATACATCTAAAGACGCTCCTAATAACAGGCGTTAACTGATCACTTAAGTTTGCTGATATCCAGCGCTTGCCAATGAGGAAAGTGCTTGCGGACCAAAGCATTAAGTTCAATTTCAAACTCACTAAATTGTGATTGTCTGGCTTCTTGAGCAGCTAATAAAGTCTCAATCATACCTGCGCCTACCGTCAAGTTGCTCAATCTATCAATCAGAATAAACGCACCTGTCTCACGGTTATCGCGATAAATATCGGCCACAATCGTTTCAGTTAGCTCAAGCGTGACGATTGCAATTTCATTAAGTTGCAATGCGTCAGCTTGGCCATGCTCTAAGGTATTCACATCAATAGTGTGATCAATGTGTTTAACGATAGCGGAGGTATTTTTACTACCTAGCTTAAAGTTATAGCTCTTACCCACAACCAATGGAGCTTCGTGCATCCAAACTAGCTTTGCTTGAATAAGATTTGTTACTTGGGCATTTGAATCTGCAGGAACAATCACATCTCCTCGACTCACATCGACTTCATCATTTAAGGTGATAGTAAACGCTTGTCCTGTTTGTGCTTGCTCTAAGTTACCGTCAAAGGTTACCAGCTCTTTGATACTAGAGCATTTACCCGAAGGGAGCACTTTTACTGCTTGGCCAACCGCTAAGGAACCTGATGTTAATGTGCCCTGAAAACCTCTAAAGTCAAGGTTTGGACGAATAACATACTGTACAGGAAAACGCGCTTCAAACTCAGTGTTAGCGGCGGCTGCTGGCGAGTCTTCAAGTAGCTCAAGCAAAGGCTTATCTGTGTAATAAGGCGTATGTGCTGAACGCGTTACTACGTTGTCGCCTTTTAATGCTGACATAGGTACGAATTTAATGTCAGTTACACTAAGCTGTTTTGCAAACTCTAAGTACTGCGCTTTAATGCGATTGAACACCGCTTCATCAAAGTCACAAATATCCATCTTGTTGATAGCAACAACAAATTGCTTAATACCTAATGAGTCACAGATAAAGCTGTGACGCTTGGTTTGCACTTGCACACCATAGCGCGCGTCAACAAGAATAATGGCCAGATCGCTGGTCGACGCACCGGTCACCATGTTACGGGTATATTGCTCGTGTCCTGGTGTGTCGGCAATAATGAACTTGCGTTTAGCTGTTGAAAAATAACGATAAGCTACATCAATGGTGATGCCTTGCTCACGCTCGGCCTGTAAGCCGTCAACCAACAGTGCTAAGTCGAGTTCCTCACCCGCATTCCCCACCTTTTCGTTATCTCGGTGTAGGGCTGCTAGCTGATCTTCATAGATTTGGTGGCTATCGTGTAGCAGTCGACCAATCAGGGTAGACTTACCATCATCAACACTGCCACAGGTCATCATGCGTAACAAACTCTTGTCTTGCTGACGAGCAAGGTATGCATCAATTCCTAATTCTCTCACTTCATTGGCTGTTGACATTAGAAGTACCCCTCACGTTTTTTCTTTTCCATCGACCCAGCTGAATCATGGTCAATGACACGACCTTCACGCTCAGATGATGTTGATAACAACATTTCTTCAATAATTTCGGTTAATGTACTGGCTGTTGACTCAACTGCACCGGTAAGTGGGTAGCAACCCAACGTACGAAAGCGCACCGACTTCATCTGAGGCACTTCACCTTCTTCTAATGGCATACGTTCATCGTCTACCATGATCAACGTACCATTGCGCTCAACAACAGGGCGCTCTTTTGCTAGATATAGCGGTACCATCTCAATGTTTTCTTGATAGATATATTGCCAAATGTCTAGCTCAGTCCAGTTTGAAAGTGGGAAGACGCGGATGCTCTCACCTGGGTTTACTTGGCTGTTATAAGTATTCCAAAGCTCTGGTCGTTGGTTTTTTGGATCCCAGCGGTGGTGTTTGTCACGGAATGAGTAAACACGTTCTTTGGCGCGAGACTTTTCTTCATCACGGCGAGCACCGCCAAAAGCAGCATCAAAACCATATTGATCCAACGCTTGCTTCAAAGCTTGGGTTTTCATGACATCAGTATGCTTTGCTGAACCGTGGGTAAATGGTCCAATACCCATGGCGATACCTTCTGGATTTTTGTGCACTAAGAGCTCAAAGCCATACTCTTTTGCCATGCGGTCACGAAACTCGATCATCTCGCGGAACTTCCAGTCTGTATCCACATGCAACAATGGGAAAGGGATTTTAGCTGGATAAAATGCCTTACGAGCTAAGTGCAGAAGTACCGAAGAGTCTTTACCAATAGAGTAAAGCATTACTGGGTTTTCAAACTCGGCGGCGACTTCGCGAATAATCTTTATACTCTCAGCTTCAAGCTGCTGAAGGTGGGTTAAAGCCATAGTAGTCGTCCTACATCAAATATTAAAATTAAATAATCTGTTTATGCCACATCGGTGAGTGGCTGAGCAAAGCTGCTTACCTGCGCGGTTTGTCCAAACCAGGCAAGTTGCTCATGAAGTGCAGCAACTTCGCCGATAATAAGTAATGCAGGTGAGACAACTTGATGTGCTTCTATTTGCTCTGCTAGTTGACTCAGCTGCGTTCTAATTACCCGTTGTTCTTTACGAGTGCCGTTTTCGATGATTGCCACAGGCGTTGAACCTGCGCGACCATATTTCAGCAATTGCGCTTGAATATGCGGCGATTTTATCACGCCCATATAAATGGCCAAAGTTTGATTAGGCTTAGCCAACGAAGGCCAATCAAGCTCCTGACCATCTTTTTTACAATGACCCGTTACAAACTGAATTGCTTGCGCATGATCACGGTGTGTAAGCGGAATGCCAGCATAGGCGCTGCAACCTGCGGCAGCAGTAATACCAGGCACTATTTGATAACGCACTTGGTTTGCTGCCAGCACTTGTACTTCTTCGCCACCACGGCCATAAATGAACGGGTCGCCGCCTTTGATACGACATACTTTCTTGCCTTGTTTGGCAAATTCGACCAGCATCTGATTAGTGTCTTCTTGCTTAACGCTGTGATTCCCCAAACGTTTGCCAACACACACTAAATCGGCATCTCTGCGCACTAAATCCATGATCTCATCTGATACAAGGTAGTCGTACACCACCACATCGGCTTGCTGCATTAGCTGTAATGCTTTTAATGTCAGTAATTCAGGGTCGCCCGGACCTGCACCAACAATATATACTTCCCCTTCAGGTTCAGGTTTTGCGTCAAGCATGTCATGTAATTGTGCCGTGGCACCTAGAGTATCACCTGCTTGTACTTTACTCACTACACTTGAATCAAATACGCTTTCCCAAAACTGCCTGCGATCAGCAAAATGCTTAAAACGTTCTTTGACGTGCTCTCTGAAGCTTCCCACCAATTTGGCAAGCGGGCCAATGTGTTGCGGGATGAGCGTTTCGAGCTTTTCCCGCAAGCGTCTTGCTAAGACGGGCGCTGTGCCTGCACTTGAAATGGCAATGGTAATGGGGTCTCTATCTACGATAGAGGGAAAAATAAAGGTGCATTTTGGTTGGTCATCAACCACATTAACAAAAATATTTCTCTCATTAGCTTGTTCAAAGACTAGGTTATTCACTTCATCGTTGTCGGTAGCCGCTATGACCAGCATCTTTCCTGCTAAATGTTCAGTAGTAAAATAGCCGTTTACTAGTGTGACTTCGCCACTATTTTCATGTGCTTTTAGTTCATCACAAAATTGCGGAGCTACCACAGTGATATGTGCGCGTGCTTTAATAAATGCACGACATTTTCGAAGCGCAACATCACCGCCACCGACGATGAGAACCGGTTTATTGTCTAATTTGGTGAAAATGGGTAAATACTGCACTGTTAGCTCCAAAACACTAAGATTACGTGACCACGATGCACACAAAGTGGTGAACAGGGAAGCAGAATATAGTGCCTCAAGCAGAGTAAAAAATAATTAAAACCTAGTTTATATAACCAAAAGTTATATGGCACCTTGTCAAATGGCTTAAGGCTTTATTTACAGTGTCTTGCGCCGAAAATTGCACTATGACACACTGCTTATAGTGTTTGGTTATGAGTTATTCAGCATAACATTTATTTGCTCTCCGTGTTTTGCGGACATTTGTCCTGTGGAGATTTGAGCGTATGCTTTTTACTAAACCAAGATATTGACCTAACTGGAATAGAATTATGGCATTGTATGAAGATGCTAAATTGGCATTGAGCTTAATGGATTTAACGTCGTTGAACGAAAACGATGACGAACATGCCATTGCGTCACTGATTAACAGTATTAACCCCGAATTCGGTGTTCCCGCTGCTGTGTGTGTATATCCTCAATTTGTGGCGTTGGCTAAACAGCTCCTAGCCGAACGAGATCTAACACAGGTAAAAGTAGCCACAGTAACAAATTTTCCTGACGCAAAGCAGCCGTTGAAAGCTGTTCTTGCTCAAACGGAACAAGCGCTTTTTGATGGAGCTGATGAAATTGACTTGGTGTTGCCCTATCAGCAATTGATTGCTGGAGACCCTGATACCCCATGGCAATACGTCAACTCAAGTAAAACATTGTGCAAAGGCAAAGCTAAATTAAAAGTGATCATTGAAAGTGGCGTACTTGAGAGTGAAGCGCTTATCACTCAAGCCTGTGATGTTGCGATACTTGCTGGGGCTGATTTTATTAAAACCAGTACAGGTAAAGTGCCTGTAAATGCAACACTTGATGCAACTAAGACTATACTTGAATGTATTAAGCGCTCTGACAAAGATGTGAGTTTTAAAGCGGCCGGAGGTGTTAAGACGGTTGCTCAGGCTTCGGATTACCTGCGTTTAGCAGAGCAAATTATGGGTCGAGAGTGGATCAATGCTGCACATTTGCGCTTTGGTGCCTCAAGCTTATTAACGGATATACATGAAACAATCGGTGCTGCGCGAAAGTGATTTGGAAAAGTTACAGCTAGAACATCAAGCTGCAAAGTTGTTTTTACGTTGCTACGAACAGCAATATGGTATTCCTATGCGGCATATTTGGCATAATGAGCCGAATATGCCAGATATCAGTTGCTATCAAGCAGATGAGCGACTGGATATCGAAGTTGCACATTTATACGGCAGTGAGCAAGAAGCGATGGCTGTGCTCGGTAGGTCGCTATCATTAGACATTCAAAGAGAGCTTGCCACGATGGCGCAAGCACCAACAGAGAGACGTTTACAAGTTGCATTGGAGCGTTTATTAAAACAAAAAGCACTTAAACGTTATCATTCTAAGCGTACATGGTTGTTGATCCGCAATGCCAGTACACTATGGCATCATGATGACTTTGAGGCGATTATTGGCAGGCTCGACTTTCCAAGTAATCACGCATTTGAGCAAATTTGGTTATTAACCGACTTTTATAACCCTGATTTACTAAGATTGGACACTTGAAAACACAGTTTTTAGACTTATCTAATTAAATGTGGCGTGTCTGTTTTGATGATTTTTGTGTTTGCATATCTTTTACTCTTGTTTTCAAATTGTTCGTAAGTATAATGGGCATCCACTTTGCAGGGGCGTAGTTCCAATTGGTAGAACAGCGGTCTCCAAAACCGATGGTTGCGGGTTCGAGTCCTGCCGCCCCTGCCATTCATACAGTAGAGTCTAAATCTAAAATAATGTGTTCTTGAGTAGTTAACGCTTATTTATACATTTGGATTTAATGGATTAACCCTGTTATATGCAGGGTTGTTGTGTCTGTATTTAAGGTAAATAAATTATGAGCACTAATGTTGAAACCCAGTCTAGCTCAATGGACATGGTAAAATGGCTAATTGCAATCGCGCTTCTTACAGGTGCGGTAGTTGGCAACTATCTTTATGCAGATATGTCTGTGTTATTACGTGCCGTTGGCGTGGTTGTAGCGATTGCAGCGGCACTCGGTGTGGCTTTTACAACTGAAAAGGGGCGTACTTTTATTGCTTTTGCAAAAGAGTCTCGCATCGAAGTACGTAAAGTTGTTTGGCCAACGCGTCAAGAAACAACTCACACTACATTTATCGTAATGGCTGCGACAGTAGTAATGGCGTTGATCCTATGGGGTCTGGACGGCATTTTATTCAGAGTTGTTGGCTTTTTAACTGGATTGGAGATCTGATCCCATGTCGGATGAGAACAAAGAAAAGAAATTACGCTGGTACGTAATTCAAGCGTTTTCAGGTTATGAAAAGCGTGTGGCTCAAACTATTATTGAGCATATTAAAATCGAAGGCTTGGAAGATAGCTTCGGTGAAGTATTAGTCCCTACTGAAGAAGTAGTTGAGATGCGTGCTGGTCAAAAGCGCAAATCTGAGCGTAAATTTTTCCCAGGTTATGTACTGGTACAAATGGACATGAACGACGCGAGCTGGCACTTAGTGAACAGTACACCGCGTGTAATGGGCTTCATTGGTGGTACGTCTGACCGCCCAGCACCAATTAGTGCAAAAGAAGCCGAGCGTATTCTTAACCGCTTACAAGAAAATGCTGAAGCACCTAAGCCTGCAACCTTGTTCGAAGTGGGTGAAGTGGTGCGCGTAACTGACGGTCCATTTGCGGACTTCAGTGGTGTGGTTGAAGAAGTGGATTACGAAAAGAGCCGCTTAAAAGTATCTGTACTTATTTTCGGTCGCTCGACGCCTGTTGATCTAGAATTTGGCCAAGTAGAGAAAGATAAATAATTCTTTCTTGGAATGGCTATTGAAAAAGGCCGCTGGTTAACTTATAATCAGCGGCCTTTTTGTATGCTAAAGATATAAAGTCTTTGCAAAATCAAAAAGTTTTTTATTAATTGGGAAGCCGCTTGAGTACGCGTCCTCGCGCGCACAAGGCTAAGACCCACCTAATGAGGTATTATCATGGCTAAAAAAGTTGAAGCTCTAATCAAGCTACAAGTTGCTGCTGGTATGGCTAACCCTAGTCCTCCAGTAGGTCCTGCACTAGGTCAACACGGTGTAAACATCATGGAATTCTGTAAAGCGTTCAACGCACGTACAGAGTCTATCGAAAAAGGCGCACCTGTTCCTGTAGTTATTTCTGTATACAGCGATCGTTCTTTCACGTTCGAAATGAAGACTCCACCTGCTTCTTACCTTCTTAAGAAAGCCGCAGGCATCAAGTCTGGTTCTAGTCGTCCTAACACTGAGAAAGTGGGTACTGTTACACGTGCTCAACTTGAAGAGATCGTTGAGACTAAACGTCCAGATTTAACAGCAGCTGATTTAGAAGCTGCAGTTCGCACGATTGCAGGTTCTGCACGTGCAATGGGCTTGAATGTAGAGGGTTAATAGAAATGGCTAAACTTACTAAACGTATGCGTACTATCCGCGAAAAAGTGGATGCTACTAAAGATTACGAAATCAATGAAGCAGTTGCATTGCTTAAAGAATTAGCAACAGCTAAGTTCGTTGAAAGTGTTGACGTTGCTGTTAACCTTGGTATCGACGCACGTAAATCAGACCAAAACGTTCGTGGTGCAACTGTACTACCACACGGTACTGGTCGTGACGTTCGCGTAGCTGTGTTCACTCAAGGTGCTAACGCTGAAGCTGCTAAAGAAGCTGGTGCTGATTTAGTTGGTATGGAAGACCTTGCTGAACTAGTTAAAAAAGGCGAAATGAACTTTGACGTTGTTGTTGCTTCTCCAGATGCAATGCGCGTTGTTGGTCAACTAGGTCAAATCCTAGGTCCACGTGGTCTTATGCCTAACCCTAAAACTGGTACTGTAACGCCTAACGTTGCAGAAGCAGTTAAAAACGCTAAAGCTGGTCAGGTTCGTTACCGTAACGATAAGAACGGTATCATCCACACTACTATCGGTAAAGTGGACTTCACTGCTGAGCAGTTACAACAAAACCTTGAGTCTCTACTTGTTGCGCTTAAGAAAGCTAAGCCTTCTCAAGCAAAAGGTACTTACTTGAAAAAAGTAAGCATCTCAACAACTATGGGCGCAGGTGTTGCTGTTGACCAAGCTTCTCTAAATACGCAAGTATAATTTATTAGAGATTAGCGTTTACATGGCGTAATTTTTGAACTATAATCTTGCGCCATTTTGTTGATAAATTCATTTGAATAAGTTCAACAAAGAAACGAATTCGGGTTGAAGCGTATAATTTCGCAACACTTTTTAGTAACGCGATAAATTGCGCTTCCGTCCAAGACCGTAGGTGGCTTCGGCCTTAATCGTCCTACGTAGACGGTGTGAATCCCAGCTAGATTTTTCCTAATCTTCTGGCTCTCGCCGTAAAAAGCATCTCTGCTAAATTTTTTAGCAGAGTAGAGTAGAACTGAAAAACAAATCTTTGTTTTTCTATAAACCAGGAGTAACACCCATGGCTTTAAATCTTCAAGACAAAAAGGCAATTGTTGCTGAAGTCAACGAAGCTGCCAAAGGTGCTCTTTCAGCCGTTATTGCTGATTCTCGTGGTGTAACAGTAGGTGCAATCACTGCTCTTCGTAAAGAAGCTCGTGAAGCTGGTGTATGGATGAAAGTTGTTCGTAACACCCTAGCTCGACGCGCTGTTGAAGGCACTGATTACGAATGCCTTAATGAATCACTAGTTGGTCCAAGCCTTATCGCTTTCTCTTCAGAGCACCCAGGTGCTGCTGCGCGTATCTTTGCTGATTTCGCGAAAAAGAATCAAGCGTTTGAGCTTAAAACTGCTGCATTCGAAGGTAAAATCGTTGATGTAGAGATGCTTGCTAAGCTACCTACTTACGATGAAGCTGTTGCACGCTTAATGAGCGCTATGAAAGAAGCGTCTGCTGGCAAATTGTGTAAAACAATTGAAGCGGTACGTGTACAGAAAGCTGAGCAAGCTGCTTAATTTAAGCACCGCTCCTTTCTTTAATAAATTTTTTGAACCACATGGGTTCGTAAATAATTAGGAAATTTGAAATGTCTGTAACTAAAGACCAAATCCTTGACGCTATTGCTGCAATGTCAGTAATGGAAGTTGTTGAACTAGTAGAAGCAATGGAAGAAAAATTCGGCGTAACTGCAGCTGCTGCTGTTGTTGCTGCTGGTCCTGCTGAAGCTGCTGAAGAGAAGACTGAGTTCGACGTAATCCTAGCTGCTGCTGGCGCTAACAAAGTTGCTGCTATCAAAGCAGTACGTGGCGCAACAGGTCTAGGCCTTAAAGAAGCTAAGGCTCTAGTAGAGTCTGCACCTGCTGCAATCAAAGAAGGTGTATCTAAGGCAGAAGCTGAAGCACTTAAGAAAGAGCTTGAAGAAGCTGGTGCTCAAGTTGAGATCAAGTAATCTAGCTAACGCTAGGTTCGCTGCCTGAGAAATCAGGCAAGGGCTGGTGATTATTTAATCACCGGCCCTTTTGCGCTATAGCGAGATGCCTTTCTATCGCGCAATAAAATTCTAAATTTCACTGGTATTTTCAATAACTAAGTAGTTTTTTGCTAATATCAATGGCATTTAGTACAACAATTAGATGTTGTTATCATGGCTTGAATGCCAGTTAAGTCTGTTCTTACAAGAACAGGTTGGGTCAAAGATCAGCAAGCTGAGGAACCCCATGGCTTACTCTTATTCTGAAAAGAAACGTATCCGTAAGGATTTTGGTAAACGTCCACAAGTTTTGGACATACCTTTCTTACTGTCGACGCAGTTAGAATCGTTCAAAAAGTTCTTGAATCCGGACGCTGATGGCGACCACGGTTTGGAAGCTGCTTTCCGTTCTGTGTTTCCGATCAAAAGCTACTCGGGTAATTCTGAGCTACAATACGTCAGTTATCGTATTGGTGAGCCAGTATTCGATGTAAAAGAATGTCAAATTCGCGGCGTGACTTATTCTGCTCCACTTCGCGTTAAATTACGTCTTGTGCTAATGGATAAAGACGCACCAGGCACAGTAAAAGACATTAAAGAGCAAGAAGTTTACATGGGCGAAATCCCGCTCATGACTGACACCGGTACTTTTGTTATCAACGGAACAGAGCGTGTTATCGTTTCTCAGCTACACCGTTCACCTGGTGTATTCTTTGATAACGACCGTGGTAAGTCGCACTCGTCTGGTAAAGTGCTTTATAACGCACGCGTTATTCCTTACCGTGGTTCATGGTTAGACTTTGAATTCGACGTAAAAGATAACCTTTACGTTCGTATCGACCGCCGTCGTAAATTACCTGCATCAATCATTTTACGTGCATTAGAGTTCTCTACAGAAGAGATCCTAGGCTTGTTCTTCGAAACAACTACGTTCGAAGTAACTGACGGTAAAGTATTGATGGAGCTAGTACCATCGCGTCTTCGCGGTGAAACTGCTGCATTTGATATTAAAGATGCTGACGGTGAAGTAGTGATTGAATCTGGTCGTCGTATTACTGCGCGCCACATCAAAGCACTAGAAAAGAAAGATATTAAACAACTAGAAGTACCACATGAGTACATCATTGGTCGTGTTGTTGCGAAAAACTATATCGATGAGTCAACTGGCGAAGTAATCGCTAATGCCAACGATGAGTTATCACTTGAGCTAATGGCTGAGCTTGTAAAAGCAGGTCACACTCGCATCGCAACACTTTATATTAACGACGTTGATAGTGGTGCTTACATGTCAGATACAGTGCGTATCGACTCTACAAGCAACCGCCTAGAAGCATTGGTGGAAATCTACCGCATGATGCGCCCTGGTGAGCCACCAACAAAAGAAGCTGCGGAAGCGCTATTTGACAACCTGTTCTTCTCTGAAGAGCGTTATGACTTGTCAACTGTTGGTCGTATGAAGTTCAACAGCCGTGTTGGCTATGATACAGATACAGGCCCAGGTACGCTAAGCAAAGAAGATATCGTTGCTGTTATGCGTGTATTGATCGACATCCGTAACGGTAAAGGCGAAGTGGACGATATCGACCACTTAGGTAACCGTCGTATTCGTTCAGTAGGTGAAATGGCTGAAAACCAATTCCGCGTTGGTCTAGTGCGTGTTGAACGTGCCGTGCGCGAGCGTTTGAGCTTAGGTGATCTTGATGCTGTAATGCCACAAGACTTAATTAACGCTAAGCCTATTTCAGCAGCAGTTAAAGAATTCTTCGGTTCTTCACAGCTTTCACAGTTCATGGACCAAAACAACCCGCTATCAGAAGTAACGCACAAGCGTCGTATTTCTGCTTTAGGTCCGGGCGGTCTAACGCGTGAGCGTGCAGGCTTCGAAGTACGTGACGTGCACGTAACGCACTATGGTCGCGTATGTCCTATCGAAACGCCTGAAGGTCCGAACATCGGTCTAATCAACTCGCTATCTACTTACGCGCGTACTAATGATTATGGTTTCTTAGAAACACCATATCGTAAAGTAGTTGATGGTGTTGTAACCGACGAAGTTGATTACCTATCGGCAATCGAAGAAGGTCAGTTTGTAATTGCTCAGGCAAACACAAACTTAGACGAGAACAACGAATTTATTGATGAGCAGATCCCGTGTCGTCACAAAGGTGAATCGACATTCATGGGTCGTTCTGACATTCAATATATGGACGTATCTCCACAACAGGTTATCTCTGTGGCTGCGGCACTTATTCCATTCCTTGAGCACGACGATGCTAACCGTGCATTGATGGGATCGAACATGCAACGTCAAGCAGTTCCGACGTTAAAAGCAGACAAGCCGCTAGTTGGTACTGGTATCGAGCTAACGCTTGCAAAAGACTCAGGTGTAACCATCGTTGCTAAGCGCGGCGGTGTGGTTAAGTACGCTGATGCAAGTCGTATCGTAGTTAACGTAAATGAAGAAGAACGTGTTCCAGGTGAAGCGGGTATCGATATTTACAACTTAACTAAGTACACACGTTCAAACCAAAACACCTGTATCAACCAAAAGCCAACTTGTATGGTTGGTGAGCCGGTTGTTCGCGGTGATGTACTTGCAGATGGTCCATCTACAGATTTAGGTGACCTAGCACTTGGTCAAAACTTACGTGTAGCATTCATGCCTTGGAATGGTTACAACTACGAAGACTCGATCTTGCTATCTGAGCGCGTGGTTGAAGAAGACCGTCTAACAACGATCCACATCCAAGAGCTACAGTGTATCGCACGTGATACTAAGTTAGGCCCTGAAGAAATTACAGCTGATATTCCAAACGTAGGTGAGTCTGCGCTTGGTAAGCTAGATGAATCAGGTGTTGTATACATCGGTGCTGAAGTAAAAGGCGGCGATATCCTAGTAGGTAAAGTTACGCCTAAAGGTGAAACGCAACTTACTCCTGAAGAAAAGCTACTACGCGCTATCTTCGGTGAAAAAGCATCAGATGTTAAAGACAGCTCGCTACGTGTACCAAACTCTGTAACAGGTACTGTTATTGATGTTCAAGTATTCACACGTGATGGCGTTGAAAAAGACAAACGTGCCTTAGAAGTTGAAGACATGCAGCTTCGTGAAGCGAAGAAAGACTTCAACGAAGAATTCAAGATCCTTGAAGGCGGCGTGTTAACACGTGCTCGTAATCTACTCGCTAAAGCTGGTTTCGATGAGAGCCGTATTGCAAGCCTTTCAACTGACAAGTTGCTTACACAAAGCCTAGCAGATGAAGAGCAGCAATCAGAGCTTGAGCAGTTAGCTGCACAGTATGATGAACTTAAAGCTGAATACGACAAAAAGTTTGAAAACAAACGTCGCAAGATCACTCAAGGTGATGACTTAGCGCCGGGCGTATTGAAGATTGTTAAAGTTTACCTAGCGGTTAAACGTCGTATCCAACCTGGTGATAAGATGGCGGGTCGTCACGGTAACAAGGGTGTAATCTCTACTATCGTACCAGTTGAAGACATGCCTTACGATGACAAAGGTCGTACTGTAGACATCGTATTGAACCCACTAGGTGTACCATCGCGTATGAACATCGGTCAGATCCTTGAAACTCATATGGGTCTTGCTGCGCGCGGTATCGGTGAGCGTATCGAAGAAATGCTTCAAGAACAGCGTGAACTTGCTGAATTACGTGACTTCATCAAGAAAGCGTATGAGGTAGGTGATTGCCGTCAGAAAGTTGATATTGATAGCTTCACTGATGATGAAGTGCGTCGCTTGGCTGAAAACCTTAAAGGCGGTTTACCAATTGCAACACCTGCATTTGATGGCGCTAAAGAAAGCGAAATTAAAGAGCTACTTGAGCTAGGTGGTTATCCAACAAGTGGTCAGGTAACACTTTACGATGGCCGTACTGGTGATGCATTTGAACGTCAAGTAACTGTTGGTTACATGTACATGTTGAAACTTAACCACTTGGTTGATGACAAGATGCACGCGCGTTCAACAGGTTCTTACAGCTTAGTTACTCAGCAGCCGCTGGGTGGTAAAGCACAGTTCGGTGGACAGCGTTTCGGTGAGATGGAGGTATGGGCATTAGAAGCATACGGTGCTGCCTATACACTACAGGAAATGTTGACAGTTAAGTCGGATGACGTAAACGGTCGTACCAAGATGTATAAGAACATCGTTGACGGTAACCACAAGATGGAACCGGGTATGCCTGAGTCATTCAACGTATTGCTCAAAGAAATCCGCTCACTGGGTATCAACATCGAGTTGGAAGAAAATTAATCCGACCGCCGCAGTTTAGCTGCGGCAGTTACCCTCCCAGTGGGTAGCCGGACTGAAAGAATGAAGGGGCAGGCAATGCTTGCCCTCAAGATTAACCTCCGACAGGAGAGCTAAGGTGAAAGACTTACTTAAGTTTCTGAAGCAACAAAATAAGACCGAAGAATTTGATGCGATTCGCATTGGTCTTGCTTCACCAGACATGGTGCGTTCATGGTCTTATGGTGAGGTAAAGAAACCTGAGACAATCAACTACCGTACTTTCAAGCCTGAGCGTGATGGCTTATTCTGTGCCCGTATTTTCGGCCCAGTGAAAGATTATGAGTGTTTATGTGGTAAATATAAGCGCTTAAAACACCGTGGTGTGATCTGTGAAAAATGTGGCGTTGAAGTAACGCTTACTAAAGTGCGTCGTGACCGTATGGGTCACATCGAGCTGGCGAGCCCAGTTGCGCATATCTGGTTCTTAAAATCATTACCATCTCGTATCGGCTTAATGCTAGATATGACATTGCGTGATATTGAGCGAGTACTTTACTTCGAATCGTTCGTAGTAACTGAGCCTGGTATGACAACGCTTGAGCGTGGTCAACTTTTAGGTGAAGAAGAGTACCTAGATGCACTAGAAGAGCACGGTGATGAATTCGAAGCGAAGATGGGTGCAGAAGCTGTACTTGATTTGCTACGCGAGCTAGACCTTGCGCAATTAATCGCTGAAATGCGTGAAGAGTTACCAACAATCAACTCTGAAACTAAGCGTAAGAAGATCACTAAGCGCCTTAAGCTAATGGAATCTTTCCACCAATCAGGTAACAACCCTGAGTGGATGATCATGAGCGTGCTTCCGGTTCTTCCACCAGACTTACGTCCACTAGTCCCACTAGATGGCGGTCGTTTTGCTACGTCTGATCTGAACGATTTATATCGTCGTGTTATCAACCGTAACAACCGTTTGAAGCGCCTATTAGATTTAGCTGCACCAGATATTATCGTACGTAACGAAAAACGTATGTTACAAGAAGCGGTTGATGCGCTACTTGATAACGGTCGTCGTGGCCGTGCGATCACAGGTTCTAACAAGCGTCCTCTTAAGTCGCTTGCAGATATGATCAAAGGTAAGCAAGGTCGTTTCCGTCAAAACCTTCTTGGTAAGCGTGTTGACTACTCAGGCCGTTCTGTAATCACCGTTGGTCCTACGCTTAAATTGCACCAGTGTGGTCTTCCTAAGAAGATGGCACTTGAGCTATTCAAGCCATTTATCTACGGTAAATTAGAGCGCCGTGGTATGGCAACAACCATCAAAGCTGCGAAGAAGATGGTTGAGCGTGAAGTTCCTGAGGTTTGGGACGTACTAGACGAAGTAATTCGTGAGCACCCAGTTCTTCTGAACCGTGCACCGACACTTCACCGTCTTGGTATCCAAGCATTCGAACCGGTACTTATCGAAGGTAAAGCGATCCACCTGCACCCACTAGTGTGTGCGGCATACAACGCTGACTTCGACGGTGACCAAATGGCGGTACACGTACCGTTAACAATTGAAGCACAGCTTGAAGCCCGTGCGCTGATGATGTCGACTAACAACATCCTATCGCCAGCGAACGGTGAGCCAATCATCGTACCTTCACAGGACGTTGTACTAGGTCTTTACTACATGACGCGCGACCGTATTAACGGTAAAGGTGAAGGCATTGTATTTAAAGATCAAAAAGAAGCTGAAAAAGCATACCGTACAGGTACTGCTGAACTTCATGCACGTGTAAAAGTACGTATTACTGAAACACGTATTGATGAAGAAACCAAAGAACGTTCAGAAGTAACTGAGATCATTGATACGACAGTAGGTCGTGCAATTTTATCTCTAGTGTTGCCAGAGGGCTTGCCGTTTGAGCTTATCAACAAACCACTAGGTAAAAAGCAGATTTCTGGTCTTCTAAACGAGTGTTACCGTCGTCTTGGTCTAAAAGATACAGTGGTATTTGCTGACCAAGTGATGTACACCGGTTTCCATTATGCGATGAAGTCAGGTGTTTCAATCGGTATTGATGACTTAGTTATCCCACCAGTGAAAGCTGAAATCATTGAAAATGCTGAAGCAGAAGTAAATGAAATTAACCAACAGTTCCAATCAGGTCTTGTAACTGCGGGTGAGAAATACAACAAAGTTATCGATATCTGGTCACGTGTTAACGAAAACTTATCACGTGAGATGATGGCGAACTTGTCAAAAGACACCGTTATCAACGCTAAAGGTGAAGAAGAAGAGCAACCATCATTTAACTCAGTGTTTATGATGGCCGACTCAGGTGCTCGTGGTAGTGCCGCTCAGATCCGTCAGCTAGCTGGTATGCGTGGTCTAATGGCTCGTCCTGATGGTTCAATCATCGAAACACCTATCACGGCTAACTTCCGTGAAGGTCTAAACGTACTACAGTACTTCATCTCAACCCACGGTGCGCGTAAAGGTCTTGCCGATACGGCACTTAAGACAGCGAACTCGGGTTACCTAACTCGTCGTTTAGTAGACGTGGCACAAGACTTAGTTATCAATGATGACGATTGTGGCACATTAGACGGTCTAACAATGAAGCCGCTCATTGAAGGTGGTGACGTTGTAGAGCCACTACGCGAGCGTGTATTAGGTCGTGTTGTTGCTGAAGACGTTGTTAAGCCAGGTACTGATGAAGTATTAGTTGAGCGTAATATCATGCTTGACGAAAAACTGTGTGACCTTTTAGAAGAGCACTCAGTGGACGAAGTACGTGTACGTTCAGTTATCACGTGTGATAACGACTTTGGTGTTTGTGCTAAGTGTTACGGTCGTGACCTTGCACGCGGTCACTTGATCAACGCGGGTGAGTCTGTTGGTGTTATCGCTGCTCAATCAATCGGTGAGCCGGGTACACAGCTTACGATGCGTACGTTCCACATTGGTGGTGCGGCATCACGAGCATCAGCTGAGAACAGCGTACAAGTTAAGACTAACGGTAACCTAAAACTACATAATGCTAAGTATGTATTAAATACAGATGGCAAGATTGTAATTACGTCACGTTCAACTGAAATCACTATCATTGATGAACATGGTCGTGAGAAAGAACGTTATAAAGTACCTTACGGTGCGGTATTAACGGTTCAAGACGGTGCTGACGTTAAAGGTAACGACATTGTTGCTACTTGGGACCCGCATAGTCACCCAATCATCATTGAGCACGAATCTAAGATCACGTTCTCAGATATCGATGATAGCAACACTGAAGCGCAAACTGACGAACTAACGGGTCTAACCCGTGTGGTTGTTAAAGACTTGTCTAAGGTTAACGCGAAAGAACCTAAGCTAATCGTTGAAAACGATGAGCGTGGTTTACAAGAGATCCGTCTTCCTTCGTTTACTACGATTGAAATCACCGATGGCGCAACAGCGCTACCAGGTGCGGTTCTTGCGCGTATTCCTCAAGAAGGTTCGAAAACTCGCGACATCACCGGTGGTCTACCGCGCGTAGCGGACTTATTCGAAGCGCGTAAACCAAAAGATCCTGCAATTCTTGCTGAGATCACAGGTACAATTAGCTTTGGTAAAGAGACTAAAGGTAAGAAGCGTTTAGTTATCACGCCTGAACAAGGTGATGCATACGAAGAGATGATCCCGAAATGGCGTCAGCTTAACGTGTTCGAAGGTGAGCAGGTTTCTAAAGGTGAAGTTATCGCCGATGGTCCTGAGTCTCCACATGACATCTTACGTCTACGTGGTGTGACTGACGTATCTAACTACATCGTAAACGAAGTACAAGAAGTATATCGTTTACAAGGTGTAAAGATTAACGATAAGCACATTGAGACTATCATTCGCCAGATGCTACGTAAGTGTATTATCCTAGATGGTGGTGACTCTGAGTTCTTAACAGGTGAACAAGTTGAAGTGGCACGCGTTAATATCGCGAACCGTGAGCTTGAAAAGCAAGGTAGGATCCCAGCTAAGTTTGAAATTCAGCTAATGGGTATTACTAAAGCATCACTTGCAACTGAGTCGTTCATTTCAGCTGCGTCTTTCCAAGAAACAACGCGTGTTCTTACAGAAGCTGCTGTTAA
The DNA here is from genome assembly GCF_014694405.1 of Pseudoalteromonas sp. S16_S37. Classification (GTDB taxonomy): domain Bacteria; phylum Pseudomonadota; class Gammaproteobacteria; order Enterobacterales; family Alteromonadaceae; genus Pseudoalteromonas. Next base: position 43,956 of record NZ_JAAUWV010000031.1, read on the forward strand.
TGGTAAGAGCGATGAGTTACGTGGTCTGAAAGAAAACGTAATCGTAGGTCGCTTAATTCCAGCTGGTACTGGTTTTGCGTATCACCAAGAGCGTATTAACCGTCGTAAGCAAGCTGAAACACCTGTTGAAGAGCAAACCGTAAGTGCAGAAGAGGCAACTCAAGCACTAACTGATGCACTAAATGCTGATTTACTAGGTGGTAACGAGTAACTCGTTACCTTATGGTAGGTAAAAATGAAGAAGCAGCTCACAGAGCTGCTTTTTTTTGGACTGACATTTGACCTATATTTTGTGCTGTTTGAGCAAGTCTATTGTCTTTGTTTGATAGCATCGAATTGCAAGAAATGTTATCCTAGGCACTGCTTCATATGCAGCACAATCGGAACATATCAAATTCCAAATCTATGCAACCTGTTGGCAGTGATTTTTGTCAAAAAAGTTAAAATCACTGTTAAAAACTGCAAATTTCCTACTCAAAGCGCGGTTTTTATTGACAGGTCAATCTTTGCTCATTAAAATTCGGCCACCCATTTATTCGTTCCACGAAAGTGGCGAGAAATTTGGGACGATTTTATATTTTTTCAGTAGTAATTTTTAACTAATCAGGAGCTATTTAATGGCAACTATTAACCAGCTAGTGCGTAAGCCACGTCGTAGCAAGGTTACAAAAAGTAACTCAGCTGCGCTTAAAGCTTGTCCGCAAAAGCGTGGTGTATGTACTCGCGTATATACAACTACACCTAAGAAACCAAACTCTGCATTACGTAAAGTAGCACGTGTGCGTTTAACTAACGGTTTCGAAGTAACTTCATACATCGGTGGTGAAGGTCACAACTTACAAGAGCACAGTGTAATTCTAATCCGTGGTGGTCGTGTTAAAGACTTACCTGGTGTGCGTTTCCACACTGTTCGTGGTGCACTTGACTGTGCCGGCGTAAACGACCGTAGACAGGCTCGTTCTAAGTACGGTGCAAAACGCCCTAAGGGCTAATGGTTCTCCGTTAGTAAGGCCAAGCACTTAAGTTTTAATTTGTAAATAATTTGTTTTGGGAGTCGCCCAAAAAGGCGAACCTGAAGATACCGGAGATATAAAATGCCTAGAAGACGCGTAATAGGTCAACGTAAAATTCTTCCAGATCCTAAGTTCGGATCGGAACTTCTTGCTAAATTCGTTAACGTAGTAATGTTAGACGGCAAGAAATCTACTGCTGAAAAAATCGTATACGGTGCGTTAGACGTGGCTGCTGAGAAATCAGGCAAGTCGCACCTAGAAATCTTTGAAGCTGCACTTGAAAATGTACGCCCAGCGGTAGAGGTTAAATCTCGCCGTGTTGGTGGTTCTACATACCAAGTACCAGTTGAAGTACGTCCAGTTCGTCGCAACGCATTAGGTATGCGTTGGTTGGTTGAAGCTGCACGTAAGCGTGGCGAGAAATCTATGGGCTTACGTTTAGCTCAAGAAATCGTTGACGCAGCTGAAAACAAAGGCACTGCGGTTAAGAAACGTGAAGACGTTCACCGTATGGCTGAAGCGAACAAAGCATTCGCTCACTACCGTTGGTAATCTGCTAACACCCTTTAAGAGGATAATATGGCACGTACAACTCCTATTGAGCGCTATCGTAACATCGGTATTTGTGCTCACGTAGATGCAGGCAAAACCACCACGACAGAACGTGTTCTGTTCTACACGGGTCTTTCTCATAAGATCGGTGAAGTTCACGATGGTGCTGCAACTATGGACTGGATGGAGCAGGAGCAGGAGCGTGGTATCACAATCACGTCTGCTGCAACCACGTGTTTCTGGAAGGGAATGGACGCGCAATTTGACGACCATCGTATCAATATTATTGATACTCCAGGACACGTAGACTTTACCATTGAAGTAGAACGTTCTTTACGTGTACTCGATGGTGCAGTTGTCGTGTTGTGTGCTTCATCAGGTGTACAGCCACAAACAGAAACAGTTTGGCGTCAGGCGAACAAATACGAAGTACCACGCTTGGTTTTCGTAAACAAAATGGATCGTACTGGCGCAGACTTCCTTGCTGTTGTGGGACAGGTGAAATCTCGCCTGGGCGCCACACCTGTGCCTATTCAGCTACCTATTGGTGCTGAAGACGAATTTAAAGGTGTTATCGATCTCATCAAAATGAAAGCCATCAACTGGAATAATGAAGACCAGGGGATGACGTTCAGTTATGAAGAGATCCCTGCAGAACTTCTAGACTTAGCTGAAGAGTGGCGTTCTCACATGGTTGAGAGCGCAGCTGAAGCGTCTGAAGAACTAATGGATAAATATTTAGATGACGGTGAACTGAGCGAAGCTGAAATAAAGGCTGCGCTTCGTAAGCGTACATTGGCCAATGAAATTGTGCCAATGACCTGTGGTAGTGCATTCAAGAACAAAGGCGTACAAGCTGTGCTTGACGCTGTGATTGAATACATGCCATCACCTACTGAAGTTAAAGAGATCCAGGGTATTCTTGAAGATGACTCTGAAGGAACTCGTCCTGCAGATGATAGCGCGCCGTTCTCGGCGTTGGCATTCAAAATAGCCACAGACCCATTTGTAGGAACTTTAACTTTCTTCCGCGTTTACTCTGGTACTGTTAAGCAGGGTGATGCGGTATATAACCCGGTTAAAAGCAAAAAAGAGCGTTTGGGCCGTATCGTTCAAATGCATGCAAACTCTCGTGAAGAGATCAAAGAAGTACGTGCTGGTGACATTGCGGCTGCTATTGGTCTAAAAGATGTCACCACGGGTGACACATTATGTTCACAAGAAGCTGTTATTACTTTAGAGCGTATGGAATTTCCAGAGCCAGTGATTTCAGTTGCAGTTGAGCCAAAAACCGTAGCTGACCAAGACAAAATGGGTATCGCGCTAAGTAAACTAGCGGCAGAAGACCCATCATTCCGTGTAGAAACGGATGAAGAGTCAGGCCAAACGATCATCTCTGGTATGGGTGAACTACACTTAGATATCATTGTTGATCGTATGAAACGTGAATTCAGCGTTGAGTGTAACGTTGGTAAACCTCAAGTAGCATACCGTGAAACGATTCGTAAAACGGTTGAAGCAGAAGGTAAATTCGTACGTCAGTCTGGTGGTCGTGGTCAATATGGTCATGTTTGGCTTAAGCTTGAGCCGATGGATATCTCTGATGATGAGGCTCCAACATACGAGTTCGTGAACGAAGTCGTGGGCGGTGTAGTACCAAAAGAGTATATTCCAGCGGTTGATAAAGGTATTCAAGAGCAGATGCGACAAGGTGTACTTGCCGGTTATCCGCTATTGGGTGTTAAAGCGACGTTGTTTGATGGCTCGTTCCATGACGTAGACTCAAACGAAATGGCGTTTAGAATCGCAGGTTCAATTGGCTTTAAAACCGGTGCGCTACAGGCTGATCCGATCATTTTAGAGCCAGTTATGAAAGTTGAAGTTATCACCCCTGAAGCTAACATGGGTGATGTAGTAGGTGATTTAAACCGTCGTCGTGGCATAATTGAAGGCATGGAAGATGCGCTTGGTGGCTTGAAGCAGATTAACGCACAAGTACCGCTTTCTGAAATGTTTGGTTATGCAACCGATCTTCGTTCTGCTACACAAGGTCGTGCCTCGTACTCTATGGAATTTTCCAAGTACGCAGAAGCGGCTAAGAGTGTGGCTGACACAATTATTGCAGCTCGCGCTGTTAAGTAATTTTAGTTCGGTCCGGTCTCTAAGGGCTGGACTTTAATTTCTTTATAGGAATTTTTTAAGATGGCAAAAGAAAAGTTTGAACGCGTAAAACCGCACGTAAACGTAGGTACAATCGGCCACGTTGACCACGGTAAAACAACTCTAACAGCAGCAATCACAAACGTGCTAGCAAAGCACTATGGTGGTCAAGCTAAAGACTTCGCATCAATCGATAACGCTCCAGAAGAGCGTGAGCGTGGTATCACAATCAACACTTCACACGTTGAATACGATACACCAACACGTCACTACGCACACGTAGACTGTCCAGGACACGCTGACTATGTTAAAAACATGATCACGGGTGCTGCACAGATGGACGGCGCGATCCTAGTAGTAGCAGCTACTGACGGTCCTATGCCTCAAACACGTGAGCACATCCTACTTTCACGTCAAGTTGGTGTACCTTACATCATCGTATTCATGAACAAATGTGACATGGTTGACGACGAAGAGCTTCTAGAGCTAGTAGAGATGGAAGTACGTGAGCTACTTTCAGAGTACGACTTCCCAGGTGATGACCTACCACTAATCCAAGGTTCAGCGCTTCAAGCACTTCAAGGCGACGCAGCTTGGGAACAAAAAATTCTAGAGCTTGCAGAAGCACTAGACACGTACATTCCAGAGCCAGAGCGTGCAATCGATAAGCCATTCATCATGCCTATCGAAGACGTATTCTCAATCCAAGGTCGTGGTACAGTAGTAACAGGCCGTGTAGAAGCTGGTATTATCAACGTGAACGACGAAGTAGAAATCGTAGGTATCAAAGATACAACGAAGACAACTTGTACGGGTGTTGAGATGTTCCGTAAGCTTCTAGATGAAGGTCGTGCGGGTGAGAACATCGGTGCACTACTACGTGGTACTAAGCGTGACGAAGTTGAACGTGGTCAAGTACTATGTAAGCCTGGTTCAATCAAGCCACACACTAAATTCACTTCAGAAGTATACGTACTTTCTAAAGATGAAGGTGGTCGTCATACTCCGTTCTTCAAAGGTTACCGTCCACAGTTCTACTTCCGTACAACTGACGTAACAGGTAACGTAGAGTTACCAGAAGGCGTAGAAATGGTAATGCCTGGTGACAACATCAAGATGACTGTAGAGCTAATCGTACCAATCGCGATGGACGAAGGTTTACGCTTCGCAATCCGTGAAGGTGGCCGTACAGTAGGTGCTGGTGTTGTAGCTACAATCATTGAGTAATCAATAGATTGCAGTAACACTGTAAAAAAGGTCACTTAGGTGGCCTTTTTTAATGCCTGAGATTTTGGTCGTAGGTCGGATAAGCGAAGCGCCATCCGACGGAGTGAGTCTCGTAGCGGTTGTTAGATTGGCTTACTTCACCTTGCGCAAAAGGAATGTAAGCACTGCGCGCTTTGTCATTAAACTTTTGCACTATATTCACCTTACGAAAAAGGAAGCGACCTCACTTCGTTCGCAGTCGTTAACCCTTTACACCTTAATCACCTTGCGCAAAAAGAGCGTATTCGCTTCGCTCAAGTCGCTAATCCTTTGCACGAATTCACCTTGCGCGAAAGGAATGTGAGCGCTTTGCCAAAAATCACTATCTTTTTAACACCAACTATCACGTCGTTATGCTCATTAAGTTTGTTTCACAAGTCATTCGTGATTAGTTAATCACTTTTCACTTGAACTCTTATACCAATATACCAATCCGCAATAACACTTAATCCTTTTGAAGGATTAAACCTGACGACAGCTGCGTTAAAAATTTCTCATTTAGAACAACTAAATAGAATCAGTGAATACAGGTTCAATCAGTTTGGTTTATGCTTCTGAAAACCTCGTCAGCCCAAGCAGCTTCATGGGTCATAGTTTCTTAAAGTTAAATGGCAAACATGGGCGTGAGCACGCGGTATCTTATTTTACTGACGTTGATAGCATTAATGTGCCTAAGCTATTGTTTGAGTCAATAGTCACGGGAAAGAGCGGTCACTTTGTAGTTTCTCCTTACTCAGAAAGTGAGCAGTTCTACGGGAAAATCGAATCTAGAAACATTTATGAATATCATTTAGGGTTGAGTGAATATGAGGTAAAACTCATCACGCTGCATTTGTGGGAGCTGAAAAACCGCAGAATAGATTACTTTTTTCATACGCACAATTGCGCAACAATCACTTTGGATATTTTAGGTGTTGTCGAACCCAAGATGATTCAATCGCAATCGGCTTGGTTGACGCCTTTAGATGTTGTGAAAGTAGTTAATCAGAGTCGACTGGTTTCCAATTCAACAATTACTCCATCACTCAATTGGCAGTTGCGTGCTTATGGTAAAAATTTATCTGGTGACAAAAAGCAGCAGTTTAGTCAGTGGCTAATTAGTGGCAACGTGCCGAGATTAGACGGGACAGGTGCTGATAAGCTTTTGACTGGCAAATACCTTTTAGCGCTAAATCAGTACTTATTTGACCAAAAAAGTATCACGCAAGTGTTATGGCAGAACAATCAGGCAAAAATTAATACTCTAGTTGACAAGTTAAGTAGCTTGGAGATTGATGTTAGCAATTTTAAAAACCCATTAAACCGACTTGGTGACAGTCAAATGTCATTCAGCCTATTTACGAATAACCAAGAGCAATACTTATCTGTAAAAGCAATTCCTGCTTCTCATTTGAGCAGTGATGATAATAGACATGCGTTTTCTGAGTCTTCATTGCAGCTAATAAGCCCTAAAATTATCCTTTCTGATGATAGCGTTAAATTAGACGAGTTCACTTTATATGGTATTTCTCAATATATCCCCTATGAGCCTGTTGTTAATGGGTTATCAGGTTATTTTACTATGGCTTATAGTGGCTTTGACACAAACCGATTTAAAAACGAAAATGAGGTTTTCGTGGATGGTGGGATAGGGCTAAGCTTTCAACCAATGGCCGCTTTGCAATACTATGGAACCATAGGTATTGCCTTTGTAACAGATACAAAAAAATCATGGATAGAAAGCAAGTTGGAAGCAGGTTTGTGAATCGCCCCGAGTTTGCCAGAGACTCAATAACTTGAGAAACTGGAACTATGAAAAAATCAAATCGCTATACACCAGAATTTCGTGAACGTGCAGTAAGACTTGTTACTACTCAACAG
>NZ_JAAUWV010000032.1 GCF_014694405.1 Pseudoalteromonas sp. S16_S37
AATTGCGATTAAACCCAGAACTTTACTTGCCTTGGAACTATAAATCACAACGCATAGACTAAATTCTGGACTCAAGCATATTTTTGATGGTGAGTTACGCTAACTTGCCGTAAGCTCACATTTTCACGAATAGCACAATTGCTAAACTCACAGCCCAATTAATAATTTTCCCGAGGTCAGGTGAGCCCTATAAAGCCGAGCAAATTTAGCTCGGCACACCGCTGTGAAACTTAAAGTCTTCATCTGGTGTTGCGATAAGTTCAGCTTCAACTTTACCAAAAAAAGCAACGCGCTCTGTGATATCAAATTCACTGATCTCTTGCGCCAAAGTTAAGTAGTCTTGATAGTGACGAGCTTCCGAGCGCAGCAATGAGATATAAAAATCTCCAAGGCGTTTGTCAACATGTGGTGCTAATTTAGCAAAACGCTCACATGAGCGGGCCTCGATGTAAGCCCCAACAATTAACTTATCAACCAACGCGTCAGGCTCATAGGTTTTAACGTGTCTGAGCATGCCTTTTGCGTAGCGACATGGCGTGATACTTTGATATTCAATTCCATATTCATCCATGATCTCTAACACTTGATAAAAATGGTGTAGCTCTTCTTTAATCAACATCACCATCTTATCAATCAGTTCTTGCCCATAAGGCGTGTTTGATTTGGGGATCATCGATTTAGTTAGCTTGTTCTTGTCCGCTAAGTCACGCCAATTTCCTTCACGCTTGTAAATCAGCGTTTCAAATGGCTTTAGCCACTCAAGCAACGCATCTCCACTGTCTTTATCAACCGCATATTTACGGATCAAAAACATGGCAGATTGCGCGGCTTTTAACTCGCAAATAAGGTGATCAATTAAAACCACAGATAAGTTTTGTTGCTTTATTGCTTCAGTTATCCAAGCATCAGGCGTTTCGCACTGTAAAAAGTGCTTAATAGGTTTAAGTAATTCTTCCAACGTAACTTTCTCTATTTACGGATTTGCTAAGTACAAACTCTTTGAGTTGATTGCGCACATTGTAACACAACTGGCTAATGACGGAATTAATCGAGATCATAGCTATTGTGAGACCGATGTAAAAAGCATATAACTGCTGCTTAATGTCAGTCATTTGCGAGTTAGCATACTTACAAGTGAGTTTATTGAGTCGCCCTGACGATGTCAGGCACTCTTGAGTGAACCTAAGCACCTATTGCAAGGAAACCTTATGAAGATAAAGATAGATATTATCGATGCATTTACTGATACACGCTTTAGTGGCAACTCTGCGGCCGTAGTTATCACTGATACTTGGCTGGATGATGATTTAATGCAATCTATCGCATCTGAAAACAACCTCTCAGAAACCGCATTTTTGGTAAAGCACGATGAGCAATATCATATCCGCTGGTTTTCTGTGCTAACAGAAATCGACTTTTGTGGGCATGCCACTTTGGCCGCGTCTTATGTGATTTTCTCCAGCTTTCCCGAACGAACATCCATTTCACTTTACGCCAAAGCCGTGGGTAATATGGTGATAGAAAAGTCCCCTGATGGACGCATTAAAATGGACTTTCCAAATCGCATGCCGCAAAGGCTTGAAACAGTCCCTGAACAGCTACTTCTTGGGCTATCGATAAGACCGACCAACGTATTAAAAAGTGCTCAGGCCTATTTTGCTATCTATGATAACGAAGAAGATGTGTTGGCAGTCACTCAAGATAAAACACAACTGATGCAATTAGGACCGCTTGATGTGGTAGTAACCGCTCTATCTCATGGTAAATATGATTTTATCTCTCGGTATTTTTGGCCAGCTAACGGTGGTGATGAAGACCCGGTAACGGGATCAATTCATACGGGGCTTGCACCATACTGGGCGCAGCAGCTTGGTAAAACCAGCCTTGTTGCATATCAAGCCTCAAAACGTGGCGGTGTATTGTACTGCGAAGTTGAAGGCGAACGCGTGTTTATTAGTGGGTATGCGGTGAAGTACTTAGAGGGAATAATCGAGGTTTAGCCTTTACAGAAATGCCACAAATCGGTTTTAAGACAGCTCAATAACCAAATGGTATCTAAATATCTCATTTAGATACCATATTACAAAACAGTTAGAAGATTATAACTGACTACTGCATTTGCCTTGCTTAGCTAGTTTCAAAGCTGAAACCGCATTTTTACCTTCATCTTCACTCACTACTTTGACATTCGCGCCGCCAACAAAAGCTCCAAGCTTAATGTATTGTTCAACAAAATAGTGCTTGCCCGCTTGCGTCTCAACTTTTAGCTCATTTGGAGAAAACTCAGACTCAGTTGCAACTGCGTGTTCTTTGTTACCCTCTACTTCTGTGTAGAAGAAAACTTTCGGTGCGGTTTCACCAACGCACTTACCGTCAACCCAAACGTCTTTTTTAAGAGCCGCGCCAAGCATAGAGTCTCTATAGATATATAACCCAGCCATACCATCAGAAGGCGCAGCAAATTGCTTTGCTTGATCTGACATTTCTTTTGGTTCAAGTGGTACAGATGAACATCCCGCGAAAAGTGTAACAGCAGCAACACTTAATAGTGATTTTTTGAACATAATTACTCCAGTGCTCATTATTTTTATATTCCCTAAAATAGGCAAGCGGGATAATACTCACTAAAAACACTATTAACAATTAAGAAATAATCAAAGTGTAAACATTTGTAAAAAACGCAATAAAAGATACTAAAAGCTAAATGAGTAACTTGGACAAAACCAACTCATAATTAGCACTCAACATCTCATGATTGGTTCGTTAACTCTGCCCTCTTTTCTATATGATATTTAGATTCACTGAGTTCTGAACATTTCAATTAGACAAAAGTTTAACCTATTCTTGACAAAAATCGGACCGTCTCTCATAACTAAACAGACGCTGTATAAAAATAACACAACAATATTAATGAGGGGCCGGTTATGATCTTAAACCACTTATGGGGCTTATATGCCCACCCACTCGAAGAGTGGCAAACCATCGACAATCGTCATGAAAGCATTAGATATAGTCTTTCTCACATCGCCCTAATTGCGCTAATCCCAAGCATTATGGGCTATTATTCTTCGGTACATCTAGGTTGGAAAATCGGTGCGGGAGACGCCGTTTATCTGACTCACGACAGTGCGCTAATGATTGGTGTAGCTATGTACATAGCACTCATCGTCGGTATTTTTGCGCTTTCTTACTTATCCCACTGGATGGCTGTAACGTTTGGTGCAAAACCAACCTTTACCCAAACACTTGAGCTGTCAGCATATACTGCCACCCCCATGTTTATGTCTGCGTTTTCAGCCTTTTACCCAGAGTTATGGTTTGTGGTAAGTGTTGGCCTTGTAGCCTTAGCGTATTCGGTGTATTTGCTGTATACAGGCGTACCAATATTAATGCACATCCCTGAAGAGCGCGGCTTCATCTACGCAAGTTCGGTGGTAACCTGCGGGCTTATCCTGCTGGTGATTATCTTAGCAGCAACAGCCATACTTTGGACTAATGGCATTATTAGCCCCACATTTAGCTAGCAATAATATAAAAGCGAGATACAAAAAAGGAGCGATTAAACGCTCCTTTTCTTTATCTGATGATAACCATCAGCGATTACTCGCCTTCACCAGTTTCTTGATTATGTAATTCAAGACTTGCAGACATGGCTTTTTCACGAGTCGATTTTGCTGAGTCGTTACGTAACTCATCAACACGGTTTAAGTAATTTTGGTCAATATCACCGGTAATGTATTGGCCATCAAATACCGATGTTTCAAAACGCGTTATTTCAGGGTTTTCTTCTCGTACCGCTGCAATTAAATCTGGTAGAGATTGATAAATCAAACCATCTGAGCCGATACTTGCGTTGATGTCTTCCACTTCACGACCATGTGCAATCAGCTCAGATGCCGATGGCATGTCTATCCCGTAAACATTAGGGAAGCGTACTTCTGGCGCTGCAGAGGCAAAGTAAACATTTTTTGCGCCAGCTTCACGAGCCATTTCTACGATTTGAGCAGATGTTGTACCACGAACAATAGAGTCATCAACTAACAGTACATTCTTACCTTTAAACTCGCTGTCTATCGCATTTAGCTTACGACGTACCGACTTTTTACGCATTTCTTGACCTGGCATAATGAACGTACGACCGATATAACGGTTTTTCACAAAGCCTTGGCGGTATGGTAAATCAAGCACCGAGGCAATTTCTAATGCGATATCACATGAAGTTTCTGGGATAGGAATAACTACGTCGATTTCTTTGTCGGCCCAATCTCTGGCAATCTTTTCGCCTAGCTTAGTACCCATATTTACACGCGTTGCGTAAACAGACATTTTATCGATAACTGAGTCAGGGCGAGCAAAGTATACAAATTCAAAGATACATGGCGCATGAATCGTCTTGTCGGCACAAGATTGAGAGTAAAACTCCCCCTCTTCCGTCACGTAAATTGCTTCACCTGGTGCTACGTCACGTACGAAATCGTAGCCATCAATTTTAAGCGCTACGCTTTCTGATGCAAACATGTATTCAGTGCCTTGCGGCGTTTCACGCTTACCAAATACCAGTGGACGAATACCACTTGGGTCTCTAAATGCCACAATACCATGGCCGATGATCATCGCAATACTTGCATAACCGCCGGTTACTTGCTTGTTAACTTCAGCAATAGCAGTAAACATATCCTGAGCATCTAACTTCATCTTCTCAGGTTTACCCAGTTCATGTGCTAGGATGTTAAGAAGAATTTCTGAGTCAGACGTGGTATTTACATGGCGACGCGCCGTAGTAAATAAACGCTCTTTTAACGCCTCTGCATTAGTTAAGTTTCCATTATGCGCAAGCGCTATGCCAAAAGGTGAGTTTACATAAAAAGGCTGTGCCTCAGCCGAGCTTGAAGAGCCCGCTGTTGGGTAACGCACATGGCCAATACCAATATTGCCTTGTAATCGCTTCATATGGCGTGTGTGAAACACATCCTTCACTAAGCCATTCGCTTTACGTAAGCTAAACGTATTGTTGTCAATGGTAATAATACCCGCCGCATCTTGACCACGGTGCTGCAAAACAGTTAAGCCATCATAAATCGCCTGATTAACAGGAGACTTTCCGACTATCCCAACGATACCACACATTAAATTTTCCTCGCCGATTAACGGTTTACTGAATTTAAAAAGCTGGAGTTATGCTCTAGATAGGAAAAAAACCACTCTATTACAAAGCCAAATTCAGGGATCAAAGTTGATGCCGGCCACCACTGCGTACTTGGCGCATTGGTGAATGCATCTAGAAAAAACAATAAGGCGCTAACGACCAATACGCCTCGTAGAGCACCAAACACCAATCCAAAGACTCTGTCTGTGCCGGTTAAGCCTGTGCGTTGCACAATCTCACCTAAAATATAGTTAACAAATCCACCCAACAGTAATGTCGCAAAAAATAATATGGCTATTGCGGCAGCATTTCTTAAAAGGGGTTCTGAAATGGAGGTTAGGAAGGTTGCTAGATATTGGTAAAATAAACTGGAGATGAAAAAGGCGCCAATCCAAACGGCTAATGACATAGCTTCTTTTATAAAGCCACGAATTAATCCAAATAAAGTCGATAATCCGACAATACCAAGAATGGTGTAATCAACCCAGATCATAAGAACCAACAAGTCGTTAATTTGGGGCGCATTCTATAAGAGCTGCTAGGCAATTACCAGATCATTTTGCAATTTCGAATTGTGTCAAACGTCCATTTAGCTTGGTTAATTTCTTTAATTCTGGCAACTTAGCTTCAAGTTTAGCTTTGTTTAAATCAGGCCCTACAAACACTTTAGTAAGGGTACCATTTGGAGTTTTAACCGGGCGTGTAAACGCTTTGAAGCCATTTTTGTTAAGTTTAGCAACCAAAGCATCAACATTAGGTTTGTGAGAAAAGCTGCCTAATTGAATAACATACGCCATGCCTGTTAAATTTGAAGTGGCAGCACGTTTAGGTTCGCTCTTTGGCTGTGTCTGCTGCGAAGCAACAACGGTGGCTGTCTGACTTGCTTGCTCAGAAATATCAGCCTCAGAGTTATTTGTCGCTTCCTCTGGCTGGGCCGCTTGAGGTTCATTACCTAAATTATCCTCTGTACTTGCAGCCACAAACAGGTGGTCATCCGAAGTAATATCCTCCATCGGCTCCCCTTTGATTTCTGGCGCTTGCGACGCTCGTTCGTCAATCACAGCTTGCAAGTCAACTGTCGCGAACTCAGGACGCTCAGGAATTGCTTTGAATCCTTCTTTGTAATGTACTTTTTCACCATCAAGAATATTGGGGATAAAAATAATAGCTGCAACAACAACAATGCTGGTGCCTACTAAACGATTTACAAATCCTGAGTCCACGTTACTACTCTCTTATTTTTGCCAATATTGTATGGCATCAGCCACAGTAAGAAATGAGCCAAATATCACCAACGCGGTATCATTTGACTGCTTAGCAAGAATATCATCAAGCGCCGTTTGAACGCTGCTATGACTGGCGCATGGTGCTTTAGTTTGCAACTGTATTAGCGTTTGCAAATTTTCAGCTTGTTCCGCCCTTGGACCTTGCAAAGAAGCACATGACCAAATATCAACCACATCAGACACTTCTTTGATTACACTCGCTTTATCTTTATCAGCAAGCATAGCGATTAAAGCATGAATTTTAAACCCCTGTACCCGTAACTGGGCAATCTTTTGCCTTAAATAACGCGCAGATTCTGGGTTATGTGCCACATCGGTGTAAACTTTTGGCGACTCGCTTAACAGCTGAAAACGCCCTTCTACTTTCAAGTTTGCTAAGCATTCACTGATCACATTTTGCGTGGGTAATAAGCTTAGTTTAGCGAGCAATGTCAGTGCAGTTGCAACATTTTGCACAGGAATGGCTGGCGTTGCAAACTCGTAGTCATAGTCCAGATATTGCCATTTAAAGCCGCTTTCTGTCACTCTATGGCTAAAATCTTTATTCGCCAAAACTAAATCCGCATTAATTTGTGCGCCATAGTCCGTTACTGTATGAGGAATGTCCAAATCACCCACAACCGCTGGCGTGTTAGTTCTAAAAATACCGGCTTTATCGTAACCTACGAGCTCTCTGGTATCACCTAAGTACTCTTTGTGATCTAAATCCACAGTAGTAATAACACTGGCGTAAGGCGTGACAATATTAGTGGCATCAAAACGACCACCTAAACCAACTTCTAAGAGCACATAATCAACTGCATAGCGTTTGAAAATAGCTAAAGCGCCCAAAGTGCCATATTCAAAAAATGTTAGCTGCGTGTCTCCACGGCCCTGATCGAGCATGAAAAAAGCATCTATATGGTCTTGATCATTCAGCTCTTTACCATTTATTCGTACCCTTTCATTGTAACGAATTAAGTGCGGAGAGGCATACGTGCCGACGCTGTAACCTTGGGCTAGCAGTAACGCTTCTAAGCAGCGAGCTGTTGTGCCTTTACCATTGGTACCGCCAATAAGGATTATTTTGCTAGCAGTGTCGAGTAACTGGGTTTGCTCTGCAACGCGCTTTACGCGTTCTAGCCCCATTTCGATGGTTGAAGGGTGAACACCTTCTAAATAACAAAGCCAATCATCAAGACTTGATGATTGGCATGGAGTCTGAACTGTCATCAAAAAATAGCTTTACTAAAAAAATTTACGCTACTCTATGCTCTTGTTCAGTAGAAGGCAAGTTCATAAACTTAGCCAAAATACGTGCTAGTGTGTCACGCATTTCACGACGGTCTACAATCATATCAATTGCACCGTGCTCTAATAAGAACTCACTGCGCTGGAAGCCTTCAGGAAGCGTTTCACGTACAGTTTGCTCAATAACACGTGGACCGGCAAAACCTATCAGTGCTTTTGGCTCAGCCACGTTGATATCGCCTAACATCGCCAGTGACGCTGATACACCACCCATAGTCGGGTCTGTTAAAACCGAAATAAACGGCAAACCACGCTCAGACATTTTTGCAAGCGCTGCACTGGTTTTTGCCATTTGCATTAAAGACATCAAAGCTTCTTGCATACGAGCACCACCAGATGAAGAAAAACATACCAATGGCATATCATGCTTCAAACACTCATCAACAGCATCTACAAATCGAGCACCCACAACGGAGGCCATTGAACCGCCCATAAATGCAAATTCAAACGCCACTGCAGCAACTGGCATACCTTTTAGGCGGCCTTTCATTGCTACTAGTGCATCTTTTTCACCGCTCACCTTTTGGGCTGCGCTGATACGATCTGAGTATTTCTTCGAGTCTTTAAACTTTAATATGTCTTTTGGCTCATGATGTGCGCCCAATTCCTGACGATCAGCATCATCTAAAAATAGCTCTAGTCGTTTTCTGGCGCTCAAACGCATGTGATGATCACACTTTGGACACACATTTAAAGATTTCTCTAACTCTGCTTTGTATAAAATAGAGTCACAATCTGTGCATTTCGCCCAAACGCCTTCTGGGATCTCTTTTTTACCTGACGATTTAGTCGTCTTAGGTAGGATTTTTTCTAACCAACTCATTTGGCAACTCTCTTATTGCTAATCCTGTGTTGTAATGTCTGTATCTGCACAGACGAATTTCTATAATTAAAACATGAATTAGATGTCAGAGATATAAAAAACTGGTCTTAGTAGTCTAATATTTTTGCTGTCTAAACACTCAAATAGAGCCATTATTCTGGTAAAAACAATGGTCCAAGTGGTGTCGATGGGATCTGCCACTTTTGTGGATAGTCAACGTCTACTAAATATAAGCCGTTAGGTTTTGCTGTAGCGCTTGCTTGAGTACGATCTTTGATATTGAGCAAATGCTGCATCCAATCAGGTGATTCCTTGCCAATACCAATATCAATCAAGCAACCTGTGATGTTTCGAACCATGTGATGCAAAAATGCATTGGCTTTTATATCTATCACTATATAGTTCCCTACTCGCTGAACATTTAGATGATGAATATTGCGAAAAGGTGTATTTGACTGGCAATGAACAGCTCTAAAAGAAGTAAAATCTTGCTCACCTAGCATCGCCGGACACGCCGCTTGCATCAGCTTTTCGTCTAACGGATGGTGATAGTGCGTAACGCCACTTCTTAAAATACCAGGTCGATAAGGATGGTTATAAATTACATAACGATAGCGCCTTGCTGTAGCACTAAAACGCGCGTGAAACTCATCGTCAACTTGTTGTGCGTAACGAATTGCTATGTCGTCAGGTAGTTGAGAATTTAAGCCAAGTGTAAAGGCACTCATATCGCGCTGTGCGTCGGTATCAAAATGTACCACTTGACCCGTTGCGTGAACACCTGCGTCAGTACGCCCTGCACATACAATCTCTACAGGATGATTGCAGATCCTAGATAGCGCTGTTTCTAACTCTTGTTGAATACTATTAACATGCGATTGTCTTTGCCAACCGCTGTAATTTGCACCGTTGTACTCTATACCTAATGCTACACGCATAGCGACTACTTACCTCTTTTCTCAATAGCGGTGCATTTTATGCGATCACACAGTCGAATAAAAGCGCTTAACAGCTAACACGCTTGTTATTAACTATTTCTGCCCATAGTTGGTATATGTAAGGCTATTAAACGCGAAATTTTAACGTATCACAAAATGCTTCAACATCAGATTGAGCGATAGGCGGACTGTAAAAGTATCCCTGTACCACATAACAATTATTTTTTTGCAAAAAGTCGACTTGCTCTCGCGTTTCTACGCCTTCTGCCACCACTTGTAACTGTAGTTTTTGCGCCATGGCAATGATAGCAGCAGTGATCTCCATATCGTTTTGATCATCAGGAATATCTTTAACAAACGAGCGGTCAACCTTAAGCATATCTACCGGGAATCGCTTGAGGTAACTTAAAGATGAATAACCAGTACCAAAGTCATCAATAGATAACGCAACACCCAGCTTTTTGATTTCATGTAATTGTGCTATTGCCGCCTCTACATCCCCCATCAACATACTTTCTGTTAGTTCGAGGTGAAGTAAATGTGGTGGCATTTTTGTGCGTTTTAGAACGTCAGCAAGCGTACTTATCAAGCGGTCATCTTTAAATTGCCGTGCGGATAAGTTAATAGACATACTCCCCGCTTTTCCAACAGCTTGCAATTGCATAGAGAAGGTACACGCTTCTTCTAACACCCACTCACCCAGCTCTACGATAAGCCCTGTTGCTTCGGCGATATGGATAAATTTATCGGGAGGAATAAAGCCTTGCTCAGGATGATTCCATCTTATGAGTGCTTCATAGCCAATCACTTCTAGCGATTCGCTGTTCACTTGCGGTTGATAATGAAGTTTAAATTGCTGCTCTTTGATGGCAATGCGTAACTCGTTTTCTATATATAAACGTTCATTGGCAGCGGCATCTAACTCTTGAGAATAAAAATGGAAGGTGTTGCGCCCTTTTGCCTTTGCCTCATACATTGCTAAATCGGCATGTTTAAGTAGTTGTTCTTCTTCTTGGCTATCAAACGGTGCCATAGTAATGCCTATACTGGCACTGACAATCACTTCGTTATTACCAAGCTTTATTGGTTTATTGATCGTACGCTGAATGGTATGGGCAACCTCCATTGCATTGTCTCGACTATCTATGCCACTTAGCAATACAGCAAATTCATCGCCGCCCAAACGTGCTATGGTGTCTTCAGCACGCAAGCGGTTTTTGAGCCGCTCGGCCACTTCAACCAATAATCTATCACCGGCATCATGACCCAAGGTATCATTAATTCGCTTAAACTCATCTAGGTCAAAATAAAACAACGCAAAAGCATAGTGACCACGCCCCGCCAAAGCCATTGACTTTCTAAGTTGCATTCTAAAAAAAGTACGATTTGCAAGACCTGTCAAAGTATCAAAGTAAGCCAACTCCTCCATTTTGCGCTGACTTTCTTTAACAAAGGAGATATCTTGCGCAGAAGCAACATAACTTGAAATCGTACCATCGGCCTCACGAATTGGCGAAATGCTCAAACTCACCCAAATAGGTGCCTTGCCAGAGCCTGCCAATATTGTATCGCCACGCCAATAATTTCTGCTTCTTAAGTCAATATCGATATCATCAATTAAAATTGCCATATCTGTCGATATAATATCTAGCAAGGGTCTAGCGACAAAGTGCGCTTCGTCAAACCCCGTCATTTCAATCATTTTGGGGTTTACATAATCGATTTCAAAGTTGCCATTGGTGATTGCAACGGCCGTACCAGAAAAGGACACTGCTTTAGATAGACGATTTGCTTGCTTTTCGGCCTTTTCTTTTTCAACGATGCGTTGATTGAGTCCACTGACCAAGGCTTTTATCTCACTGCTCATTTTATTGACCGTATCATTAAGCAAGCCAATTTCATCATTGCTAACAGGTAAGTTAGGCGTTTTCCATTGTCCTTTGCCAAACCCACTCACAGCACCGACTAGTGCATTAATTCGACTTAACACCAATTGATATAAAACCTGATGAAGCAATAATGCAACAAATGCAGCATACAAAATAAATAGTCCAAAGAATTTTACTTTTAATGCCTCAATCGACGACAAGCTAGAGTCTCTTTTTTTATAGACACCAAGATACCAACCCAACTTTTTCAACGTGGTCACATTAATAATATGTGCTTGACCACCGCGCTCAAATTCCCCTTGAAACTCAGTTAACTTAGCCTCTAATACAGGCCTAAATACTTTACTTAATTCAGGAAAAACCTCTGCAACAGACTGATTAGTATTAAGGCTTTGTATCGTTACTTCACCCGTAGAGGGCGCCGCAATAATTTCTCCTTCATCATTAAAGATGACGTAGCCTTGATGCTCATCCGATAGCAAAAGCTGAGATAGCATCTGTTTTACTTCAATGTCGGACCCCGTAAAGCCAACATACTCATCTTCGTAATAAAGTGGCACCAAGATACTGATCACCCACTTGTTCCAAATAGGATCAAAGTGCACATCTGACCAAAGCGCTTCTCTTGTTGGGTTTAACTCCTCTCGCAACATAGGTAGAAAGTGAGAGTTAAAAAGTGCTTGCCTAGAGTCATTATTAATCAATACATTAGGTGGAGCTACACGAACAAAACCTGATTGAGTATTAATATAAAAATTAAAAAAATCTTGTAACAGTGAGGGAGCAATCACATTCCATAGTGCTTCAGATTGGCGAAAGATTTGCTGATATTTATCACTCAATTCACTCGCAGCAAACTGTGCTGCAGACAAACCATTGCTGGCCGTACTTTGGAAAACTCCGTCACGGTATTGGATATCAGCAGGTTGCGCTGCGGAGATATTGTTCGCTTGATACCATAATTCTTTTGCAACAATTGCATTGGCTTGTTCGGCTAAATTCGACTTGTGTTCTAAGAATTGATTAAACTGTTTAACAGTTTGATTACTATAGCGTTTTAGTTGGGCATATTCTTCATGGATTAACTGTCTTTCTTCAGATTTAAGCATTAATGCCGCAGCAAAAATACCCGCGATCAAACACACCGCAGAAATCAGCACAGATAACTTAACACTGAGCGAGTGTATTCCAAAACGTGAAGGGGGTCGGCGATTGACCACAGCTAAACCCTTATAATTAATTGTTATTTTTATACTTAGTCGAGCAAATATAACAGATACACAAGGCATACGCCAAGCTTGACGTATTAGCCCTTTGTTAAAACAACGTAATCCTTAAACTTTTACAAAACTAAAGCTTGTAGAACAGATTTAAAGTGTGCTAATAATGTATCCAGAATTTTATTTTATCATCTTATTTATGAATTTAATTGTTACTCGCACTTACGTATTTTTCTTTTTTAGCTTCTTTGATTGAGGAGGCTTATTTGTTTGCGCGTAACACCAACAAATTATAAGCCTCCCAACTGGGAGGTTTTTTTTTGCCAATGGGAATGAGGACCTATGACTGAAGATACATTAAACGCTCTACGAAGCGATATAAACGAGATTGACTCTGAGCTACTAATACTGCTGGCAAAACGTCGGCGTATAAGTTATAGCGTTTTAGAATATAAAATTGCCAATAAAAAACCGATTCGAGACGAGCGTCGCGAGCAAGCTTTACTTGAAAAGCTGATCAGTTATGGCAAATCATTAGGGCTTGATGCGTACTATATCAACAATGTATTTCAAACCATTCTTGAAGACTCGGTACTTAACCAACAGGCACTCCTGCAAAAAAGCCTAAACCCAGATGCCGTTGGAGACACTCATCGTGTCGCTTATTTAGGTGGGCCTGGCTCATATAGTCAGCTAGCATGTCACAAGTATTTTAGCCGCAGACCTGGCAAGCTAGTTGAAAACGGTTGTCAAAGCTTTGAGCAGATCACCGAAAAAGTTGAAAAAGGCCAAGCTGATTATGGTTTACTACCGATTGAAAACACCAGCTCAGGTAGTATCAACGAAGTTTTTGACCTTTTGCAGCATGCCCAAGTTTCAATCGTTGGCGAAGTTACGCATACGGTGGAACACTGTTTGTTGGCTACACCTGACACCCAACTCAAAGATGTACAAAAAATATTCGCGCATCCTCAGCCTTTTGCCCAATGTAGTAAGTTTGTACAGGGTTTAGGGGATGTATTACACGAAACCTGTGACTCTACATCAAGTGCCTTGCAAAGTGCTTTCAATACACCTAACAGTGCTGCAATTGGTTCAGCTCAAGCGGGCAAAGACGTAGGATTGGAAGTGATCAAAACAGGGCTTGCTAATCAAGCAGAAAACCACAGCCGCTTTATTGTCGTGGCCCGCAAAGCACTGCAAGTTTCAACTCAGATCCCCACAAAAACCAGCCTAATAATGGCGACTAAACAACAAGTTGGTTCGTTAGCTGATGCATTGATGGTGTTTAAGCAACACAACATTAATATGGTCAAACTCGAGTCGCGCCCCGTTCCAGGAAACCCCTGGGAGGAAGTGTTCTATGTTGACTTGGTAGCCAACACGGCTGAGTCACACGTACAAAAAGCATTAGAAGAGTTAAAGGATCATACTCAGTATATCCGTATTTTGGGATGTTACCAGAGTGAATCTATGCAAGCAGTTGAGGTGATGTAACAATTACAACTGATTGGGCCAAGAGAAGATTTCCCTTGGCCCGATACTATTAGTTAATCCAGCACTTTGGCGTCATTGGCTTTGTTTAACAAACCACGGCTTTGGCTTAAAAATTGTGCTGCGCTATCTGAGAAATACTGTTTAGCTTGAGTAAAGGCATCTATTAGTGCTTCTTTATCACCCCTTTGCAGCTTTTCTAAGGTACTGGCAAATGTGTCTTGGTAACTCGCCAACAACCCTTCTACATCATCAAATTGCGCCAACATAATATCAGAATATAGCTCTGGTGATTGTGCAAACAGACGACCAACCATCATCAGTTCCAACTGATAAATAGGAGATGAGCAACTTCTTAGCTCCTCCAGTGTGTGGCATTGTTTTGATAAAAATTGCCCATATACAAACGTCGTCAAGTGGCGCATCACCTGAATAATTTGCATCGCTTGGTCATGCTTTTTGGCATCAATTTCCACCAGTTGGCTGCCCCAAATATTGAGTTGTTGTAGTAACCCCTCACACTCTTGATGCATACGGCCATGACAAACCACAATGGTTTGTTTTACCCAATGAGAAATATCGGGGCCAAACATAGGGTGCAGACCCACAACGGGGCCACTATGTTTCTCTAACAGCACTTTCAACGGTTTTTGCTTTACCGACGTAATGTCAGCCAACACACAGTCTTGTGGTAATTCAGGTAAGCTATTGACTACGCTTTCAATGGCATTAATTGGCACGCTGATCATCACTAATTTAGCATCTGATAACAGCGATTGTGCTTGAGACTGTTGTGCCTTATCTAAAATTCGCACTTCATACCCTGAGCGCTCAAATTGTTTTGCAAAAAGCTGGCCCATGGCCCCTTCACCACCAACAATAACCACAGGTGATAATGATGGTGCAGCACACGCAAGTTTTCCTTGTTGATTCTCGTAGGCTTCTCGCATCATACGCCTAAGAATATCTTCCACTAAATCTGGATTAACACTTAATTTTTGCGCTTGCTCACGTCTTGACGCAATCAATTGCGCTTCACGCTCAGGCGCATGCAATGGCGCACCTGTTTGTTGTTTGATAATACCCACTTGTTCGGTTAGTGCGCGGCGCTTAGCCAACAAGTTAACTAACTCGGTATCGCATGCATCGATGCCTTGTCTTAGTTCGTTTAAATCCATTATGCTCGCCATTAGGTGTAAAGCAAAAATTACAGCAGTAAAAAATATGATACAGACAGTCTATCAAGATAGCTAAAATGAAGAAAGTGAAATGCGGTTATATGTTAGTTGAAATTTATGTGTTTACAAACCAAAACAGGCCACTCAAAGAGTGGCCTGTTTTTTTAGCGTGGTAAACGCGCGTATTAGTTAAGTTTCTCTTTAATACGTGCTGATTTACCTGAACGCTCGCGCAAGTAGTAAAGCTTAGCACGGCGAACTGCACCGCGACGCTTAACTGCAATGCTGCTGATTAGAGGGCTGTGCGTTTGGAATACACGTTCAACACCTTCACCGCTCGAGATTTTACGAACTGTGAAAGCTGAGTGTAGACCACGATTACGCTTAGCGATTACAACACCTTCAAAGGCCTGTAGACGCTCTTTTTCGCCTTCTTTTACACGTACCTGAACAACAACTGTGTCACCAGCGCCGAATGCAGGTATGTCTTGCTTAAGCTGTTCTGCTTCAAGCTCTTTAATAATATTTTGGTTTACTTTTGCCATTTTATTTCTCACATTCCTAGGTGTAACTGTCTTCTAGCCACAAGCTTTTTGGTACTCGTGCTGAAACTCAGCGAGTAGTGTCGCTTGCTCCTCAGTCAGAGCTAGGTTACGCAACAAGTCTGGACGTCGTAACCAAGTTCTGCCTAACGACTGCTTAGTGCGCCATTTGGCTATCTCTTGGTGGTTACCGCTGAGTAATACAGCAGGTACCTTTTTGCCATCCAATGTTTCTGGCCGAGTATAGTGAGGGCAATCTAACAAGCCATCCGAAAATGAGTCTTGCTCCGCAGATTGATTATGACCTAACACCCCTGGCACTAATCGCGCTACTGCATCGATTAATGTCATGGCTGGTAGTTCACCACCGCTGAGGATAAAATCACCAATGGACCATTCTTCATCTACATAAGACTCAATGATCCGCTCGTCTATACCTTCATAGCGACCAGCTACTAAAATCAATTTTTCAGACTTGGCCAATTCAGCCGCGCCTTGTTGATCTAGTTTTCGCCCTTGAGGGGACATATAAATTACTTTAGCGCCTTCTCCTGCCGCCGCTTTGGCTGCAAGTATTGCTTGCTGTAATGGCTGTACCATCATCAGCATGCCAGGACCACCACCGTAAGGTCTGTCATCCACTGTTCTATGCTTATCAGTGGCATAGTCTCGTGGATTCCAGCAGTTAAAATCGATTAAACCGTTTTTAACCGCACGGCCTGTAACGCCTTGTTGGGTTATTGCATCAAACATTTCAGGAAAGAGTGAAATCACTCCAACCCACAATGGTTTTTGCTGGCTCATTAAAAGCTTGGATCCCAATCAACAACAATTTGTTTTTCTTCGTGTTTTACTTCTTTAATAACCGAATCAGTTAAAAAAGGAATCAAACGCTCAGATTGACCAAATGCATCTTTTTTGTTTGCTTTCACAACCAAAACGTCATTTGACCCTGTCTCCATCAAGTCATCAACTTGCCCTAAGTCATAACCTTTATCGGTTACAACAGACATGCCGATGAGATCTCGCCAATAGAACTCCCCTTCAGGAAGCTCTGGCAGTTGCGCAGAATCTACTGAAATTTCCGCATTGGTGAATACCATTGCTTGATCTCTGTCGTTTACTTGCGCGAACTTGGCGATAAAGCCCTTGTTGTGGCGACGCCAGTCGCTTACTTCAAGGGTTTGCCATTTACCTTGTTGCCCTATCAACCATGGGCTGAAATCGAAGATCCCTTGGGGATCATCAGTAAATGAATGCACCTTAAGCCAGCCCTTAATACCATAAGGGGCACCAAGCTTACCTACTACAATAATCGAGGTGTTTTCTTGACTCATGGTTACACTTACGCCTATTAAGCCGCTTTACGAGCGTCTTTAACTAACTTAGCTACACGATCAGAAAGACCTGCACCTTGACCTACCCAGTGATCAACACGGGCAAGGTCTAGACGAAGTTTTTCTTCTTGACCAGCAGCGATAGGGTTAAAGAAACCTACTTTCTCGATGAAACGACCGTCACGCGAGAAACGGCTATCCGCAACCACAATTTGATAGAAAGGACGCTTCTTAGCGCCACCACGTTGCAAACGAATAGTTACCATACCGTCCTCTAAATAGATTGACTGTTTTCATTAATAAGATTTACTTCCCACTATTGGGAAGCTGGGGAATTGTACGAGTTTTTTTCAACAATGCAAGTAAGAATTGACTTTTCTGCCGTTGTCAGCGTTATTGGGCCCATATTGACCTCTGCGTACACTAAACAAGCACAAAAAATGCGGTAGGAGCGCCTCATTGTAACAGAGACGCTCGCAAATGAGTTTAAAATATATATTTCAGTTTCGCAGCAATATGCCTACCAGGCTGCGTATATTGGCTCAGGCTGGTGTTTTTATCTTGTCCTGCGACATCTTGATAAGAGACATATTCTTTATCAAATACATTAAATACCCCGCCATTAATTTGCCACTTACCAATTTGATAGTGTGCAAACAAGTCGGTTGTTCCCCACCCGCTGGTCTGTACCATACTTTCACTCGGCACCTTATCCATGTTTTTTGCGCCTCGAATAGCAGCTGTAACAGATAAATCACCGAACTCGTAACGTGCCTTGACATAACCATTTAGCGGACTAATTGATTCTATATATTGATTTGCCACGGTATCTTTACCATCCAGATAGGTAATACCCGTATCTATTGCAAAGCGGTCGTTTAGCCACAAGGTATAGCTGGCTTCAACCCCCTTAATTTCTACATCAGACAGGTTTTGGTATTGATAGTAAACCTTATTCACTCTTGGAATTTGAGTTGGCTGCGTTTTAACAACCTTAGAAGCAATAAAGCCGTCAAACTCAGTGTTGAATAGTGAAAGTACAAATTGATGATTATCAAAATCCCCTTTCAAGCCAAGCTCAATGCCTTGGCTATATTCTGGGTCAAGATCAGCGTTCGGTAAGATTTGATAAAACGGTTCTACACCGTGGCTTTGATATGCTTGATCGTGCGGCGGAATTTTAAAGCCTTCTGCATATTGTACATAAGCATGTAGGTTGCTGTTAACTGAATAAACTAAGCCCACCTTTGGAGAAAACGCGGTTTTATCGATATCTTTAAAATCTGCATCTGTATATAAAGTGCTATCTTTGGCCTGCATATCATAATGGTCCCAACGCACCGCCATTTGCAGTTCAAGCAATTCATCTACTAACGTCATATTAGTTTGCGCGAAAATACCCAACATGTTTGTATCGGCGCCAGGAAATGCCTTTTGCGGCTGGTTAGCAAAGAGCGTTTGTCCAGTTGCATCTAATCGAGTTTTAAAACGCGGACGAGTGGTGTCATAGCGCTCAAAATCAAACCCATAGACTAGCTGCTGTGCGAAACTGCCAGTCATTAGTTTTTTATCTAGCAACAGTTTGGCACCCCAAATTTGCTGCTCGAAGCGGTAATCATTATTATCGACATAGGCACCTGTGCGACCATTACCGGCTCTGATTTGCGCGCTTTTTTGCTCAAAATCGGTTAAGTAGATTTGCGCATCCAAGTTATCGTATAAAAAGGTTGCTGCTTTACTGTTGTAACCCAAAGAAAAAGAAAGACTGGTATTTTCATCTACCGTTTCTTGCGATGCTTTAGACACCACTTGATTGGTTTGCTGCTCAAAGTAATCAACTGTGGCTAATAAACTATCTGTGTTGTTTAAACGCTGTTGTGATTTTAAAACCACGGCATTGCTGTCGTAATCAAAGCCAGGCAGGTCCTCTACGTAGTTTTGCGTTTCTTCACCGTCTCGGCGAGTCAAAACAACAGACGTTGCATTATCACCAAAGCGTTTTGCGAACGTACCTGTGAGAGACGTTTCATCACTTAAACCATTAAAGCCTGCCTGAATACTTGCAAAGTATGACTGACCTGCCAAATAGTCTTCAGGTGATTTACTGGAAATAACGACAATACCACCTAGCGCATCAGAGCCATATAAAGATGACGCAGCCCCTTTGGCTACTTCGATTTGTCTAATGCCTTCGATGTCTAAATAGCCACGCCCTATTAACAAACCATTGCCACCTTGATAGGCATCATTGAGTCTGCGACCATCTTTAACATAAACCACGCGATTACCGCCCATGCCGCGAATATTCAACGCCTGTGCCTGCCCTGCATTTCCAGTAGCGCTAATGCCCGTTTGATAACGAAATGCAGAACTTAAATCTACCGCTAACTCATTGTCGATATCTTGCTCGGTAACCACATTAACGCTACCAGCAACATCCGATAGCTTTTGGTCTATACGCGAACCAGTTACTACGATTACATCGCTATTTTTTTCAAATTCTTCTGCCAACACACTGGTTGTGTTGGTCAGTGCCATAACCAAACCAAGAGAAATTGCCGTGTGCTTAAATACCATTTTTATACCTCAAACAGGGAAACGAGTCATTTGCCGACACTATAAAAGCATAAAAACCTAAATGCAAATGAAAATAGATATCACTTAGATATAGATTTGAGAACCTTTTTTATATACACTTCATGTATCAAAAAGCGCGTGCTTAACGAAGGGTGCTTAGAAACCACTACGCCCACAGCGCTTATCCGTAAGTCTTATAAAGAACGAGAAACAGATGAAGCAACGTATCTATCTATTTTTAACACTACTTATATTGAGTTATAACGCTCAGGCTGAACGATTAATTATCGCTGGCGGGACGTTGACAGATATTGTTTTTGCGCTCGGCGCTGGAGAACAAGTTGTTGCCATAGACACCTCAAGCACTTGGCCACAGCAAGCGCAATCGTTACCTAAAGTAGGCTACTACCGTGATTTAGCTGCTGAAGGCATTTTGGCACAAGCCCCTTCTCGCGTATTTGCCCTTGAAGGCAGTGGCCGACCAGAAGTATTAACACAAATAAAAAGTACGGGCGTACCCGTCAATCACTATCCAAAGCCAACGAAGGTAGCTGAATTATTTAGCCTTATTACCACCCTCGGCAAAGACTTAGACAAGCAAGAAAGTGCATCACAACTTATCAAGCAACTCAAACAACAGTTGCCACCAACACAAACAAAAACCCCTTATAAAGCACTGTTTATTTTGTCAGCCAGTGACAGAGGCGTATTAGTGGCAGGCAAAGAAACGGTGCCAGATGTTTTGTTCCGTTACGCGGGTATTGAAAACCTCGCAAATGAATCGGGCTTTAAACCCTACAATTTAGAATCTTTGTTAGCCAGCAACCCAGACTTTATCGTTGCGCCCAGCCATACCGTATACTCACTGGGTGGCAAACAAGCATTCTGTGCTCAAGCATCTCTTGCACTTATTCCTGCCGCTCAAAAATGTCGTGTTCTCGTGATGGACTCATTGATTTCAATCGGGATGACTTCTCGTTTACCCGAAGCCATTGCCACATTGACTAATTATGCTCAAAAGTCGCTATGAACAATATTGCTTACCCCTTACTTCATAACAAACAGCACATTCAGTGGTATTGGCTAAGCGCCATTACACTTGCCATGTTGGCTTGGTTATCGCTAAGCAGCGGCGCCATTGGCTGGAATTGGAAAATGCCAATTGTTTGGCTACTACCTGACGCTATGATCTCAGAGATAGAGCCTTTACATGTCAGTGTAATGACACAAATTCGCCTGCCCAGATTAGCACTCGCTATTTTAGTCGGTTCAGTACTAGCCAGTGCAGGCGCAGCAACACAAGCTCTTTGCAGAAATCCATTGGCTGATCCAAGTTTAATGGGTGTGACAGGAGGCGCAGCCATGGCCGCCGTTGCGGTTATAGCCCTGAGCGCAAAGCTGAGCTTTATTCACGAAGCGATGGTAGCACCTGCGGCTTTTATTGGGGCTGTGAGTGTGACGGCGTTAATTTATAAAGTAGCCAGTCACCAAGGACAAGTTCAGATCACCACGTTACTGCTTGCCGGTGTAGCTATTAATGCGATGGCCATGGCGGTCATTGGTTTATTTAGCTTTTTTGCCGATGACAGTGCATTGCGTTTAATGACCTATTGGCAAATGGGGTCGCTTGGTGGTGCCAGTTGGTCAGCCATGAAATATGCTGCACCGCTAATAATTGTCAGCGTATTGGTGTTATTTTTACTACGCAAAAAAATTAATGCGTTGATGCTTGGAGAACTTGAGGCCCGTCACCTTGGTGTTAACGTTAAAAAACTCAAAACACAAATCATCGTGATTGTTGCCTTAGGTGTTGGTGGTGCGGTTGCTTTAGCTGGCATGATTGGCTTTGTTGGTCTGTTAGTCCCTCATGTGGCACGCTTGCTCGTTGGCCCCGACTTGAGACGTATGCTGCCACTGAGCATGTTGCTTGGTTGCGTGCTGATGTTGCTTGCAGATTGGATATCACGTCTTATCGTAGCACCATCAGAGCTGCCCATTGGTATTGTAACCGCGCTGTTTGGTAGCCCATTTTTCGTGTATCAATTATTGAAGCAAAAGCGAGGTCAACATGCTTAGCTGTCAGCATTTATCTATTCAACGAGGTCAAAAAACCATCCTTGAAGACATCAACTTTACTCTAAAAGAGGGTGAGTTTACGGTGTTATTAGGCGAAAATGGTGCTGGCAAATCAACGTTGTTAAGCGCAATTTGCGGTGATATCCCTTTTGGAGGCGACATATTACTAGATGGCAAAGCGCTACACTCCTTGGACTATCAAACTCTGGCCACCAAGCGCGCGGTGCTTTTACAAAACAATCGCGTCAACTTTGCGTTTTCTGCCGCGCAGCTTATCGCTATGGGTCGCTACCCATATCATGAGCCATTGCATCAACAGACACAGGTGGTCAATAAACTGATAGCACAACTTAACCTCGAAAAGCTCGCCCCCAGAGATGTCACAGCATTATCGGGCGGAGAATTTCAACGCGTCCAGTTTGCTCGCTGCTTGGCGCAACTAGATGCCCATAAAAGCTCAACTCGCGCTAAACTGATGCTACTTGATGAACCAACATCGGCACTTGATATGCACCATCAGCACCTAACACTGTCTAAAGCAAAAGAGTTTGCACAACAAGGCAATACCGTTGTTGCGGTGTTACACGACTTAAACTTAACCTCTTTATACGCCGATCGTGTACTGCTATTAAACCAAGGCAAGCTAAGTCACGATGGCAAACCGCAAGAGGTTTTACAACACTCGGTTTTACAACCAATTTATAAAACAGATATGCAAATAACAACGCATCCAAATTATCAAATACCTATGATATTTTCAGAACCACAACGAGGAGTAACTCATGCGTGAACAAGCGGCTTTTGAAGCTAGAACGTTAGTCAGACAATCTAATGTTTGCGTAATTTCAACCATTTCTAAGAACCTAGCTGGTTACCCCTTTGGTTCGGTCTCACCTTTTATGAGTGATAACGAAGGCCGAT
This sequence comes from Pseudoalteromonas sp. S16_S37, assembly GCF_014694405.1. Taxonomy (GTDB): domain Bacteria; phylum Pseudomonadota; class Gammaproteobacteria; order Enterobacterales; family Alteromonadaceae; genus Pseudoalteromonas. The sequence continues at coordinate 22,718 of NZ_JAAUWV010000032.1, forward strand.
TAATTTTTTACATTGCAGGTATCGCGCAGCACTCACGCAACTTATCAGAAGACAGTAAAATGTGCGCTACCGTGTTTGATGCAGCCGAACAAGGCGACCAAAATGCCCATGCACGAGTAACTGTGGTAGGCGATGCAGCACCTGTGCCTGTAGATGAACATGACGCCCTCTTGGCCCGCTATGAACGCCAATACCCCGAGGCCATAAGCTACCGCCAAGCTCATGATTTCCAGCTGTGGCGTATGGAAGTTAAACGCGTGCGCTATATCGGCGGCTTTGGTCATATTTTTTGGATTGAAAAAGATGAATGGCGACAAGCGCAACCACAATGGGATTTAAACGACGAAGCCAATATGGTTACCCATATGAATGATGACCACAGCGATGCTAATCGTCTGATCTTAAAGCTCACTCATGGCATTGATAGCGATAGCGTCACCATGACAACCATAGTCAGCGATGGCTGCTACTTGCGCGCCAACGAGAAAAACTACTATGTGCAATTTGAGAAAATCTGCTTAGATAGCACCAGTGTGCGTAAAGAGTTAGTTAGATTAACCAAAGCGGCGAGAGAGCAACTGGCTGAAGAAAGTGCCACTGAGCATAGTGAATAAAACCGTTAACTGGCGCATGTTGTCGGAGTTTAGCTATCACCGTGCGCCTCCTTACATAATTAAGCGAAATAAAACAATATGCTACCAACACCCTTTTAAGGCGAAACCATGTAAACTACAGCGACCGTATTTAGTTATTAGGTTCACAATGAAAAACGCACTTCTACCCGCCATGTTGGCAACCGCATTATTAAATATAGGTTGTCAAAGTATTCAAAATAAGCCCGCTATAAATGTACCAGAAGACTCCTATAACCTGAGAATTGCCACATTTAACGTGAGTATGGAAGCAACTAATTACAAAATGGGTCAGCACATCGACGCATCTGGCAACGCGTTAACCACAGCCTTAATCAGCGGTCAGTTCGAGCAAATCAATAATATTGCGCAGATAATTCAACGCACTCGTCCAGATGTAATTTTACTCAATGAATTTGATTACATCAGCGACCCAGAGCAAGGGATTAATCTTTTTAAAAAGCGATATTTAGAAGTATCACAAAATGGCTTTGCCCCCATCACTTACCCTTATGTTTACCTAGCCCCAGTAAACACTGGAGTCAATACGCCTTTATCGGGCGAAAATGCACGATTAACACACTTTGGTTTTGGCCATTATCCCGGCCAATATGGCATGGTGCTACTCTCAAAACTTCCCATTGATAGTAAGAATGTGCGTACTTTCCAACACTTTTTGTGGCAAGACATGCCTGATAACTTAATGCCCCAAGAGAAAGATGGACGCAGCTGGTATTCAGAACAAGAACGCAACATCATGCGACTATCTTCTAAATCACATTGGGATGTTCCTATCAAAGTATGCGGCAAGCAAATCAATATACTGGCAAGTCACCCAACACCGCCTGTATTTGATGGACCTGAAGATAGAAATGGTCGCAGAAACCACGATGAAATAAGAGTGTGGAAAGACTACATCAGTGAAACTGGCAACAGCTACCTGTATGACGATAATGGTCAATCAGGTGGTTTTAACGGTAGCTCATTCGTGATTTTGGGCGATTTAAACGCCAGTGCAGTTGATGGAGATGCACACCCTAAAGCCATCAGTCAGCTACTGGAGCACCCTCGGGTCAACAAATACCCTGCTCCCACCTCACAAGGAGGCTTACTGAATAAACCAAACAACAAAAATGCTGCAACTCACACGGCTCATTGGGGCATGAGAGCAGACTATGTGCTTCCCTCAGCTGATTTAACGCTCACCAACAGTGGCGTATTTTGGCCAACAAAAGATGAAGCTGGCGCTGAATTGGTCGCTGATAGAAGTGCATCTTCAGATCATAGATTAGTTTGGGTGGATATTGAGTTATCAATTGATACGCTACAATGCGAATGACCACCAAAGCGAATAATGCAGTGCGGTAGTCGCTACCGCGCTAGTTTATGTGCTAAAAAATCATAAACGGCTCTAATACGCCTGTTGCTGCGTAGCTCGCGATGGGCAACCAGCCACTGTTCACCAACAAAAGGAGCTATATCCGTGAACACACGGGTAACACAAGGCTCGTTATCACCAACTGATGTGGCCATGATCCCGATACCAAACCCCATTTTGACCATTTCCCATTGCACCAGATGGTTTTCACAAACAATCGAAAAGTTTTTATCTGTCACAGGGATCTCTCTTTTGTTCAGTTCATTAATCATCATATCGGTATGATCAAAACCAAGAAACGACAGCGAGTTAAAGTCGGTGGCATTAACAGAGCAATCGACACCAGCTAGGTAACTCGGTGACGCATAAAAGCCAAACTCCATGTCCTTAATACGCCTAGCGATTAAATCAGGTTGATGTGGCCGAAAGCCCCTGATAGCGATATCAGCTTCTCGTCTTGTTAAATCACTGGCGGCGTTTGAAGCAAGTAGCTGCAGGGAAATACCTGGATGTAACGCTCTAAACGGCAGCAATATTTGTGGCAATATAAAAGCCGATGTGGCTTCAGAAGCTGAGATCACCACGTTGCCCTCGATAGAATCAGACTGGCCTGACGCTGCTAGCGAAAATAGATTGGCCGCTTCGCTCATCGCTTCTACATGTTCAACTAATTTCAACCCGGTTGGTGTTAAGCTTAACCCTCGCCCAACCCGTTCAAACAAAGCAACACCCAACTCAGCTTCTAACGATGCAACTTGACGACCTAACGTCGGTTGAGTAAGCCCGAGTGCACGTGCGCCCGCTGACAAAGAACCTTCTCTGGCTGTAACCAAAAATGACCGCGCATGATTCCAATCAAAATTCACTGAACGCCAATCCATCCTGTCTCCATCGCTCTACTACCTTTTAAATCAATATACCAACCCATGCAAATATGTATATTTAAAATGCAATTTTCGGTCAATTAATATTAATTTGTGCATGCTAATATGCATCTAAATCCCTTTTACGGCTGGAGTCAACATGCCTACACATTCTTTTTTCTGGAATTGCATCGCCAACAATTACGCAAAACAACCGGTTGCCGACGAAATGTCATATCAAAAAAAACTAGATCACACTGAGCAATACCTTTCGAGCGACACACGTATGCTTGAATTTGGCTGTGGTACAGGTTCAACGGCGACATATCACGCTCCCAAAGTTAAACATGTTCACGCAACAGACTTTTCTTCAAAAATGCTTCAGATAGCAAAAGAAAAAGCAGACAGAGCTAATGTAACCAATATTAGTTTTGAGCAAACGCAACTGCTTGATCTCAAAAGCCCTGATGGCAGTTGGGACGTAGTACTGGGCATGAGTATTTTACACCTACTACACGATTGGCAAGCTCACATTGCCAAGGTATTTGAACTATTAAAGCCTGGTGGCGTTTTTGTGACGAGCACGGCCTGTATTGGTGATATGGGCACTCGGTTTAAATTATTTGCACCACTTTTTAAAGTGCTGCCATTTATGCCCAGTGTTCAAGTTTTTAGCCAAAAAGCATTAAAAGAGTCCTTAGAAAATGCTGGCTTTTCCATTGAATATGAGTGGTGCCCAGGCCCCAATAAAGCCGTATTTATGGTGGCTCGAAAACCCGAAGAGCACGATGCTAATGTAAAGTAAGCAGTTAAGCCTCCGCAGCGTATTTTACACCGCTGCGGCCAACTGCAACACACTATTTAGCGAGCAGCGGGTTGATAAACCTCCCCTTTTGCAAGATAACGCTGTGACCCCTTTTGCACATGCTTTTCATCGTATGTAAAAGTTTGTCTGGCATAACCGTTCCATGTGTCGTTGACTAAAGTGTCATGTTCATCGGTATTACGCATTTCAATTAATAAGCCCTGCATATTGTAGATAAAGTGAACTTTAGCTACGCCGTCAATGTTACGCGTCAATTGATTATTATTGTCATAGTACTCATGGCGCAACAGCTTTAACCCTGTGGTGTCCCACACTGACACTCGTTTATGAAAGCCATACTTCCCGTTAATGGGCTGGCCTTGTGCATCCGTAAACCAACGCTCAGTTAAATTGCCGTATTGATCATATTGCGCGTGCCAATGTACCGCCCCCGAATCGTGTATTGCAGGTTGCCCGTTAACGCCAAAAAACGCAATTTGAGTCCAATTATTCTTATCAAACGTATATTGCTCACCCGCTGTACCTGTTGGACCTAGCGCGGCCTTCCCCTGCTTATCGAGCACCTCCCAGCGCTCAAACCCCTGACGAGCGTTGTAAAAGTAACGATATTGCGCAGCCCCAGAGGCCGATGCTAACAAGTTGTGCTGCTCATCTAAGTTCTGCATTAATCGTAAATTTCCCCGCCCATCAAAAAGCAATCTAATACGCTCAAATTCAAAGCCAGGCCGATGAGGTTTAAGCTCGCCAGATTGGTTTACTCGGGTTTCAACAACACTGCCGTCACCAGGATGCGACCAATGATAAGCCGCCACCCCCCAGCTGTTTTCAATAGCCTCATTGTCTTTATTAAAAAACTTAAGACTCAGATAGCGTCCTTTGCCATCTTTTTGATAACGTTGTTCCCACACATCGCCCCATACCGTGACCTGGTTGCCAAACGAATCAAAAAAGCGATGTATTTCAAAACTATCCTGATACGTAATTTGAGTATGAACCGCGTGCACGTACAAAGATGGAATATTTTTATAATGCTTACCCAGCTTAGTTTTGATCTCGACCAAACGATTGTATCTATCATAACCTGCCTGAATATGAATACGCTTTTGTGCATCTTCTTTGCTAAGCGGTGTCGTGCCAATGAAGGGCTGATAAGGCGATTCCCAAAAATGAAAATCAGCATAATACTCAGTGCGATAAGGCTGCGACCAAACGTTCGCGCTCAGTGTTAAAAAAAGCCAAAAAATGATTCGAAACATGAAAATACTCCGGGTTAAAAAGTGCCCTTAACGTAACGCTCTCAAAGAAAGAGGCACAGTCATTTGCGAAATTCGGTCGCCCTTTTGCGGTTTTCGGTTTTTAACCTAAGGCTCTGCGCGCTATGATGCCATCAGGCCAAAATCATAATGAGGATAATATGTTCACCAGTCTTTTTATTCGTCGTTTTGCTTGGGGACAATTACTGCTATGGGGGGCGTTAGCGCTGTTAACCCGCTTTACTTGGCTTGATGTAAAACCCCCTGAGTGGATATGGATCTTCAGCTACATGGCATTAGGCGCACTTTTTTCGTCTTTATTATTCGTCGCTTACCAGCCCATACTGCGATGGCACGTCGCAGCTCAGCTAGCCATGGCCTTAGCGCTGTCAGTAGTTGCAGGGCTGGCTTGGCGAGCTAGCTTCAACGCGCTTGAGTACCATGTACTGGAATCTGCCAATAACAAGTTTCATTTTTGGGGCTATTTTCATAATGGTAAGTCAGCGGTCACGCAATTATTACTGTGGAGCTGTGGCTTTTGGCTTTGGCATTATCAAAAACGTACACAACTTCAATCTAAACAGCAGGACAAGTTACAGCAGCAAGCGCGTGATGCGCAGTTAAAGCTTTTACAATTTCAAATCGATCCGCACTTTTTGTTTAACGTGTTGGCAAGTGTAGACACCCTACTACTTAAAAAAGACAGCAACACCGCACGTAACATGCTGAATAAACTCAGCAGCTACCTTAGGCATACCTTGACACTTGAGCCTCCTCTTACTCAACCACTATCAAAAGAGCTAACGCGGTGCAGACACTATCTAGACATTGAAAAAATGCGCTTTGCCGATACCCTCTCGATAGAATGGCACGTACCAGAGTCTTTACCACAAGTGGCACTACCGACGGGCATACTTCTACCGCTACTAGAAAACGCGGTAAAACATGGTGCAGCGGCACAAACGTCACACTCGAGCATTGGTATTGCACTCGAAACCCAGCCCCATTCCCTTATAATTAAAATGAGTAATCCATGTGCTTCACTCAGCGCAGCCAAAAATATAAATAATAACAAAGGAACAGGCATGGGACTGTATAACACCAAGCAAAGGTTACAGACCTTTTACGGCAATTCGGCAACATTGGCATATGGCCAACAAGGCGACCTCTTTATTGTGACCATGACGGTACCTCTATGAAGCACCTAAAAGCCTTAATTGTTGACGATGAACCATTAGCCCGTGAAGCGCTTCGCCTGCGCCTAGAGGTTGCCAACGATATAGAAATAGTAGGCGAGGCTGACAATGGTGAAGACGCCTTATTGTTAGCTGCTCAGCAGCAACCCGATGTGGTGTTTCTAGACATTAATATGCCCAGGCTCTGCGGCATAGAAGCAGGTGCATTGCTCGCACAGTACTGTAACGCACACATCGTTTTTGTTAGTGCCTATCAAGAACATGCGATAGAAGCATTTCGCCTCAATGCCATCGATTACCTAACAAAACCGATTAACGATGAATTTTTTGCACAAACGCTTACTCGTCTGCGACAACGTCAAATAAATCATCCCAAAGATAAGCAGGTAATAACGCCTAAGCACCAGTACCTTAAACGAATAGCTCTCAAGGAAGGGGGCGAAACCCGCATGGTAGATACGCAAAGTATTATATCTGTGGAATCCGCTAATGATTATCTGTGTATCAAAGTTGCAAAACAGACCTTGGTAATACGTAAAACCATGAAGCAGTTGAGCGCATTGTTAGACCCGCAACAGTTTATACGATGTCACCGCTCCCATTTACTGAATATCAGCATGATAGAAAGCCTGAAGCAAACAGACGAAGGTGTATATCTGTGTTGCCAAGGACATATGCACCCAGTTAGCCGACGCTATCTTGGACAGGTTAAAACAAAATTGAAGGCTTTTTACCCCTAGTTAGTTATACAAAAATAACTGACGATGATAACGCCTGCCAACAACTTAGCTGCCCACTATTTGGTAGACGCTGTTTTAATGAGTGGGGCTCAGCCACTTCGCTCAAGCAACGGCTTGGTTTAGGTGGATATTGAGCTGCAAGTTGATAAGTCACAATGTGAGTGATTGCTAGGTGATTTAAGAGCTAGATTAACTGCAAACTCTACGTTAAAAAACCCGAATCACTCTGATTCGGGTTTTATTTGGTATTAAGCCTTATTGAATATCATACATCATCATACACGGCTCTATTAGTTGCCTTCTTCCAATTTCCGAAGCATCATTGTCAAGTCCCATTGAGTTGAGAGACTGCGATAAGCTTTCAAACATCAGCTCAATGTTAGCGTCTGTTGCTACTCCCATTAAACTAGGTGAATCTCCAACAACTTTGCTATGTAATGTGGCTTTATCCCACACAGTTCCATCCGAAAACTCTACAAAATCTATTTGAAGGTCTGAAAATGAAGAGCTGCTATCTGAACTGTAAAAATGCTCTAAAGTGATGCTGCCAGGCTCGATAATATTTCCACTACTTGTTGTACCACCTTCAATTTCTATTACCAACTGTTGGTCAACACGTTTAAAAGTTAGCATTGAAGAGTTTATTCCTGCATTCAGTACAAGCTTATTGGTAGCACCTAGCTCTGACTCTTGCTCAGCAGTAATAACATCGTGGCCGGCACCATGATAATAGTAATAAGTGTCGGAACCACTTCCACCGGTTAAGGTTTCATCACCAGCACCTGCATAAATGCTATCATCTCCACCTCCACCGTTAAGCGAGTTCTGGCCCCAGCTACCCCAAAGTTGATCATTACCATCACCGCCAAAGAGTTCATCATTCCCTGAACTTGCTTCTAAATAGTCATCTCCGGTACCACCATAAAGTTTGTCGTTACCATTTCCGGCATATAGAGAATCGTTCCCTTCATCACCATATAAGATGTCATCGCCGCTTCCAGCAAACAGATTATCGTTTCCTGTATTACCATTGAGTATATCGTTACCCTCATCGCCGTAGAGATCATCATCACCATCACCACCTAGCAGCGTGTCATGACCTTCTTTACCATAAAGCTCATCTCTATCAGCACCACCATCTAAATGGTCATTGCCTTTGCCACCATTTAACTCGTCACGGCCATCACCACCTTCTAGGTGATCATCGCCTTCTCCACCTTCTAGTTTATCTTTGCCCGCTCCAGATTGAAGCGTATCGTTACCGCTGTCGCCTTCTAAAACATCATCACCATCACCGCCAATGAGTTCATCGTTACCAAGACCGCCAGACAATCTGTCGTTACCATTACCACCGTCAATGTAGTCATGACCATCCTGTCCATATAGATAATCATTACCTTCATCTCCAATGAGCGTGTCATCTCCACTGCCCGCTAAAATGTAATCATCACCTGAACCTCCGTGTAAAGCGTCATTACCTAAACCACCTGAAAGGCGATCATCATCTAGCCCACCGACTATTGTGTCATCGCCATCCCCACCATCGAGGTAATCTTGACCTTCACCACCATCTAGATAATCATCACCTGCAAACCCGAACATGTTGTCTCGGCCTTGTTCACCAAATAGTTTGTCATTACCGTTGCCAGCATTAATGTAATCGTCTCCTAAGCCACCATGGATCTCATCATCACCATCATGACCAAACAACCCATCACTGCCACCACGACCGTCAATGTAATCGTTTAAAGAGGTCCCTGAAATTCCCTCTCCGTTATCGGTACCTACTGGGGGTATTTTATTAACTACTGCCAAATCAAGTTGACTACCATCTGCAAATTTAATTGCCGCAAGAGTGCCTATATCAATTGCCCAATAGTAGCCTTTAATTTGTATCTCGCCACCACCACTGAGCTTGATAAGTAAATCATTAGCGCTACGTGAAAAGGTAAGGTCATTTACAGAGATATCATCGCCAAACTGGAGAACATCTATTGGTAGCTGAGTTTCTTGTGATACGGATGCACTAATTGCTAGTTCACCATCACCGCGGTTATAATGGTACGTGTCTACCCCTAAGCCACCTGCCATTGTGTCAGTACCGGCGCCGCCATATAGGTGATCGTCTCCCGCCCCACCAATTAGCTCGTCATCTCCTTCTCCACCTTTGAGTACATCATTACCAGCGCCGCCCTCTAACTTGTCATTACCTGCAAAGCCACTGATGTTATCATCTCTATCAGAACCAATAATATGGTCATCACCTGCTGTGCCATCAGGCACTCTAAAAGGTGCATCTTTGAGTTGAGCATACTCCCAGACAGTACCATCAACAAACTCTACCCTGTCTAAACGATACCTTGCATGTCCTCCTAATTCATCGAAATAGCTTTCAACTTTAATTTCATCCCCCAATTCAAATGTGAGATATAAATCATCACCAAGGCGAGAAATGCGCACATCTTCAGTCTTTATGTCACTAGCAAACACAAGCCGGTCTATTGAATTCAAATAATCATCATCGCGGTTATTAATAGCAAGCAGGCCATCTCCACGTGCATAAGTATAAGTATCGCTTCCTTTACCTCCTTCGACATAATCAGAACCCGTTCCGCCGCTAAGGTAATCATCTCCATCGCCACCTTTTAGTTCGTCGTCTCCAGCTCCGCCTACGAGAATATCATCACCGTTGGCACCGAATAAGGTATCGTTGCCTCTTCCACCATTGAGCTCGTCTACGCCTGAGTGGCCGTACACAATATCATCACCATCCAAAGCGTTAAGGGTTATCGGCTGCTCACCATCTTCTGGTAAAGAATAAGCTATCAACACGTCATTACCGTTTGACGCACTAAGCAGGGCTTCACGAACTTCTTGTGGTTTTAATGAGCTCCCATTTTCAAATTCAATGGTGAGACCTGCGTCTTCATTTCTGCGACTTGATATTGGATAAATATTAGCGTACCAACGCTCAGAGAAATAACCTTTGATAGTGATTTGCTGATCGGCTGCCAACGTTAGAACCAAATCCTCTTCAGCGCGTTGGATTTGCAAATCTGACTTCTTGATACCGCCCATAAGTACTAATTTATCGGTTCTATCGAATTGTGCATCAATGGTTAAACTGCCATCACCCTGTGAGTATTGATAAATATCACTTCCTTGACCACCTTGCATAAAGTCATTGCCTTGACCACCGATGAGCACGTCATCACCCGACCCACCATATATTGTATCATCACCCTCACCGCCAGAGATCACGTCGTTGCCACCGCGTCCATAGAGGGTGTCATTGCCTGACATACCATCTAATGCTTCGCCAATGGCAATCCCTTGAATAAGGTCATCATCATTGGTAGATGCCGTGATCATTGCCTGAATATCTTGAGGTGTCCAAACAGTGCCATCTGCAAACTCGATTGCACCAATTGACAACTTACCCTCAAAGTAAAAATCCGTTATCTTGATTTTTCCGCCATCGCTTAGCACTAGTGTTAGGCTTTCATATAAATCATTCGCGTTTAAGCCACGCTCAAATAAGATTTCACTTGGTAAAATACCTTCACCCAGCTTAATGATATTACCAACACCCACCCCGGTATTGTCTCTATCTCTAATTTCTATTGTGCCATCGCCGCGATTGTAGTGGTATACGTCATCGCCTTCACCACCTGCGAGATAGTCGTCTCCAGCACCGCCCGATAGCTCATCATTGCCTTCGCCACCATAAAGTTGGTCATCTCCTTCATCACCGTAGAGCTTATCGTCGCCTTGCCCACCTTTAATGATGTCATTTCCGCCTAAGCCGTTAATAACATCCGCAGAAGATGTACCTTCAATTTCATCATTTCCGTGCGTACCAGCTAGGTCCGCCAAGTCATCCAACAACGTCAAATCGAGCGAACCGCCATCGGCAAAAGTTACAGCTGCTAACTTGTAATAGGTGCTAGTCGACTGAGCATAAAAATTTTCAACCTTGATTTGCTCTCCTTCACCAAGAGATATAACAAGGTGCTCTCCAAAGCGTTTTAAATGTAAGTCTGACTGCTCAATACCCTCACCAAATAACAGTTCGCCTGCATTTAGTTGATTGTCGTCGCTATCATCTATTGTGAGATAGCCATCGCCTTTGTTGTAGTGATATACATCTCGACCAGTCCCCCCTATCAGCCTATCGCTGCCGGGGCCTCCGTATAACTTGTCATCACCACTACCACCATTGAGCGTATCATTACCTTCACCACCATATAAAATATCGTAACCGCCACGCCCCTCTATATAGTCATGTCCTGCTAAACCATTGATTTGATCAGCTTCGTCAAAGCCAAATATACGGTCTGCTTCACTTGTCATCGCGGTCTGTAAATAGCGTGCTTTCACATCGTCCAATTGCCAAACATCACCATTTGCAAACTGGATTTTATCTAGTGTATACCTGATATCATCGAAGTAATGGCGAACCTTTATGTATTCATCATTACCAAAAGAAAGGATTAAGTTGTCTGTGAAATTACTGGTATCGTGAATGACAACAACATCATCCATTGAAATGCCTTCAGCCAATTGCAACGTGTCATGAGCGGCTTGCGCGTTGGCTTCGTAGTTGTTAATAGTTAGCTGCCCGTCTCCTAACGCAAAGTGATAGATGTCATTACCAAAGCCACCTTCTACAGTGTCATTTCCAGCACCACCTCTAAATACATCATCTCCAGATCCACCTTTTAAGGTGTCGTTTCCGCTGCCACCTTCTAAAGTATCATGCCCTTCACCACCAAAGATCTTATCATCACCTGCGTCACCAAAAAGCAGGTCGTTATTGTAATCACCATATAAGGTGTCGTTACCATCACCGCCATGAATGGTGTCTTCACCACCAAATCCATGAATAGTGTCGTTTCCTGCCTGACCGTTGATTTCATCATCAGTCAAAAAGCCATTAATTCTATCGTCTTGTGAAGTACCATTTAAATAATTGGCTATGAGCGCCTCGTAATTTAAGACCTCACCATTTGCAAATTCAAACTCAAAGTTAACAATGGGTTGCTCTAGATGATCCGCAAAGTTTCTTATCGTTATCGTATCGCCATTACTAAGTGACAAGGTCATATATCTATGAGGGAAGCTTGGGTTTTCATTACCTTCTAGCTGTTGCTCTAAATCATCTTCTGAACCAAAGTCGATTTGTAGGTCATCTGGTGTAATGCCACTACCAAATACGATTTTGTTGACGTCGTCACTATAACTTTCGTCGTGGATTTCTAAACGACCGTCCCCAATATTAAAATGGTACGTATCAGTACCTAAGCCACCATCGGCTATATCATTACCCGCTCCGCCACTGAAACTATCATCACCTAGGTTACCAAGCAGGATGTCATCACCAACGCCGCCGTAGAGAGTGTCGTCCCCATCACCGCCAAATAGCCTATCGTTTCCAGCCTCACCTTTTAGAACATCGTTCCCTGAGTCACCATATAAGTTATCAACGCCGTCCCCACCGACAATCAAGTCATTTCCTGCACGCCCGTATACGCTGTCGTGGCCTTTACCAGCATTGAAAATATTATCTTGCTCATCTCCGTAAATATCATCATCACCGTCACTACCAGACCAATCTTTTAATTGCCTAATGACATGAGAAAACTCTACCGTGCTGCCATCGTGAAACGCTAAATGGTCCAGTTCAAACTGAGAACCTATAAATGCATTTTGCACAATCACTTGGGTGTTCAAATTGTTACTATCTATCGTGATCAGCAAACTATTACCAGTACGTTGATAGCTTATATCTTCTTTGGCAATCCCTTGTGCAAATAATATTCGCTCCAATGAGTGAGCATTATTGGTGCTCTCTATCACATCTCGACTACCATCGGCCGAGATTAGATAAGTATCATTGCCATAGCCACCAAATAGGTGGTCATCTCCCAAACCGCCTTGCAGAACATCTTCACCTAGGCCACCACTGAGTTTGTCGTTACCTAAACCTCCTGAAAGTTGGTCATCCCCTGCACCACCTTTTAATATATCGTGACCTTCATTCCCAAATAGCTGGTCATTTCCCTCGTCACCTTCAACAGTATCATCTCCTTGCCCACCAAATAGCACATCATTTCCTTGTTGACCCTTTAGAAAGTCATTGCCTGCAAGTCCATCTAAGGTGTCAGCGTCGCGGCTTCCCCAAAGTGTGTCTGACGCTTGTGTCGCCAAAGCCAACTTGTCAATAAGTTGCTGTACGCTCCAGCTAATGTCAGCGCTGTCAGGGTCAGTAAAAGTAATTTTTTCAATGGTACTATTTTCGTCAAACTGCCCTATTATGCGAATTTCATCGATGCCTTCATTGATAATGATACGCACATCTCGCTCAGTGCGAATAAGCTTAATATCCTGAGCGCGGATCCCTTGCCCAAATACTATTTCGTTTATACCTTTTTCAGCGGTATTTTCGGCAATGACATCTAACCCAAAACCTAGCTCGAAGCGGTATAGGTCATTACCTTTACCACCATCTAAAATGTCGTCACCTGCTCCGCCAATCAGCGTATCATCCCCTTGACCACCCAAAAGCGTATCTTGTGCGTCACCACCATCGAGGGTATCGTTGCCCTGCCCACCAAAAAGCAGGTCATTGTCACCTTGCCCTTGTAAATGATCGTTACCTTCATCGCCGTGCAACGTATCATTACCAGCGCCTCCAGTTAGTACATCATCACCCGCTTTACCGTATACCAAATCATCACCAGCGAGCGTATTAAAAGTATCCGCACTAGAAGTGCCGTGTATTTCATCATCGCCTTCAGTCAAGTGTTGCGTCACTGCATTAATGGTGTCAAAGTGCTCTGGTCCTACCTCTAACATGCTGCCATCGGTAAACACAATGGCATCAATGTGCCTAGCTAAACCATCCTGAGCAAAGTGAGACTCTATAAATAACCTGTCATCGGTGCCGATTATTTCTATTACTAGGTCATCACCTCTACGTAGCAAGGTAATATCGGCAAGACTAAGAGAGCCAACTATGTTAACCGTGTCACGGCGTCTATTACCTTGACTATCTAGTAATGCGTCTATATTACGGATGGTGTCTTGGCCATAGCCAATCCCAAAGCGATAAACATCGTTGCCTTCTCCACCAATCAATACATCGTTGCCTGTGCCGCCATCAATTACATCATTTCCAGCTCCTGCATCTAGCGTATCATCCCCATCTAAACCAAATATAAAGTCATCGGCATCACCTGTTGATACTTCAGGATTGAGGATGTTCTCAAGGTTTGATAACAATGCTTTGGTGAAGTCGGAGTAACCGTCTAGTTCACCTGAGTCAACTTTAGCCGTAAATTGCGCTACAAAATGCTTGAGGTGTCGGTCACTGTATGGGTCTATTCCACTGATTGCTTTAGCAATATCCGAGATGTATAACTGTGCTTTTTCAGGATGCGCATCAACATATTTAATTACACCATCAATTGCATAGTCAAAATTTGCGTGCCATTGCTCTGTTGCTTCATCTTTCGACCAATCTACCTGACTGAAAAAGTTCTCTAAAAAACTGCTTGCTGCAAGCTTAAAAAACAACTTATCTGACCACTTCGCAAAAATGGCTTCGTATTCACGCGCATAGTCCATACCCGTTCCTTGTGGATCAGGAATTTCAAAGCCATAAAACTGCGCTAATGCCTTAATTTTTCTTCTATCGATCGGCGATTGATAGTAATTGCCACCTTCACTGTCAGTTTGACCTGTCCAGCGGTAAATCACCTTGTTCAGTAACTCTTGCCTCCGCTGAGCGTTACCCGCATTAACAAAGCCCTCGACCAGTTCTTTAAGCTGTCCAGACGTATCATTTGCCATGGTTTCATGCAGTGAGCGCACATTGCCATAACCTCTAGCATTGGGCAGTGCCGCAATATGTTCTGGTGCTACAAACGGAGTGAGTTGCGTTTGCGTTAAGTTAACATCAAACCACACATCATTCATTGCACGAACCTGACCGTCATTGGTTGTAAAAAAACCAAGTTGACGGTGCTCGTTATTATGATTATCTATGATTTCTGAGTGTTGGTGAGATAGAGATATACTGCCCACGCCAGCTTCTTCAAGCGTTAGCAGCTCACCGTCATCGGTTTTGCCATTTTGGTTTTTATCTTGAAAAACACGCAAGCGGGAAAACACGGTATCGTTGCTATCAATCACCCCATCGCCATTGCTGTCATACTCGGCCAGTGCAACAAAGCCATTTTCGGCCTTTTGACCATTAGCTAGGATAGTATGGCTACCAAACAGCTCTTGACCGTCAGTAATTTTACCGTCGCCATTTAAATCAATGGCTAACAACCCATCATCCGCGCCAGCAAAGCCAGACAACTCGCGAATACCATCACCTTCGTGATCAAAGTAAATCCCTTGCTCGTGACCCACCGTTTCAACCCCGTCACCATCTAAGTCTAAAACAAGCGGTGAAGCTGGCTGAGGGGTGGGTGTACGCGGTGGTGCTTTGGGTGTTGCTGTTTCAGCCACGCCAAACTCAGAGTATGACGCCATAGCGGTTTCAAATGACGCGTTACCGTTACCAGCTGTCATGTAATTTACACTTAACACCTTGCCAGATATGGCATCCATCATCCTGTCGTACCAACCATCTATAGAACGGTCAATATTGCTAATGCGCTCTAGTATGTCGCCTGCTTGATTAGCCATCCAATCTGAAAAACTGTCAAAAGAGTCACCTAAAGAAGCTTGTACATCATCGTATACTTGGTCGAGAAACTCAGCACTTGTATCTAGTGCATTATTAACATGTTCCGTCATCTCTAACTTATCCCAGGCGACAGACACACCATATGCAGCTGCTGCACCAACCACCGCAGCCCCAATAACTGGTAAACTTGCAGAAAATACGTATGCCCCAAGAACACCCCCAGCAAACCCAGCTAATCCTCCTACTAGCGTTTTTAGGCTACCAGCTATTTCACCTTCTGTTTTTACATTGACCGTCAAATCCAATACCGTCAGCGGCCCTGTTTTAGTGTATTTGATAAACCTTTGAAATGCGGCCACTTCTTGTGCTGATAATTTATTAACTGAAAGTTGCTCAAAAATTGAAAGAAATGAGTCTAGCGCACCTTGTACAGCGGTGATCTCATTCCCCCAAGTATCTGGACGATAAGGCTTAGCAGTCACCGCATTCGCGACAGTGTCTAACTGAGGGTCAAAGTGCACCAGTACATTATCTGCATCAACACCACCAACTAATCCAGTATCAATCGCCTGCTCTGAACCAGCTGGCCCCCCTTCTGTTATAGTGCCATCAGTATTGATCCAACGTTTGGTCCCATCTGGCAAGGTGTATTGCCGTGGGATAACAGGTATTGCTAAATTATATTCTTGGAAATATCTATGATTTAAAAAATCCATTTAAATAACCCTCGTAAAAACAATAAAAACTCACTTTTCACAATAAAAAAGTGAAGAAAAAAACACAAAAACAAACCTCGAGTAAAAATTAATTAAATTCCCCACCATTACAAAAAACAAAATCAAACTTGGAGCCCCAATCACGAGCAAAACCTCCATAGATTCATATATAAAAAAGCCCCCAAAACCATCACTAGAGCTTGCAACACCCATAGAAAAAAAATGGTAATACACATACCAGAAAACAAAATGCAAACCTATGTAGATAATAAAAATACGAATTAAACAATATGACAATGACTTCCCTTTAAAATCATTATTAATTTTATTAATTAAAGTAGAAAACTCACCAAAAATCAGACCATATAAAATCATTGGTACAGAAAACATCACCCACACGGTATAAATAGCACCGTGATAAAGTCTCATCGACCCCGATGCTTTTGCTTGCTCTTCCAGCACTGGATTAAAACTGCTATGCCAATTAACAATGGCTTCAAGCCACTTCGGATACCCATCTACACCACCCGAAGCAATATATGCCTGAGGATCAATCAACACGTAATAAATCAAAAAATGCAGCAAAATAAATAAAGACAACATAGCGTATAAAAAATAGTTGGCTTTTTTTATATCTATACCAGTAACCGAATACGGCTTCTGAATTTCTTCCAAAAAACGTTGTTTAAAAGACATATTTCCTCTCATTAAGCTAGCAAATATAAAAAGCTAAAAACCACCACTACTCCCCTTTATTATTTGCTTTATACAATCGACTCAAAGCAAAAAACACAACACCATATATAAAAAACAAAAAGGAAAATAAAATCCAAACAGTGTATAGCGCAATACTGTAAGGGTTCGTTCTAAACGATGCGTGTATGTAAGGTGCTAAGTTCGGCAGATGAGCACAGTAATAATCAACAAGCTCGATATACCCTATTAGATAACCTGATTGACCAGCACTGCGCATATATTCCGTTGGCTCTATCAAATAAACGTAAATAGCAATGTGCAAAAGTAAAAACATGAATAACAGAATAAAAAGGCACACAAGCCTTATCTTGGTTAAGTTAACGCGTTCTTCATTCACCTGCGATGAGCGCTCAAAAATTTGCGTCCAAAACATCTTCTCTTTCCTTAAGGTTGTGCCTACGACAATATCTGTATCAACGTTCTCTTGCGCCTTCGTGTGCATGCTGAATAATCGGAGAGAGTAAAAACTCCACAATATAACGTTGCCCTGTTTTTACTTCTGCTGTTACATTCATCCCTGCGCTCAAAGGAACTTCTCTACCATCTACATTGAGGGACTGCTTATCAAGCTTCACTTTTATTGGAAAAATCAAACCTAATTGTTCGTGCTCTACAGCATCGGTAGAGACATCAATTAGAGTCCCTTCAATCACCCCGTACCGCGTAAATGGAAAGCTCTCTACTTTTACTTCAACGCTTTGCCCAGCATAAGCAAAACCAATGTCTTTGTTGAGTAACCCTGCATCTACGATTAATTCATCATCTTCAGGAATAATGCGCATAAGCTCTTGTGCAGGTGTAACAACTTCGCCTAACGTTGTTACGGTCAAGTTTTCAACTGTGCCGGATACAGGCGCTCTTAATTGCATCTTTTGTTCTAAAAACCGGCTTTTTACAAGATCTTCGCTAATTTGGTGATATTGAACCTGTAGTTGGTTAATTTGCGCCAGTGTATTTTGTATCGCTTCAGCTTGCTTTTGCTGCAAGTTACTATTGGCACTTGCTACTGCAGCTCTAAGGCGTTTAACATTCGCGCTTTCAATAGGTAGCTGTGCCTCTAGAGCCAATGCCTCTTGCTTCAACGCCAAATATTCTTCCCTAGAGACCATTTTGCTACTTTGTAGTTTTTCTAAAGAATCTGTGCGCTCCTGCAACAAAGGCAGGGTTTTTTCTATTTTAACTTTACTTAGCTGGGCTGACTGAAGTTCAGCCTCAAGGCGTGCCACCTCTGAGCTCAACATACTTATCTGGGTCTCATGAAGCCGCTTTTCGCTGTTTAGTAGTCTAGCTTGCTCACTCGTCAGCTGTGGCAAACTCTGTGCTGACTTGTTTTCTAACCAATTGCTGTATTGAGTTAACCGATAAATTTGCTGTTGCAAGTCACTTTGCTGATGCGCTAGATTTCGACTTTGAGCAGCGTTTATTGCAGGGTCTAATTCAAGCAATAAGTCTCCTTTATTTACCTTTTGTCCCTCATAAGTATAAATTTTAGAAATAACGCCAGACTCCATCGGCTGAACCGTTTTAACACGCTGTTTTGGAACAACTTTACCTGTTGCAGTTGCAACAATATCAATGGGGCTCAAACATATCCACGTAATACCGACTATCAGCAGTGAAACTAACGTCCACACAATACCACGAGCCAGCTTAGGTGGAGGGGCCGCCTGAATTTCCAGCGCTGCTGGTAAAAATTCATAATCAATAACACGAGACTTCATACAGGCTGCCTTTTAAGTTTAGTTTCGCCAAATTGCAGTTGATAAAGGTAATGGTAATGCCCTTGTGAGGCTAATAGCTCTATATGCGTTCCCTTCTCTACAATTCTTCCTCTATCTAATACAACTATCCTGTCTGCATGCTGTACTGCGCTTAAACGATGCGCAATAATAAACACCGTTCTGCCCTGACTTATCTGCTGCATATTCTGCTGGATAATCCGCTCTGATTCGTAATCAAGCGCGCTCGTCGCTTCATCGAATATTAAAATAGAGGGGTCGGTGAGGAGTGCTCGTGCAATCGCGATGCGTTGCTTTTGTCCACCCGAGAGGTTAGCACCTTGTTCGCCAACTTCTGTATCGTATGCGTGGGGTAACTCCAAAATAAAGTCATGAGCACCAGCTAATTTTGCCGCTTTTATAACTCGACCTAGAGACGCTGAAGGATCACTAAGTGCAATGTTGTCTCTTACACTGGCGTTAAAAAGGAAGTTTTCTTGTAACACCACCCCCACTTTTTGCCTAAGCCAACTTGGGTTGATCAGTGAAAGGTCTACATTATCAACTAACACTCGACCTGAACTCACTAAATATAGCCGCTGAACTAATTTAGTTAATGAGCTTTTTCCAGACCCTGATCTGCCAACAATACCAATCACTTCACCTGCATTAATTTCAAGGTTAATATCACTTAGAACATTTGGGCGTTCTGGAGAGTAGCTAAAGCTCACATGCTCAAAACGTACCGAGCCATTGAGCTGAGGTAATGAAAGTTTGTTTTTCTCACCACTTTCAACGGGAGAGTTAAGTATGTCTCCTAGTCTTTCAACAGATATTTTCGCTTGTTGAAAGTCTTGCCAAAGGTTTGCAAATCGCATTATTGGAGCTGTAACTCTCTGTGCTAGTAAGTTAAAAGCAATAAATTGACCGATTGATAAATCACCGTCTGTTACCGCAATTGCACCAAAATATAGAATGAGCAAACCGGTTAGTTTGGTTATAAAAGAAGAACATTGACCATAAATATTATTTAACTGCCCAGCTTTAAAAGAAACACCGACGTAATCAGCTAATTTATCCTCCCATTTACTGCGCATTTGAGGTTCAATTGCAAGAGATTTTACCGTTTCTATCCCATAAACGGATTCAACCAAAAATGAATGATTTTCAGCGCTTCGTTGGAATTTTTGCTCTAAATTGTGTCTCAGTTTGGGGCCTAAGATGAGTGCAATAGCAAAATAAAATGGCAAGCTCCCAACAACAATCCAAGTCAGAACTGGCGCGTAGTAAAACATGACCGCGAAAAATACCAGTGTAAATAGCATGTCTAGCACCACAGTCAAAGCCGACCCCGTCATAAAGTCTCGAATGGTGTCTAACTCTTTTAACCTAGCAACCGTATCACCGACTCTGCGTGACTTAAAAAAAGCAATAGGCAGCTTCAGCATATGGTCATACAGCAAAGAACCCAGCTCTACGTCTACCCGATTAGTCGTGTGGCTAAATAGGTAGCCACGTAAACCGCTCAGTATTACCTCAAAAATAATGACAAATAGAAAGCCAATTGCTAATACATCAAGCGTGGTCATTCCTTTATGGACCATCACCTTATCAATAGCGACTTGAAAGAATATTGGGGATGCAAGCGCAAGTAATTGAATGAAGAATGACGCAATTAGTACATCGGTAAAAAAGCGCTTGTACTTAGCCATCACAGGTAAAAACCATTTGAAACCAAAGCGTGCGGCTTGTGTAAGCAAGCCTTGCCGTGGAGTAAGCATCAATAGCTGTTGCTCATAGCTTTCATAAAACGACTCTCTGGATACTAGCTGTGCAGGCCTATTGGCAGTAACATCTTGCACCAGCAATCCCTTATCCGAGCAATTTACAATGAGCACAAAGTGCCCCTTAACATGTTTTGCAATCACTGGAAATATTTTCTGGTTTAGCACTGAAACTGGAGTTGTTTTAAACTTAGCTCTAAACCCTAGTGACTTTGCGGCTCGAATAATCTGAATGTTAACAAACTTAGGTTCTCTAAGTTTAGGGTCTGTAAAGTTGCGCCGCAATTCGTCAATATTGACGGCACGTTTATGAAGCCTGCCCGCCAAAGCGAGACAAACAAGTCCAGATTCGAACTGCTGATAGGTTTTATCGTCCATGATTTGCGTCTTCTATATGTTGTAAGTGAACATTTGACTTTGTGAATGCAGTTATAACCATTGCGTCCCTCCCGTAATTAGGGACTAGTCTAACATAGCAAAATAACGATCAACACAAAGCTAACACTCTGAATTTAAAAACAAAAAACAACACTTCATTAATTGTAAACTCCATTTTTTCACACAAATTCAAACTTTCGTTTAAGCTAAAAAATGAGTCGCTTATAATACATCCGTATAATGTTTAAAGTTCACTCAAAAGTTTGTCTGTCACTGTACGCATCTAACAAAACTATAGCCCTAGTGTTAATAAATAACTTTATAACCAACATAACTGCAAAACTAAAATCACAATAAAGATTATCAAATGCGCTATTTCTCAAACGTAATTTTGATTGTTAACTCTTTGCCCTCTAGAAAAACAAAAAACCCGAGCTAAGCTCGGGTTTTTACTAAATATCTAGCTATTAAAACTTCGGACCACCGCCGCCCATCATGCCTGGCGGTAACATGCCTTTCATGCCGCGCATCATTTTCATCATGCCGCCTTTGCCTTTCATCTTCTTCATCATTTTTTGCATTTGCGTAAATTGCTTCAGCAGCTTGTTGATGTCTTGCACTTGTGTACCAGAACCCGCTGCAATGCGTTTTTTGCGTGAACCTTTGATGATCTCAGGGCGTTCGCGCTCTTTTGGCGTCATTGAGCTGATGATTGCTTCCATTTGGTTAAAGGTTTTATCACCCATTTGGCCTTTTACTGCATCTGGTAGGTTATTCATGCCTGGTAGTTTTTCAAGCATCGACATCATGCCGCCCATGTTCTTCATTTGGCGTAGCTGCTCTGCAAAATCTTCTAGTGTAAACCCGTCACCTTTGAAGACTTTTTCAGCTACTTTGGCGGCTTTTTCTTTATCAACTTTCATCTCAACTTCTTCGATAAGCGACAATACGTCACCCATGCCAAGAATTCGAGAAGCAATACGGTCTGGATGGAAAGGTTCTAACGCGTCAGTGCGCTCACCCACACCAATAAATTTGATTGGTTTGCCTGTAATATGACGAATTGACAGCGCCGCACCACCACGGGCATCACCATCGGTTTTAGTCAAAATCACACCGGTCAGCGGTAACGCCTCGTCAAATGCTTTGGCGGTATTCGCTGCATCTTGGCCGGTCATAGAGTCCACAACAAACAACGTCTCTATCGGTTTGATGGCAGCGTGAAGCGCTTTAATCTCATCCATCATGTCGTTGTCTACGTGCAAACGACCCGCGGTGTCAACAAGCACTACATCGATGAATTTTTTCTTCGCGTGGCTAATTGCGTTGGTAGCAATGTCTACAGGCTTTTGTGAAATGTCACTTGGGAAGAATTCTACATTTACTTCGCTGGCCAATGTTTCAAGCTGTTTAATTGCCGCGGGGCGGTATACGTCGGCACTGACCACAAGTACAGATTTTTTCTTGCGCTCTTTTAAAAACTTAGCCAATTTACCGATGCTGGTGGTTTTACCCGCACCTTGCAGGCCCGCCATCATCACCACTGCTGGTGGTTGTGCCGCTAGGTTAAGCTCTTCATTTGACTCGCCCATGGCTTTTTCAAGCTCTTCGCGAACAATTTTAATGAAGACCTGACCTGGGCTTAAACTTTTGGTTACCTCAACGCCAACCGCTCGTTCTTTTACTTGTTTAACAAACTCACGAACCACAGGTAATGCGACATCGGCCTCAAGCAGCGCCATACGTACTTCGCGCAGAGTATCTTTAATATTATCTTCGGTTAGGCGGCCCCTGCCGCTGATGTTTTTAAGCGTTTTACCTAAACGTTCCTGGAGGTTTTCAAACATGTATTAGGTTCCAATAAATCGTAATTGTTTGGCATTATACTGATATGGCCCCTACTAATACAGTGTTCAAGTGCATACAAAGTTTCTTTTTGGAAACTCTATGCAAGAAGCAGTGCTTAAAATACAATAGCTTTCATAAAGGAAATTTATTAGTAGGCACACTTTAATGTTGATTGTTAGCTTGTCTTTATTTGCCAGCCTGTTTTATGTACTTGCAACAGGTCATGTTTTATCGAGGCTATTTCACAAAGAAGGGCCAAGCCAAAAGCTCACAATTATATTAAGTACACTGGCGATTTTGTCTCATATGTTGTTGTTGGTAAATTCCGTATTCACCAATGATGGACAAGATTTAAGTACCGTGAATGTCGCCTTGCTCACCTGCTGGGTTATCGTGGTTAGTGTTACTACCGTCTCATTGCGATTTCCTGCAACCTTATTGCTGCCTGTGGTGTATGGCTTTGCAGCACTACTGCTAGTAGCCAGCTTGTTTATTCCGCACCATATTATAATGCAAACCATCAATGTCGATTTAGGACTTGTGGTACACATTTCGCTGTCATTGCTGGCGTACTGTGTACTCATCATTGCAACCCTCTACGCCGTGCAATTCTTTTATATTGATAACCGACTCAAGCACAAAGATTTAGCCATTATGCACAGTCACCTGCCACCGCTTATGCAAGTTGAAAGACAGTTATATCAGCTACTTACCATAGGCACCGCGTTACTTACCTTAGCGCTATTGTCGGGCTTTGTATTTTTAGATGGGATGTTTGCTAAAGAGTTTATTCACAAAACGGTTTTATCGTTAGTGGCGTGGACAATATTTGCAGCAGCAACCTTAGGGCATCATAAATTTGGCTGGCGTGGTAAAGCTGTGGTAGTTTCAATTATGGCCGCTTCTGGATTGATTACATTGGCTTATTTTGGCAGTCGATTTATTCAAGAGGTCATCCTAGGGAAGTTTTAGCTTGACTCTTATCGCCAGCTAACGCTTAATACACGCTCGTAAGTTTGAAAGGGATCCACTGTTGGACGACATATCAACAAGCACCTTATTTATAATATTGGGCTTGCTTATCATGGCCTCGGGCTATTTTTCTAGCTCTGAAACGGGGATCATGTCAATAAATCGCATTCGATTGCGACACTTAGAAAAAGAAAACCACCGGGCAGCAAAACGTGTAAGTAAACTGCTACGACGCCCTGATAGGCTTATCGGCCTGATCCTCATCGGTAATAACCTCGTTAATATTGCAGCTGCGCAAGTTGCCACCATTATAGGTTTACGCTTATACGGTGATATGGGTATTGCCATCGCTACTTTTGTATTAACACTCGTGGTACTGATATTTGCTGAAGTTACGCCAAAAACACTCGCTGCTTTATACCCTGAAAAAGTCGCTTTCCCAAGTTCGATTATTTTGAAAGGGTTACTTAAGGTACTGTTTCCATTGGTTGTCACGGTTAATTGGATCACCAACGGCATGCTTAAATTATTTGGTATTTCAAGCAAACAAATTGAAGAGCATAGTTTAAGCAAAGAAGAGCTAAAAACCGTGGTGAATGAGTCAAGTGCGCTACTGCCGTCTAATCACCAAAACATGCTGACTTCTATTTTAGACTTAGAGCAAGTAACTGTTGAAGATATTATGATCCCGCGCAACGAGATCAATGCCATTGATATCAACGATGATTGGAAAGATATTTCGCGCCAGCTTACCCATGCTCAACATACTCGCGTGTTACTGTACCGTGACCAAATTGACGATGCGGTTGGCTTTATTCACTCTCGTGATGCCTTGCGCCTGCTCACAAAAGAACAATTTGATAAGCCTTCTTTGTTACGTGCCGTACGCGAAATTTACTACATTCCTGAAGGCACCTCACTTAATACACAATTGCTTAAGTTCCAACAAAGCAAAGAGCGAATTGGCTTGGTGGTTGATGAATACGGCGATATTCAAGGTCTGGTAACACTTGAAGACATTCTTGAAGAAGTGGTTGGTGACTTTACGACTACCCAAACGCCTGCAGCCAGCGAAGAAGTAAACGTACAAAGCGATGGCTCAGTACTGGTTGATGGTGCAGCTAATATCCGCGATATCAATAAAGAAATGAATTGGGAATTACCTACTGAGGGCCCCAAAACACTCAGCGGCCTAATTGTTGAATATCTTGAAGATATCCCAGATGCGCCACTTAGCTTAGTGATTGTCGACTACCAAATGGAAGTGGTAGAGCTCAAAGAAAACATGGTTAAACTGGTTAAAGTGATTAAGCGCTAACTTTTGACCAAACCCATACAAAAAACCGAGTACTAACGGCTCGGTTTTTTGTTTTATTCAAGCCACAAAATTGAAACAATAGAGTCACACAAATATCATTAAGCTATGTTTGACTGTCCCCTTTTTAAGATTAATAAAAACACCAAGGGGCTCACATGTTAGACCGTTCATTCAAACACTCTTTAAAACATTCTCTAATCGCACTTTCAATTACCACCATTTTGGCTGGCTGTTCACTGGATGGCGATGATGGTAAAAATGGCAATCAAGGACCACAAGGCGTTGCAGGCGAGCAAGGACCAGCAGGCAATAATGGAGCTAATGGACAAAATGGTACGGATGGGCAAAATGGCGTAGACGGTCAAAATGGTAAAGATGCCAATCGACTGCTTGATATTCAATTGGTTGGTCGAGCCGTACTCAATGCACAAAGCCCCGAAGGTGCGGCAGAAATCGTGGCATATCAAGCCGCTAAAAAATGGATCTACGCCATTAACAGCTCAGGCGAACAAGCCGTTGTTGATATCATTCCTGCAACAACTTTTGACAGCACAGCCCTTGCTAGAAACAACGAAAACATTACCACCAGCACCAATTTAAGTAGCACTTTTACGCTCAAATTGAATGAGCGCACGCCAGGGGATGCAAACAGCATTGCTATTGACAGTAACAACCAACTGTTAGCGGTCGCGATGGCGTCAAAAACCATTGGCGAAGCAGGTCAAATCGCGTTTTATAATATTGCAGGAAACACACCGGTATTTATCAAAAATGTTCAAGTTGGCGCGCTGCCCGACATGGTAACTTTTAGCCATGATGGCACTAAAGTGGTGGTGGCTAACGAAGGCGAACCTGCTGGCGACTATAGCGTTGATCCTGAGGGCACCATTAGCGTGATTAACATCACTAATGGCACAATTGCCGAAACCGCTACACACATTGACTTTAAAGCATTTAACGACAAGCAAGCAGAACTTGAAGCGCAAGGCATGGTATTTGCCAATCCAACAGGCCGTACCATCAACGGCAAACTTATCAACACCACAGTTGCAATGGACCTTGAGCCTGAGTATGTAAGCATCTCCAAAGACAACCGCTATGCGTATGTCTCTATTCAAGAAAACAATGCCATTGCGGTTGTTGATTTAACCGATAACAGCGTAAAGCTGATGGGCCTTGGATTTAAAGATTGGTCAGAGCTGACCATGGATGCCTCTGACAAAGATGGCAAAATTAATTTCAGAAAATACCCTGGCTTGTATGGCATGTACCAACCCGACACCATCACCAACTTCACTTGGAAAGGTGCTAATTTTATCGTCAGTGCCAATGAAGGGGATGGTCGTGAATACTTTTTTGATACAAAAGATGAAGCTGAATGTACGGCAAAAGGTGGCTTAGATTACGATAAAGACGATGGCTGCCTAGCTTACGTTGACGAAAGCCGCGCTAAAAAACTGACCCTTGCCGATAACTTTGCTTATCTGAACAACGATGATGACGACATCGGCCGCTTAAAAGTCACCACGGTGAAAGGTGATAACAATAACGATGGTCAATACGAGCAGCTATATACCTACGGTGCTCGCTCCTTCACCATTTGGGATAGCAATGGCATGGTGGTCTTTGACTCTGGCGACCAAATTGAACGCATCACCGCATCAATCCATGGCAGTGCATTTAACAACGACGAAGATACAAACGAAGGTGATACCCGCTCTGATGCCAAAGGCCCTGAACCTGAAGCGCTGGCATTAGGTAAAATAGGTGAGCGCTTATTTGCATTTGTAGGCCTAGAGCGCATGGGTGGCGTAATGGTGTACGATATCACCAACCCGTATGATGTTAAGTTTGCTGACTATTTCTACAACCGCGGCACGGTTGAAGGCGCTGATATTAGCGGCGATTTGGCACCTGAAGGCATGACCTTTGTACCAGCAGAGCAAAGCGCAACAGGCAAGCCACTATTGATCGTGGGTAATGAGATCTCAGGCTCAGTGGCTGTATGGCAAATCGCGTTAAAAGACTAAGTGCAAAAGGTTAAGGCAACGTTCTACACATCAGGTGGC
The DNA here is from genome assembly GCF_014694405.1 of Pseudoalteromonas sp. S16_S37. Lineage (GTDB taxonomy): Bacteria > Pseudomonadota > Gammaproteobacteria > Enterobacterales > Alteromonadaceae > Pseudoalteromonas. The sequence continues at coordinate 49,866 of NZ_JAAUWV010000032.1, forward strand.
GATTCGCTTAACTGACCTACATAACTCAGTCGGTTAGATAAGCCAAAGGCGCCATCTAACAATAATACAGGACAGAGCCACAAACGTCGGGTGGCGCTTCGCTTAACCGACCTACATAGTCGATTCTGAAAAACTCGGTTTTTCAAAAAACTGAGGTTGTTCAATTTGGATTGCTATCTTTAGATTCGGTTAACCATCTAACGTTATTGTTGTTGATTTTCACGTGCCAATGGCGCACATAGCCAACATAAAATCCAGACGTAAAAAAGCCTTAATAGGCTTAGGATTTTTCTAAAGTTTTGGCCCACACCCGCTAGAATGGCATTGAGTT
>NZ_JAAUWV010000033.1 GCF_014694405.1 Pseudoalteromonas sp. S16_S37
ATTGGCACGTGAAAATCAACAACAATAACGTTAGATGGTTAACCGAATCTAAAGATAGCAATCCAAATTGAACAACCTCAGTTTTTTGAAAAACCGAGTTTTTCAGAATCGACTATGTAAAAAAATAATAACAATAAGGAACGCATATTTTGAAAACGCTGCTTGTAATGCTATTTGCTTTAATTGCCTTTGCTAGCCATGGTGCAAACTTCTCAAATGTTGACTTGCCACACTCACAGTTTATGAGCGTGACTCCTGAAGTAACCATTGCCCTCCCCGCTTCTTACAAACAAGATAAGTCAAAGCATTACCCAGTTTTATACCTGCTAGATGCCAAGCTCAATGACGAGTCAGTGTTTGGCATGCTGCAAAGGCTGCATAGTTCAAACGGCGCTAACGAGCATATTATCGTGGGGATCGAAAGCCATGACAGGCTCAACGACTTTGCGCCTACCGTCAACAAAGACCCTAGAGGACCTGTTGGCGCTGGAGGCGGGGCCGATAAGCTACTCGATTTTATTCAGTCTGAGCTGATGCCTACCATCAATAAAAACTACCGAACCAAGCCACACAATGTGATCGCAGGCCACTCTATTGCGGGCTTATTGGTGATACACAGCTTTCACGCGCGCCCTAGCCTTTTTCAAGGCCATTTAGCGTTTAGCCCTGCTGTTTGGTGGGCAGCAAGAGAAACCGCCAACGCGACGAAGCAATACATGCACTCAAACAAGAAAGTAGGCAACTTTTTATATATGAATATTGGCAGCGAAGGCGGCGAGATGCGCCAGGTGTACGATGATTTATCACAAACAATTTTAAGAAATCGCTCTACCGATTTAGTTGTTCAGTTAGATACATTCAATGATGAAGGCCATGATTTTACCATGGCTGCGGGTTTGTATAATGCGCTAAGAGCACTGCACCAGTATCAGCAAGGTAACAACCTCTAAAATACGCATAATACGCTTAGCTGAAGGGATTAACTTCAGCTAAGTTGTTACCCGATTAGCCTAAGCGATACTGCGCTTGCCCGTCTTCAGTTGAGCTAAACTCACCTTGTGCATTTAGCCAATCGTTGGGCTCACTGGCTATCACTGTAAACTGGCTACTGGCAACGCCAGCCACAAACTGCCCCGTGTGCATTAAAGTGAGTAGATAAGGCGTGCCGTTAATGCTGCCCTCTAGCATTTCAAAACCAGTAAAATGCGCATCGCTCGTACTGTTGTATTTTAATTGATATTTAAGCGTGCTCTGACCTTGAATATCGCCACTGTAACTTTGCTTTACCAACGCAGTTTTTAACTTTGCTTGCTCTGCAAAATCTGTATCGGGTGTTTCTTGCCATTGCTGTATTTGTAGGGTGCCTGTTAATGTCATAACGCCTCAAAATTTGTTTTATTAATTAACCTTAACATTATCACCCTCTTCGCTTAGAGTATTGTAAAAACACGCCAGCAGACGCTATTGTGCAACAGCCTATTGTAGTTAACAAAGCCAACATCACTGGGGTGATGCATCATACTCAAAGCCAACAATTTTATGAGCTAAGGCGCTATGTGCCCACCGACGAGTTAGCTTATCTGGTTGAGCAATTTTGGATTGTTGATTGGGCATTACCAACGGGGGAGATACATGTTCAGCGCAACCTGCCCGACCCCAACTTTCATCTTGTTTTAGATAAAAATACGCTGTCGTTACTGGGCCCCGTGAGTAAATCTTATCAATACACCATGCGTGGAGCCGGTCGGGTTATTGGCGTAAAGTTTGCGCTTGCCGCAAGTTTACCAGCACACGATATTGTGCCTAGCCAGTTTGTAGACACACGTATTTTAGCGCAGGAAAAGTTTACTTTTGCAGCGCAGCTAACCAACCAGCTTATGCGTGCCGATGATGATAACCGTATCATAAAAGCCCTAAGAGAGGCGTTAAAACCGTTTTGTATCGCGCCGAAACAACCGCAACTGAAAGTACAGCAGCTGGTTGCGATGATAAAAAATAACCCTGAACTTACGCAGGTTGAGCAGCTATCGCAAAGTGCCAACATGCCAATGCGTACAATACAAAGATACTTTAAAGAGCAACTTGGCTTAAGCCCCAAATGGCTGATCAGAAAATACCGTATGCATCAAGCGCTGGCATTGTTAGATTTAAGCGATAAGTCACTTGCAGAGGTGACCATATGGTTAGGCTATAGCGACCAAGCACACTTTATTAAAGACTTTAAGCACTTTACGGGGGCAACACCCGCACGTTTCAGCCACAAACGTTAGTACACCACCACGCAATTTCTGCCTTTTGCTTTGGCGTCGTACACTGCGTGATCGGCTTCTTTTAATGACTGACTAAATGGTTTTGCTAAATTAACCTCACCCACCCCACAACTTACCGTTACTTGAATATGATGAGTACCACTTTCAATTATGTTCTTTTCAACGTTTTTCCGTAATCGCTCTGCAACTTCTACCGCGCCCTCTACCGAGGTGTTAGGCAGTAAAACAATAAACTCTTCGCCACCTAAGCGGCATAAGCAATCTTCAGTTCTCAAGGCTTGTACACATTGCTGTGAAAATGCTTTTAAAACAATATCCCCTATTTCATGACCATAACTATCGTTAATCTGCTTAAAATGGTCGATATCCAGCATAACCACACTCAGCTGCTGGCCCAATCGGATATGTCGGCTGATCTCACGGTGTGCGTAGTCCATCAAGTAACGGCGGTTTTTTAACCCCGTTAGCGCATCTTGAAACGCCATTTTAGTGAGTTGTTTTTGCAAAGACCAAAGATCATTAACCAGTAATCGACGACTACAGCAATCGGCCATCATTTCTGCATAAGCAATTTCGGCACTTTGCCAAGATCGTTGCTCACCTGTGCCTTCAAAACACACCACGCCATGTGGAATGCCATTTTTAAAAATGACCGTATCAAGCATGGTGGTAATATTATGCACATCGAGATAACCGTCTTTAAATTCGCTGGTACGGGGATCGCTCGCAGCGTTGTGAGCATCTATAGAAATACCACTGGCTATTGCTTTGAAATAGTTAGGAAACTCTTCACAGAGCAACTGGGGGTATTCATCTGCACTTAGGTCGTTTTGCCATTGGGTGCTGGCTACATTGATAAGTTTTTTGGGCGCGGTGATATCATCGAATAACCAAACAGACACATGCTCTACAGCAAGGGTTTTTTTACCCTCGTTGATCAGATCTTGCAAAAAATTTTGGTAACTGCCAGATACATCTAACTCTTCAGAACTCATTCGTCTTAAGCGTTGAGTTACTTCACTGAGGTCAATAAACATAATAAGCCACTATTTTGGAATAAAACATTGGTGCCTGTAAGCCATACCCACTTGCTCATAATAATACCTAAAAGAAGGAACAAGTGGGTAATATTTTATACACAAATATTTTAAAAAATAGTACCGTTATTATTATTTCATATACTTCGATAAATACTTTTTGAATATAGGATCGGTTTTAGCCAATGCCTTTTGCTCATCCAAAATACTTTGCAAAATACTGTGTGAGGTTAAAGGGTTAGCCAGCACAACACGAAATACCACTGTTGGTTGATGATCATATTGCAGCGGTGTTAAGCGCGTACGTGATACAAACGAAATACCAGCCTCACGCTGACGTTTTTGCATACTTGCGGTAAAGCGGTTCAAAGCCGCATAAATATCAATGCGCTCTTGCTCGTTGGCGTTTTCTATGGCTTTACGTATTTGTTGCGGTACGTAACGGTACGTGAGCAAACACAGTTCAGGCTGTGAAATAAGCTCAAAATCAGGGTCTTGCTCTATTAAGCTGGCAAAATACTTGGCCTTTTCTATGCCTTTATCAATAAGCATTTCATAGCCTTTGCGACCAATAACACGCAAACATGCATGCACAAGCATCGCCATGCCTGGGCGACTACCTTCAAGCGTATGGCTACCTAAGTCTTTTGAACCTTTACGTAAAATGTATTCGGCATGGTGCTCAATGGCATCCGATGCAGCAGGGTCTTTAAATAACACCAAGCCCGCTCCCATCGGCACGTACATCTGTTTATGGGCATCAATGGTGATAGAGTCAGCACGCTCGATACCATCAAGTAAGTGACGGTTGTTACCAGATAACAAGGTTGCTCCGCCCCAAGCCGCATCAACATGAAAATGACAGCCCAGCTCTTCACTGAGATCAGCCATTTGCTCTAATGGGTCAATATTGCCAGTTTCGGTTGTACCAGCAACCCCCACTAAGGCCATAACCTTGATCCCCTGCGCTTCAAGTCCTTGTGCTTTTTCACGCATTTTTTGCACATTCACTTTATTATTAGCATCGGTTTCAATGGCTATAAAGTTGTCTCGACCAAGACCGAGCACATCAGCCGCCTTGCCTAGTGAGTAATGTCCCCGTTCAGACACTAACACTGCCAATCCCTTGTAGCCATAATGCAGCATGGCAGCAACCATACCTTGCGCGGCAATACCTTTAAACTGACCATCGGCCTTTAATAAACGGTTACGCGCAATCCACAAAGCAGTAATGTTGGCAACCGTTCCGCCTGAGCAAAATGCGCCCAAAGACGTGCTAGCACTGTGCATCCACTTATCATAAAACTTATCAGAAGCACCATAAGCTAAGTGGTGCATCATACCCAGTACTTGTCTTTCAAGTGGTGTGAATGCTTTCGATGTTTCGATTTTTACGAGGTTTTGATTTAGCCCTACCATCAACTTAGACAATGGTAATACAAAATGCGGCAATGCCGATGTCATATGACCGATAAAACTCGGGGCGGCAGTATGCACTGAGTGTGCAACCAACTGCTCCATAATATCTTGTGCATAATCAGACACAAACATAGGTTCTTCTGGGATCACTGCAGACTGAAAGTCCTTCTCAATCTCGTGTAAGGGCTTTTCTATCGCTGCAATGTTCTCGTTTAAAAAACCTGCTAAGTTACTTGAGATCTCTGACTCTATCTTACTTAGAGTCGAGTCAGGCGCTTCTGGCACCGTAAAAATACGCATCAAACTTTCTTCAGAAGCGACAGCACAACGCTTTGGACCCATTACATTACCCAGTTAATTATGAACAGCCTACTTACCGTTCATACGCTTGTTATTTTGAAATGGCTAACTTTACTGCAAGTAAGCCACAATGTCTCCTATTGTAAGTCGAAAAATCACGATATGACCAAGTTAGTTATGACATTTTAATGTTTGAGCCAAGACAATTCTCTGAAATTTACCCATCGCAAAGCCGCGATTAAATCTCCAAAACATCATCAATTTTTATTAAAACAGCTACGAGTGCAAGCTAAAACAGCTACATAAAACTGCAATAACACACCGTTATAAGGTCTATCCAAATGGTAAAAAGCTGACTAGACTAGATGGGCATACTCAATTTACATGTTTTGCAATCATTTTGGACAAAGTTTAAAATTTGGGAACAGATTAATTAAAAGGATAGTTATGTACCGAAGGACGTCGGCAATGACTTGGTCGCTAATAGGGTTTTCATTATTTATTTCGAGCCTCGCGGGATATGTGGTTTATACATATCAATCGACTCGCACAGCGATCATGGCTGAGATTGATGAACAACTTTTGCGAGCAGCTAAAAGCACTCAGCTACTGGTTGGTGATGACTATCATGATCGCTTAAATGCCATTACCCCCGAAGAATTCCAACACAAAAGTGTACAACTTACCGCTTTGGCAAAAGCCATAGATGTCGAGTACGTTTATACCATGGTATACCAACCGCCACATGTGCACTTTACGGCATCAAGCTATACCAAAGCGGATATTAAGCACAACAAATTAACTCAGTTTCTCGATCACTATAAAGAAGCCACAACAATAAATAAAACTGCCTTTCAATCCACCGAGCCTGTTTTTGAAGTCTCAAGAGATAAATGGGGGCACTTTAAAAGCATTTTTGTACCTTATATATCGAGTAATGGTACGGCCTACATTGCAGGGGCTGATATGACCATTAGTCAAGTGGATACACTGCTACAAGAAAGCGTGGCAAAAGCCACCTTAACGGCGTCTTTTTTCTTTTTTATCGCAGTATTGGTCGCAATATTTTATATCGCACTGTATAGAAGATCGATGAGTACCGATCCTCGCACTGGTTTTGCTAATCGAGTGGCGCTTGAACAAGACTTAAGTAAAAAACAAAGCCAACACCTCAGCTTGGCAATCATCTCAATTGATGAATTAGAAGACATCATTAGCTTTTACGGCACCCACGTAGGCGACAGAGTATTAAAAAAGGTGATGGAGTACTTTAAACCTATTACTTCACCACATCGCGTATACCGACTAGCTACTTCTAAGTTGGTTATTATGAGTGATATCAAAGATGGCGAAGCCTACTTAAGCCGTATTATTGCTGACTTTCCTAAATCGAGCCCAGTTTTAACTAAGCCGCATTTGTATATCCAATTACATGCGGGCATTGCCACGGGTAATAAATCTTTATTGCTAGAGAATGCCTCTATTGCATGCCGCCAAGCTAAGCAAGGGAATCAGTCGATATGCATGTTTAGTGTCGACAGCCAAGATGCGCGTTTAAAGCAAAAAAATCACTTAGCCATTGCCAATATTTTGCAAGATGCATTTGCCGATAACCGAGTAGCGACCTACTTTACACCCAGAGTAGACCCAAAAACTCAACAGGTGGTACAGCATGGATGTAGTGCTCGAATAGTGACCGAGCAAGGCGCTATCTTAAAAACTGAAAGCTTTAGCGAAGTGGTGCGTCAATCACGCTTACAAAGTCAATTAACGCGCAATATTTTAACCCAGTGTATTGATCGTTTTAGAAAATCAGGTACGGCGTGGAGCATAAAACTCAGTTATCACGATGCCACAGATCCACAATTACTGGATTTTATTGATCAAGAACTCAGGCGCTACCCGCAGCCGCGTTTGATCACCTTTGAACTGGATGAAAAAGACGTACTAGAGCATTTTAATGCTATGGCTGTGTGTATTAATGTACTCAAAAGCAAAGGTGTTAAGGTATTGATCAATGCAGTAAGCAGTGGGCTATTAACCGTTAGCCGCGTGATGAAGTTAAATATTGATATGATTTTACTTGATGAAAGTAACACCACCCACATTGCCGACGATGAGCAAGTTTTTGACTTTATTAAACATATTGCAAAATTATGCCACGACAAAGACATAATGTTGCTAGTGGCAGGTGTGGAGTCTGAAGAGCAATATAACCAACTTTCTAAAGCGGGCGTTGACTTAGTCGAGGGCCGCCATATTGCCACCGCAGCCCCTCATTTATGCACTAAGTTAAGACAACTGAGCAACCAAGCGCGTGCTTGATTGACCACTGGCCCAGTATTTACGCTCAAATGGTGTAATGGCCGTATCACTATGGTACGGCTCAACTGGGGTTGGATGACCTGCCAATTGTAAAGCGCGAGCAAACTCTTTTACGTAGATATCCCAGTTACTGCGCACTTCAAGACGCCCACCTAGTTTAACAATATAAGGAAATACAGCCGCACCGTGCCAGCGACGCTGAACATGTTTTGCCTTAGGCCACGGGTTTGGATAAAACAAATAATGATGTGTTGGACGCCAGTTTGCCTCTACCGCTAAACGCCAAAAATCATTTAAGTCTGCCTGTACTAACAAATACTGCCCCGACTCTGTTTGTTTATATTCCACATCGTGTTTATCTAATCGGTGAGATGACTTATCAATTCCGATCACCAACGCATCAGGATGCTGCTTTGCTAAATTAGCGGTGCTTTCACCCACTCCGCAACAGGAGTCTAAAATAATTGGCCCTGCAAACGCCTGTACACGTTCATTCACTTCGTCAAAAGCGCGTTGTGTGTGCTGTGCAATTGGCTTTTTAAACTCGGCCGATAGATGCTTATTTACGATGTCGTCGAGCTTGTCGTGCAAGCTCGGTTGATTTGATACTATGCTTCTTGAATTTGCTTCACTCATCAGTGACGTAACCCTACTCCTCGGCGTATTAAACTCAACGCCAAGATAAATAATCCAGAAATAAACGCCAATAATACCGCAAATGCCACGTAAATGTTGACATCCGACACACCTAAAAAGCCGTATCTAAAGGCATTGACCATATAAATAATCGGGTTTACTTGCGACACACCTTGCCAAAACTCTGGTAATAATGTGATTGAATAAAACACCCCGCCTAAATAGGTCAGTGGCGTTAACACAAAGGTTGGAATAATGCTGATATCGTCAAAGCTGTTAGCAAATAACGCGTTGATCAAGCCGCCTAAAGAAAAAACAGCAGAAGTTAAAATCACCGTGGCAATGATCACCCCTAAATTATGGATTTGTATGTCGACAAAAAACAACGATACTAGACTCACAATAAAACCGACGCAAATTCCTCGCGCCATGCCACCGCCCATGTAACCCAGTACAATGATATAGTTTGGAACAGGCGCTACCAGCAGCTCTTCAATGCTTTTTTGGAACTTGGTGGAATAAAAGCTAGATGCAACATTCGAAAATGAGTTGGTGATCACTGACATCATGATAAGACCTGGAACAATAAATTCCATGTAGCTAAAACCGCCCATATCACCAATACGAGAGCCTATTAAGCTGCCAAAAATCACAAAATACAAAGTCATGGTAATCGCAGGTGGTACTAGGGTTTGCACCCAAATACGCAAAAAGCGAATACACTCTTTAATCCAAATACTTTTTAGCGCAACGCTGTAACGACCTAAACTCATGATGCACGTCCCTGCTCTAATAGTCCCACAAATAGCTCCTCTAAACGATTGGCTTTGTTACGCATACTCAGCACCGTATTGCCTTGCGTGGTGAGTTGCGTAAATACCTCATTAAGCCCCTGAGATTTAGCCACTTCTACCTCAAGCGTATGGTCATCAACCATCTTAAATTGATAGCCTTGCAGGTTCACAGGCTGAATTGGTGCTTTAAGGTCCAGCACAAAGGTTTCTTTATCCAGTTTCGCAAGCAACGCCTTAATCGTGGTGTTCTCTACGATAATGCCCTTGTCGATAATCGCGATGTTTTTACACAACAACTCGGCTTCTTCAAGGTAGTGCGTGGTTAAAATAATGGTCACGCCTTGTTTGTTTATTTCGCGCAAAAAGTCCCACATTGAGCGGCGCAGTTCAATATCGACTCCAGCAGTTGGCTCATCAAGGATCAGTAGTTTAGGCTCATGCATTAAAGCTCGGGCAATCATCAAACGACGCTTCATACCGCCCGATAGAGTGCGCGCTTGTTTGTCTTTTTTATCAAACAAACCAAGCTGTTTAAGGTATTTTTCGGCGCGCTCATGGGCCAGAGCTCTGGGTACACCGTAGTACCCTGCTTGATTCACTAAAATCTGATTTAAGGTTTCAAACTGACCAAAGTTAAACTCTTGTGGCACAAGGCCAAGCTCAGATTTAGCATCTTCAAGCGCGGTATCTATGCTATGACCAAACACCTCTACTTTACCCTCGGTTTTGTTTACCAAAGAGGCAATAACGCCGATAGTCGTTGATTTACCCGCACCGTTTGGGCCAAGTAATGCAAAAAAATCACCCTGCTCTACTTGCAGGTCAATTCCTTTTACGGCTTCAACACCGTTTTTGTAGACTTTTTTTAAGCCTTGAATATTCAATGCAATCGTCATGTTAGTGTTGTTCTCCATAACCCCAACGCTTAGTTAGGGTATGTTCGATATGTAAATGATCTAAAATTCTGGCCACCATAAAGTCGACCAAATCTTCAATTGATTGAGGCTGATGATAAAACCCCGGTGCCGCTGGCATAATGGTGACACCAAGCTGGCTCAGTTTGAGCATGTTCTCAAGGTGAATCGAGCTAAACGGGGTTTCTCTGGGTACTAAAATAAGTTGCCCACGCTCTTTGATCACCACATCTGCTGCACGCTCAAGCAGGTTATCAGAGGCGCCTGTGGCTATGGCCGATACGCTGCCTGCACTACATGGACATACCACCATTTTTTTAGGGGCAGCAGAGCCCGACGCGACTGGGCTAAACCAATTATCTTTACCGAATACTTGGATTTGCTCGGGCTGCGCATTAAACAGCTCACTGAGTTGCGCCGTGGCTTTTTGCTCATTACCTGAGAGCTTAATGTTTGATTCGGTATCAAGCACGACTCTTGCAGCGCTTGAGATCAACACAAACACTTGGTAGTTCATCGCTACCAAAACCTCTAAAAGACGCAATCCATATGGCGCGCCAGATGCGCCACTGAATGCCAAAGTAATTGCTGGTTTAAAGTTGTTCACACGTTTGCCTTTGAATTAAGTTCAATATTTATGCGTTAGCCTTAAGCGCGCTCAACAATTTTTGGTGTAATCCTTCAAAACCGCCATTGCTCATGATCAGAATATGTTGCCCTGGTTGCGCTTTTGCACATACCGTTGCAATGATCTCATCGGTGCTATCAAAGCACTGTCTGCCCGCTTTGCTTGCTTGCTCTTTTAATGACCAATCAAGCCCTTGTGGTTCAAACAAATACACTTCATCAGCTTCACTGAGTGATGCCAGCAGTGTATGTTGATGCACACCCATTTTCATGGTGTTTGAGCGAGGCTCTAAAATGGCAATCACTGGTTCATCGCCTATTTTGGCTTTTAAGCCCGCAAGGGTGGTTTTAATGGCTGTGGGGTGATGGGCAAAATCGTCATACACATGCACTCCATTTGCTTCACCGAGTAATTCCATACGACGCTTTGGCGATTTAAATTCGCGTAATGCATCAATACTAACAGAGACAGGAATACCCACATGACGCGCCGCAGCAATCGCCATAACGGCATTTTTTACGTTGTGTTCGCCAATCGCTGACCAAGTCACAACGCCTTCAAGTTGACCGCCTAAGTACACTTCAAATTGTGAGCCATCGCGCTTAAGTAACTTATACGTCCAATCACCGTTTAAGGTTTCTTGCAGGCTCCAAAAGCCACGTTTAACAACCTCAAGCAATGCCGTATCGTCGGCTGGATAAATTGCTTTACCTTGACTTGGTAAGGTACGTAACAAGTGATTGAACTGAGTTTGAATGGCATCCAAGTCTTTAAAAATATCCGCGTGATCAAACTCTAAATTATTCATAATAAGAGTGCGCGGTAAGTAATGTACAAACTTACTGCGTTTATCAAAAAACGCCGTGTCGTACTCGTCTGCTTCAATGACAAAAAACGGTGTATCGCTCACGCGAGCAGACACCCCAAAGTTTTGTACTATGCCACCAATTAAAAACCCTGGGCGCAAGCCCGCATACTCTAATAACCATGCCAGCATACTCGCCGTGGTAGTTTTACCATGCGTACCCGCCACCGCCAGCACCCATGATTTTTGCAGTAGATTATGTTTTAACCACTCTGGCCCCGAGGTGTAAGGCAAGCCCTTTTCAAGCACATATTCAACGCAAGAATTACCACGACTCATAGCATTGCCGATGATCACCATATCAGGCGCGGGATCTAACTGCTTTGGATCATATCCAGAGGTAAGCTCAATCCCTAAAGATTCTAACTGTGTGCTCATTGGCGGATACACATTTTGATCAGAGCCGGTTACTCGGTAACCCAAAGACTGAGCGATAGCGGCAATCCCCCCCATAAAGGTGCCGCAAATACCTAAAATATGAATATGAGTTTGTTTTTTATCCTGACTTGCCATGAAAATAATGTGCCTTATTAAGTGTTATACCGCGGTTGGCGCGATGCCTACTATGCCAAATTTAAGCGCAATAGACCAATCATAACAGCTGTGTGCAGTGCGCTTAGCGCTGTGCGCAATAATACCCAGCCATGCTGAACAATTTATGATACCAATGTGCTTAACCAAGTGTTATTGCAAGTTGCTATAAGTACCGATTAGATAAAAAAAATGCCAGTCGCTGACTGGCATCTTTTATCACTTAATAACGTGTGGCTTAAGCAACACCGTATTGATCGCGGTACGCTTTTACCGCTGCTAGGTGTTCGCCCATGCTACCTTGCTCTTCAAGGTAAGTAATTAAATCAGCAAGTTTCACGATTGAAACCACTTTGGTATTAAAATCGCGCTCAACTTCTTGAATCGCTGAAAGCTCAGCTTTGCCTTTTTCTTGACGGTCAAGGGCGATTAACACCCCAGATAGGTCTGCACCCGCTGCAGCAATGATCTCCATTGACTCGCGAATTGCAGTACCCGCTGTTATTACATCATCAACCAGCATAATGCGGCCTTCAAGCGCAGAGCCCACTAATGAGCCGCCTTCGCCGTGTTGCTTTTTCTCTTTACGGTTAAAGCAATAAGGCACATCTTTGTTGTAGTGATCAGCAAGTGCAACCGCGGTTGTTGTGGCGATTGGAATACCTTTGTATGCCGGACCAAACAAAACATCGTACTCAATACCAGCATCTTCTAAAGCCGCCGCATAAAAACGACCTAAACGCGCTAAGTCACGACCAGTATTAAACAAGCCTGCATTGAAAAAGTAAGGGCTAGTACGGCCCGACTTTAAAGTAAACTCACCAAACTTAAGCACCTGCTTCTCAAGGGCAAATTCAATAAACTCTTTTTGATATGCTTTCATGTCTTACCTACTAAACTGTTACTGAGCGAACTTATGCAAGTGCTTTTTTTTGTAAATCAATGATTTCTCGAATCGAATGCTTAGCAAGCTCTAGTAGCTCGTCTAACTCATCAAACGAGAACGGTTCGCCCTCGGCGGTGCCTTGTACTTCAATCAATTTACCCGTCTCGGTCATGATCACGTTCATGTCGGTTTCGGCTTCTGAGTCTTCCAAGTATTCAAGGTCAGTGATGGCCTCACCGTTGTATACACCCACTGAAATTGCAGCAATCATAAACTTAAGCGGGTTGGTGTTGATCATCCCTTTTGCGCGCATGTGGGTAAGTGCATCAACCAATGCCACACACGCACCACTGATAGAGGCTGTACGTGTACCACCGTCTGCTTGCAGTACATCACAATCGATTGTAATAGTGTTTTCGCCAAGCGCTTTTAAATCAACCGCTGCACGAAGTGCGCGCGCGATCAAACGCTGAATTTCCATGGTACGACCGCCTTGCTTACCTTTTGCAGCTTCGCGGTTGTTACGAGTGTGGGTAGAACGCGGTAACATGCCATACTCAGCGGTGATCCAGCCTTTACCTTGACCTTTCATAAAACGCGGTACACCCGCTTCAACAGTGGCAGTACACAGTACTTTGGTGTTACCAAACTCCACTAATACCGAGCCTTCGGCATGCATTGTGTAGTTACGAGTAAATGTTACAGGTCTAATTTGGTTTGCTGTTCTTTCGCTTGGACGCATCCACGTTCCCCTAAAGTCAAAGTTTTGCCTATTATAATGGCTCAACCGATACGATGCCATGCGTTAAGCAATAAATAGTTGTGGTATCACGTTGTAAATTTGATAAATAATTGGGCTGTCGCCTTGCGCGCTTTATAAGCTATAATGGCGCCTGAAATTTTGTTAATAGATTAGGAACTTTACATGATCCATAGTATGACCGCCTACGCACGCCGAGAAGTAAAAGGTGATTGGGGCACTGGGGTTTGGGAAATTCGCTCGGTTAACCAGCGTTACCTTGAAATCTTTATCCGCGCACCTGAGCAATTCCGTGCCATGGAGCCTGTTGTACGTGAGCGCCTACGCAAGCACTTACAGCGTGGCAAGGTTGAAGTGTATTTAAAGTTTACAGCCAACCCTGCCCATGTCGGTGAGCTATCTATTAACGAAACACTGGCAGAGCAATTAATTAAAAGTGCCAAGTGGGTGCAACAGCACAGCCAAGGCGATATCAACCCAGTTGATATTTTACGTTGGCCAAGTGTAATGGAAGCACAAGAAGTTGACCTAGACACAGTTAACGGTGAGCTTTTAAAAGGCTTTGATGAACTGGTTGAAGACTTTAAAGCCGCACGCGCTAGCGAAGGTGAAAACCTCGAAACCATGATCACCACACGCCTTGATTCAATTTTAGAGCAAGTGGCCATTGTTGAAGGCCATATGCCAGAAGTGAACAAGTGGCAGCGCGAAAAACTCACCGCCAAACTAGAAGAGCTAAAAGCAGAAATTGACGAAAACCGCCTAGAGCAAGAGCTAATCTACCTTGCGCAAAAGCAAGATGTAGCCGAAGAGCTAGACCGCTTAAAGTCGCACGTAAAAGAAACTCACAAAATCTTGAAAAAAGGCGGCGCCTGCGGCCGTCGTTTAGACTTTATGATGCAAGAGTTCAACCGCGAGTCGAACACCCTCGCCTCTAAATCAATCAACACCGAGATCACCACCGCAGCGGTAGAGTTAAAGGTATTGATAGAGCAAATGAGAGAGCAGATCCAGAACATCGAATAGTTTTTTTGCCCGTCCAAGAATGTCTTAAAAGCCCTGTATTACCTTGTAAAGAGCCTTGTAAAGAGCCTTGTAAATACAGGGCTTTTTTATTTTCCCCGTCCAAATCGGTTTGCAGATGTCCGTTACCAGTTGCTGTTTAAGTGGTGGGTAAAATGGTGGGCAAGCCCTGTTTTTTTGACTCAATAAACAAAAAGTCAAGGTATCTGGTGAGCAGATTTTTGCATCTATCTCACCACCGCCTTATGCCATCTCCACTTATCGTGCTGCTTGCAGGTTGTTCAATCACTCAACTATCGAACCAATCGATAAACAAACAGTGGTGGGCAATGGTGAGCAAATTTTAACGATTTCTTAGGAATATAGAGTAACAAACAATGGCAAAACTAACCGCAACTCAGGTGCAGTCTTATGCTCGCACCGCAGCAGCAAATAAAAAATACAGTGATGGTAATGGCCTATATTTTTGCGTAAGAAAATCTGGCATGCCGTATTGGATGCTAAGGTATACCAGCCTAAACGGACGACGAGAAGCCACGCTCGGTCAATATCCAAGTATGACCTTAGCAGAGGCTCGACTTGAATCGTCTAAAATGCAGCTACAACTTCAGCAAGGTGAAGACCCATTAGCAATCCGTGCTATTGAAACCATCCCTGAGATTCAAAATGTCAGTCAGCTGTTTCAAGACTGGTATGCCAAAGACTTAAGTCGCCGATTAAAGCACCCCAATATACCCAAACGTGTTTTTACCAAAGAAATTGCACCAGTGATTGGTCAACTTCCTATCCAAGCTGTGCGCCCCACACATGTACGCGAAGTATTAGAGCGCATTCGAGAAAGTAACCGCCCTACCATTGCCAACGACACCTTGATGTATATGAAGCAGCTGTTTCGGCATGCGATAAAGCTAGACTTAACGCTGAACAACCCAGCCGCAGCATTTACCGTGGACGATGCCGGTGGCGTGGAGTCCAGTAAAGACAGAATGCTCAGCAAAGAGGAAATTCACTACGCCTTTAGCGTGTTTCATACCCATATCAATAGCTTTGGCCGCGACAACTACCTCGCTTGCTGCCTGTTTTTGGTGTTGGGTGTACGCAAAAGCGAACTGTGCGAAGCCATGTGGCGTGAAATGGATTTAACCACAGGCGTATGGGATCTACCCAAAGAACGCAGCAAAACCGGCGTCCCAATCAGCATTCCCTTACCACGCCAAGCCATTGCTTGGTTTAACGAGTTGCAAATCCGCGCTTGTGGCTCGCCTTATGTTTTCCCAGCCAGACGAGCAAGCCATCGCCCACATATGGGGCCAGATACACTCAACCGTGCCATATCTAAACTCTTTGGTCGCGAGCCTGGGCGCAAAAAACAGCCACCCAATAAAATGGGTAAACTCGAACACTTCACCGTACACGATTTACGCCGCACCTTTCGCAGCCTTGCCGCCTCTTTAGGCATTGCAGGCAACGTGGCCGAACGCTGTCTTAACCATAAGCCAAAGGGTGTTGAGGGCATATATGACCGCCACGATTACTTTGAAGAGCGCCGTATTGCACATCAAACCGTAGCTGATGTGATCGAACCGCTGGTGAACTTTGAACCCGCTTCACAGCACCACACACGAGGGCGTTAACATGCAATTTTAGCGTAGCGGTATGCTTCGCAAATGTGTTTCGATTGCTTCAATCATCGACTTGGTAAGTGGTAAATGCGCTTTTTCTTTCGCCCAGATTTCATGAAAGCCTGCCACGGTTTGCTTGGCAGTATCTAATACCAATTTTTCTGGCAGCATGGCTTTAGCCGCTAGGTGTGATAATTCATCCAGCGTGAAATCACTGAATTTTTTGCTTCGGCTCACCTTCAGCGACGCACTATCATCGGGGATATAAGGAATGGTTGAGACAAAATCATAAGCAGGCGCAATCGATGCTGTGCGCTTGTCTTTGTAAATCACAGACCAATTCTTCAGATGCATATCCGCATTGCCAATTAGGGTATTGAACACCAATCGACGCGTAAATTCTGCGATGTCTTTGTCTTGACCTTCGATGCCGATAACCTGAGCAATATTGCGCATACTGGCTTTTTTGTATTTATCTTGAGGATAGACGCCAAACACTTGCGCAAAATCTTCAATATGTACGGCTTGATCACCTGCACGATCAAAGCGCTTGATCACAAACGCACTGTCACCAAATTTACCAATACCATCTGGGATATTAGCAATCTGGTTAATCGGGAGTAGCTGCGTTTCTGGCACATCCATTCCCAACATTCGAGCCAGTTCCATCATCGAATATTCATTTTCTGGCACAGCGTCAAAGCGAGACGATGGCAATTTTACAATCCAAGAGCCACCTTGACCGGTTGCAGGAATAGTCAAACCACCGTTTGCCTGTTGTACGGCTGAAAACTTCAACTGTACACCCGCTAATGAAAAACGCATTGGAACATCTATTTTCGTTTCATCGTCAATGTCTTGATGCACATTAGGCGGCAGCGCTTCGCCATCAGCAGGTTCAACCGTGATCGCACCTGCTAAATCTTGTCCTAACACCCACAATAGAAAAAATTCTCGTGCGGGGTTCACTCCGGCACGCTCTGCCAGGTAATGACGCATGGTTTCTTCTGGCAAAAGGTTAGAGAAAAACGGAGTTAACTTGGTTTGGGTCGGTTTAAAGTTAGTCAGCAAGCCACCTAGCGAATCTTTAAAGCCCAGCCCTAACACGGGCCGTGATTCATCATAAATGTACGAATCCATAAAGGCAAAAAGCGTTCTGTCATTGCCCACGTTAGTGATCGTTGCGATAGGTTCCCCGTAGAGCAACACGTTGAGCGTAGAAACATGATTAGTCATCGTCGTCTTCCTCTAACTGATATGCGGGCGACATTGCCTCACCTTCATCGCTAATCCCTTGGCTGCTTCGAATGATTGACTTGATGGCAGGAATGGACTTTTTAGGCGCAACCAATAGCTCTAGGTCGAGTACACGGGCAAGTGCAATTAAACTGGATATTCTTAAATCAACACCGCCAGACTCGATTTTCGAAATATGGCTTTGCGGTACACCCGACCGTGCGCTTAACTCTCTTTGGCTAAACCCCTTGCGTACCCGAGCTTCTCGAAGACTTTCTAGAATCTGCTCTGTTACATAGCTCATTTCGATATACCTTAATACATCAATTAACAATAATCATATACAAAAACATATCATCCTAATTCGAATACCACAAGAATGATTAGTTATTACACATCAAAAGCCTATATTTGATATGTAATTATAGATAAAAGTAACATCTACTCTCATTTACTGTGGGCAAATTGGACAATGGGGCATTAATTAGAACAGTTCGCTTACAAAATACCACACCCAGCTTTAAGCTAAATCAACCAACCCAATTACTTACTTTGAACAGCTGATGCAATCCCCCTCTATGCGTCATTTTCCATTCATGAGTTTCAACAGCCGCCACACACTTCCCCATGCCTTTACCCCCATACGCCAAAACCACTATCCGTTTGGCTTTTGGATCGAAACGCCAAACAGGGAAATTAGCCCATTTACTGTTTGGCGTCTCGATTGAAATCCAACGCTGCTAGGCATTGCCGGTTCTGGCACAAAGCAAGATTTGGCACTTTTTGCACTCTAAACCAACCTCGACTCCAATGTACAAACCGTTTGATTTTTCCAACCCAGAATGCAAACGATCGTTTGGCGTCTCGATTTTTTTGCACTAGCCAAATGCCGCCAAACAGCGCTGCATTGGACTATGTATATCAAACGGTTAGCCGCAAACAGGCCATAACAAAAAACCGATTTGACTGGTTAGTTTGATGGCCATTTCTTTCATCTATTTCACCACCGCGTCTGCACCCAACGACTGAAAATAGACGGCATGAAAAACCAACAAGGTAATAAGTGACGTGTTATGGGCAAGTGGCAGCGACTGGAATAGAGAATGGATACAGCAGGTGGTCGCTTTACTGGTTGGGAATGGCGCGTTTACCCTCTATCCAGCGCTAAGCCAGTGCGATAATGCAGCCGAACGCTTAACCCGCTGGCTGACCTTTCAGTTACCACGCGTTAAACAAGTGACCCCAGGCTGCCCGATTCACCAATGGCTAAATAGCATTGGCGCACAAGTGATCGTAGAAAAGTGGCAGAGCCCTGAGCAATGGCCAAACTTGTATTAGCTGCCTTTACCTGAGGTTGAAGGCCACGCGCAAGGCGGGTTGGTTGTGTTACCGGCACATTTTTTACCGGTATATATGAACGGCACGATTCAAACCAACACATTGCACGCAAACGCACCGGCCAACGCCCGTATCTTTTGGTGCATTACGCCTTTATCTAAAACAGGAAAACGCACTACCTTGCACCCCAAACAGCAAAACCGCGGCTTTTGCCTTCCCAGTTCGCCGAAGCAAATGGGTAAATCGTGCATGGGGTTATTACTGAGCGGTTTGATAAAAGAAAGCCAAAAACGAAACGGCAAAGTGGTCAGCCACCAAATCAACCTAGCGCTGCTGCACCACCTTTGTGGGCCGGAGAATGATGTGTGGATTACGAGCAAATGCTTTGGTAGCGAGAACGAAACTCAACAACAAGGCTAAATAACTTGATATTTTTTTGAAGAAAACCACAATTTCACTCAAGCTATTTAAAGCTGGTTGAGCCTTTACCTAGTGTTTTGGCTCGTGGCTGCGCCTCAGTCGCCGTTAAGACTGGGGCTTATCTCTTGCAAACTACCCGAAATCACAAGCCCCAGAAATGAGTAACCCCTCACAGGGCGCTGATCTAACGGGTAGCGGGAGGGGTATTGTTGGTGCGATTTTAATATCAAAAGCGCCAAATAGCTCGATATCATTTGATGTCGCTTTTTAATTGGCAGTATGTATCAGACTGTTTTAAACACCTGCTTTTTAAAGTCATTCATGGCGAGCTTATTAAGACGAGCTTCATCTGTACCTGCCTGTTCACTATTACAGTAATCACACATTGAATACTGGCTTTCAATTTGACCTTGTTGGCTCAAATGCTCAACCCTAATCTTTTCAGTATTAAGGATGAGTTGACCCATCTCGCAAATTGAACAGGTTCGAGTATTCATCACATATCCTCAAAACAATAAGTGTCTGGATGCTAGCACACCGCTTATTAAAAACCCTAAGTAATCCATTGACATAGCCAACCACTCACATAAACTGCATTTAAATGTATTTTTTCGACAAAAAAGAGTCTGTTCGTCATGAGTGATGAAGTGTTAACCATCAAAGAAGTGGCGCAATACCTGAAGGTCAATGAGCGCACTATTTACCGTTTGGCTGCCAGTGGTGAACTACCAGGGTTTCGTGTTGGTAACGCTTGGCGCTTTAAACAAAGTGACTTGGCAACTTGGGTGGCTAAACAAACTCAAAAATCAGCCTCAAAAGAATAATCATGGAACAACGCAGCATGGAAATAGCACAGTTAATCAAGCAACTCGGCTCTACACCTAAAAACGCGGCCACCGTATTTAGTGAAAACCGAACCTTGTGGCAATCACTCGGCTTTAGTCAAACGCAAGTCGCGCTTTGGCTAGCGTCATTACCCCAAAAAAATCAGCAAAATAAATCGTCATCGGATTATCAGGTTACGCCTGATATTGCAGCGCATTTAGTGTCACTTCTGCAACAAGCCGGCGGGCGAATGCCGTTGGCACAGGTTTTAAAAAAGCTGCCGCCTGGTATTACAACGAGCGAGCAACAAATACGCAAACTGGCGCAGCAGCACGCGCAGTTAGACATTAAAGGGCCCTTGCTGATTTTAGTGAATTAGCGCGCTCGTGAATTGGCAGGTTTAGTCACCCGCAACCAATCCAAAGGCATCGTTGAACGACTTAACATAAGAATGAAATAAACATCATGGCAAAAGAAGCAAAAGCAAAAAAACCAGACCCAAAGCAACAGCTCGAACAGCTGTTTAATGACCTAACCAAGCAATATACCGAGTTCACTCAACCATTAAATACGCTACCCGAGCATGAATTTGCCAAAGCGGGCCTGATACAAGGTTTGGTCGAAGGCAACTTAACGCCACCGGTGATGCTGGTTGCCCTAGCCGAAGGTCATTGGGAATACGCCGCCGATACCGCCAAATTTGATGAGTTAGCCTTTCAGCTGTTAAGCGATATTGAAGGCGATTGGCCGGTGTTTGCAGTAGTGGCCGATGGCAGCAACAATCGTATTTTGGCGTTATTTGGTGCCGATGGCTCCGATGGCACCCACGGTGTCGATAGCCTGCCAAGCCTTGAAGAGTTGCGCAGTTTTGACCGCCTAGAACGCGACCCAACGTTTCGTTGGTCCATGCGGATTTATACCCGTTTAATGCAGCGCTTTGACGCCTTTCATGAAAACGTCTATCGCGTCACCAAAGATAAAGTCAACGACAAAAACGACATCATCGAAGAAGTGGCCAAGTTACTGTTTTTAGAAAGCTTTCGTGTACACCACGATGAAGCCCTCACCTTTAACGACGAAGCCGGTAATACCTTACGTTTTCGCGATGTGTTTGATTGGCAATACGTTGCCGAACACGGCGATAAAGCGGTCGAGCAAATCAAAGCGGCGTTTGAACAATTTAAAAGCCACGAAGACTACGTAGTCATTTCAGACGATGGCTCGCGCAACGCCATCTTTGGCAAAGACACCCATTTGCGTTTGTCGGTAGCCAAAAACTACCAAGACCTGCTCGAAGCCATCCAAAACCTAGGGCCACTCAAAAGCAACGATGGCAAAACCCTTAAAGAATACGGCACCTTGGGCGATGTATCGGGCGATTTACTCGGCCGCGTGTTCGATGTGTTCTTACGTGCTAACTTTGAATCCAAAGGCGGCCTAGGCGTATATCTCACCCCAAACCCGGTAAAACAAGCCATGCTTGAAATCGCCATGCACGACATCGACGATGACGACAACATGCGCTCGCGCTTAGCCAACGGTGATTTTCGTTTTTGTGACCCAACTTGTGGCTCCTTTGGTTTTGGCTCGGTGGCCTTAAGCCAAATAGATAAATGGATCGACTTTAAACTGGTGCTGGCCGACGACAAAAAAGCCGCGTTAAAACAAAAACTACGCGAAAGTGCCTTTACCGGTGCCGATGCCGCGCCGCGTATGGTGATGCTGGCCCGCGTCAATATGGCGCTGCAAAACGCCCCCAAAGCGCAAATTTTTTATACCGATAACTCACTCACCACCCAAGCGCTAAAACCGAATAGTTTTGACTTGATCTGCACCAACCCGCCTTTTGGTACGCCCAAGTTTGATAAAGGCAAAAACGGCCAAAGCTCCAAAGCCAATTACGAAGCCAATATGGAACAAGTACTGGGTGGCTTTCGCCCAGCGGAAAAAGTGGTCGATAGCTACAACGCTTACTACGACCACCTAAAAATGAAGTGGGACGATACCGGCGATTTATATCTTAACGACGACGGCACGCCAAAATGGGCCGGTTACCGCACCGATTTACGCCAAACCGGTGGCAGTGATAAAAACCCTGTTTACAGTTTGCATCCCAGTACTTCAGGCCTAGCCCTTGGCAGCAAGCCCGATGGCAAAGGCAACTGGAAACAAGTCGGCGCCAATATTGACCCAGCGGTGCTGTTTATCGACCGTTGCCTGCAATTGCTCAAACCCGGTGGCCGCTTAATGATTGTCTTGCCCGATGGCATTTTATGTAACTCCGGCGATAGGTATGTACGCGAATACATTATGGGCAAAAAAGATGAACAAAGCGGCGAGTTTGTTGGCGGTAAAGCCATTGTCAAAGCGGTAATTTCATTGCCGAGCGACTGCTTTAAGCTCTCAGGCACAGGTGCCAAAACCTCGATTTTGTATTTACAAAAACGTCATGCCAACCCTAACCAGCCCGAGCAGTTTTTACCAGAGCAGCAAACCGAGGTGTTTATGGCGGTAGCCGAAACCTTAGGTTATGTGGTGAAAAACAATATCGAAGACTATAACGCCGGTGTCGCCAACGATCTGGATAAGATTGTCTCGGCTTATAAGCGGGGTGAATAGTCATGTATAAAGTTCGTGTTTTACAGGAAATAGACGATAGGCTTGATGCTGAATACTACAACCCAGCAGCATTAAGTACACTAAAAAAGATGGAAACCAAAGGTAAGGTTACGACGTTTGGCAGCCTTGTAAACGAGGGCTATCGAGTTGTTTACCATGGCACAGACTCAATCAATGGCTTAAAAGATTCTGAATTGCTACCGTTTTTATCTCCCACTCAAATTGATGCAAATGGCGCAATTAGCTTCGATGATGCAGATAAGCTTCCGCTTTACTACAAAAACCGATACCCGAAAGGTTTAGGTAAAGCAGGTGAAATTTTAGTTGAAGTTAAAGGTAACGTATCAAAGGTGGGCATTGTCCCATTAGAGTTTCCAAAAAACTTAATGATAAGCGGGTCACTATACAAAGCTACTCTCGATCCTAAAAGAGCAGACTCCCATTATGTACTCGCCTTTTTAAAGTCGAAACACGGTCAGATACTGAAAAACAGGCTAACAAGTAACACAATAATTAACTACATCGCTAAAGATGCACTGTATTCAATCCCTGTTATTGAGTTTGGAGAAAAAGCCCAGAAATACATCGGGGATAAAGTTCGCCAAGCCGAGCAACTGCGCGCTTGGGCGAAAGTGGCTGAGATGACAGCCGAAGAGTTATTTAATGGTTGTGTAGATTGGTCATCTGAAGTTCTTAACGTGGGAAAAATTAACAAAGTTTCAGTATCTGAATTAGATGGTCGGTTAGACTTGAAGTACAACTCACCGGCACGATTAGCACTACTCCGCCATATAAAAAACAAAGAAATCAAAACTACCTATCTTAACGGTTTAGTAGATATTTCAGCGATGATTGGTTGGAAAGGGCTTACAACAGAGTATTACACAAGCTCCGGGCCTTGGTTGTTGCGAGGTGTCGAATTCAGGGATGGTGTAATCGAATTTGAAAAGCTCGTGAGCGTTGATCTCGATAAATATTTAGAACAACCTCAGATTCATTTGAAAGAAGGTGACATCGCTTTCTCAAAAGATGGCACTATTGGTAAGGCTATTGTTATACCTGAACTTTCAAACGATATGGCGGCAGGGTCGACAATTGCTAGGTTGAGACCAAAGAGATCTACAGAAATAAATCCTTATTACTTGGAACTAGCGCTAAATCATGATTTTGTTCAAGTCCAAGTAGAGAGCTTTGCTACAGGAATCGCACAGCCACACATCACTCAAGAGTGGATTGCGCAATTAGTTATTCCGAGGGTTCAAGATGAAGAGTCTATAGGCGAAAGTTTGAAGCTTCATCATCTTGCGAATAATCACTCGAAAAAACTAATTCAAACTGCCAAAACTCTCGCCGAAGCTCTTATCGAAGGCCAACTGACCGAGCAACAGCTTATTCAAGCCCAACAAGCCTTGGATGATGGCGACAACAGTTTTGACCAAGCTATTTTAAGTAAACTTAGCAACGAAGGTTACGCCATTGAAGGCGCCACTCCGCTATTTAGCGATACTGAAGAGCTTTACCGTTTATTGGAAAGCGCGGCACACGCCGAGGCTGAGGAGTAAGCATGGTGGCCGTTGATAAGGACAGCAATATGGGCAGTCTCGCGCAAGCCAATAGCCTGTTAAGCCATGAAGCAGCGCAAGGCTGTTGCCAACTGCTTAGCCAGCTTTGGTCCAGTGGCGGCTTAGCGGCCAGTAAAACCACCGTGTTATTGGCCGCCATTCCTGCGCTTAAAAAACTATTACAGCCAATTGCGGCGGGTGCTATTGGCGATACAGCAGGCGATGTCAATGAAACAAATAACGCCTATTGCCTAAGCGCATATCTACTGAATGCTTACAGCGAACTCAGCCAATTAGGTGAATGGCAACTGGCGCTGTTGGGGCTAAACCCTGAAGTGCGTGCCCATTGGCTGAATTTAGCCGCTGCCCGCTGCCGTGAAGCAGGCGCAATGAGCGACCCACAAGTATTGGTTAAGCTAATCCAGCAATTAGGCAATGCCAGTGCATGGGTATTGGTGCAGCTAGAAAGAACTGATGTTCATCCACAACTTATCGCCGGGCCACTGGCGCAACTTGAGCGCGATTTACTCGGCCACAGCCTTAACGATAACGCCGCCATTCCGGCGTTATGCCGACTTTTGCGCGCTTGTTTTACGTTGCACACCTTAAGTGAACAAACCGAAGCGCTGACGCCAATCCAACCTATAGATAACACCGCCAAACAGCTGGCCAGTAACTGGTGTCGTGGCCGTTTATTGGCGCTGCCTGAGTCTTTATTGAGTGAATTCAACCTCAAGCAGCCCATTAAATCGCCCATTAAACCGGCCTTTAAACCAAGTATCGATTGGTTGTTGGTGTCGCAGCCTGTTAATACTGAGGCGACCTACATTGAACACTTTGCCCAGCAGCCGTGGTGGTTTTTATTAAGCCTAATCGGCTTTGTGCAAGATGCTTGGGCCGCCGAGCAACGTGGCGGTTTATTGCTGACTTTACCCGCCGGGCAAAACGCTTTTGCGCCAAGCCAAGTGAATGTGGCGGTACAAGGCATTGACGGCGATGAAGTGAACTTAGGCAGTTTAGCCGAGTTTTTAGTGCAATTACTGAACGAGCTGCATATTGCCCTTTACCCAGCACTAACCGATAGCGCAGAAGATATGCAGCGCTTAAACCGTGCGCTTAGCCCGCTCATTGCTGAATTATTGGCGAAAAAAATCTGGCAATTTAACGAGGCTGGCCGCGGCGAACCCGGCCATTACCGCATTCACCCCGAGTTTAGCGATGCCTGTTACAGCCTGCCGCTCGCACCGCTGTTTGGCTACAAAAGCCAATATTTACAACAGGCCATTAAGCAGCTGGCACAAACAAACTATGCCAATCAAAAACGCACCAGCGCGGCTAACAGAATAAACCTAGAAGGATTTTTGTGATGAGTTTTGAATTAGATAATGTGGTGGTTGATAAGTTAGCCAAGCAACATCGCTGGGCCGCCACCGGTGTATCGGACTACCCACCGCGCGATCCATTAGTCGGCCAAAGCCGTTTTTTTAAACGCTTTCAAACCTTTTTACACACGGTTGACCATGACGACGACCGCTTTGCCCATGTATTTGCGGTAGAAGCCGAATGGGGCCGTGGTAAATCTCGTTTAGGTCATGAACTCGTCGCGCAAATTAACGACTGCTCTAAGGGCTGGTTTGTCCGTGATGAGCAAGGCCAATTGCACGATCAGCAGTTGTTTAACACTGAAGCGCAAGATAAATACTTAGCGCTGTATATTCGTTATTCGCAAGTGGCGTCAGACTATCAAAACTCCGATAACTGGTTTGCCTTTGGTTTGTATCAGGCGCTATTGCCACTGGCGACCCAAGCCTTTGATGGCTCCATTCAAAGTGAAATTGCCAAACAAGCCTATGAGCGTTTAATGCCATTTGGCTTTAACGCTGCACTATTGGCCGCTGCGCTTGAGCTCGATAAAAACCACAGCGAAGAAGACCTTTACACCGACCAAACCTTAGTGGTCAGCCTAGTGCAAGCCGCCTACGACGTACTCAAACGCTTTGGTGTGCAGTATGTGTTAGTGGTGCTCGACGAGCTAGAAACCGTGGCCGAAGCCGCCACCTTTGGTTTAGAAGACGAGCAAGACAAACGCCTCGATGGCCAAGCCATTCGCTTAATTGGTAAAGCGATTAAAGAAGAAGATCCGCGCCGTAAACTGCCTTGGTTGCGTTATGTGGCGCTGTGTTCGCCACTCTTGGGCCAGCAACTGCGTGAAATTCAATCGGTGGCGCGCCGTTTTGAACTCGTCGAGCTTGAACACAACGCCTTTGCCGATGTATCAGACTATGTCGCCAGTCTTTTAAAAGAAGGCAAACTGGGCTTTGATTACCCAGCGGGTTTAGTTGAAGCGGCCTACGCCATGAGTGGCGCTAACTTTGGTTGGTTTAACGTGGTGATGGCCAATGTGGATGCGGTGCTTAACCAATTCCAGCAAGCAGGCCGCAGCATTAATGATGTCGGTGATTTGTTTGAAGCCGTACTGGCTGGCTCTGGCCGTGTGGCGAAACATGTGCTCGATAAAGGCGCGATTGAAGGTATTCAAACCCGCGACCAAGCCCTATTAGCCCAGTGTCGCAGCTTGCTGTATGGCCAATTGCCGGTGCGTTTGGCTGACGTTAGCCAAGCCAGTGCATTACTGGCATTGAAGAACGAAGACCAAGAGCCGATTGCCGCTTACTACCGCAAACTGAGCATCGACCGCTTACAGTGCCGCCAAGCGTTAGAGCAAGCTAAGTTTGTGCGTAAAAATGATGAATGGTTATATCCGGCCGTTGACCAAGCGCTGAGCCTAGATACTTTGCTCGATAACCTGCGTACCTTTTCCATTAAAGAGCTGGCCGCCAGTGGTGATAAAGGTGCGGTATTGCTGCCGTTATCTAAAGGTGAGTTTAAATACTTACTGAGTTTATTGTACGACCACCCGGCCATTGAATTTGCCGCCGATGCCCTATGGCATAAATTAGTCGGCGATACCGCCGAGCTGGATGCCAGCGAAGCGACTCACATTGGCCCCAGTGTGGCGATGTTGTTGCGTTTAGATTTACGTTATCGCAGCGCGCAGCAAAATTCGCTGATTTTTAAAGACCCGAGCATGGGCGATGGCCACGAACAGGCAATGGCCGAACTGGCTAAACAAAGCAGCCAAAAACCGATTATTAAAGCCTTAACCCGTGTTACCGGCTTTGTTCGCTTATTGGATAACAACTGGCGCTATGACGAAAACTTGCTGAGCAATAAAGCCGGCAACGACGACGCACCGCTGGCAATACTAACCGAGCCAAAAAGCCGCCAAGGTGGCTTGTTTACCTTAGAAGGTTTTAAGTTACACCCAGAGGGTAAAGCCTTATTTGCTTGGGTGAGCAATCTGACTGAGCTTAATAAGCTACATACCTTTGCTGCTGAACATAGCCGCCAAAGTGGCCGCACGCCCGTTTTGGCGCTCACAGCCTCTGCCCATTTAATGGAGCAATACAGCCGCTTGGATGACAGTAATGAATTACGCGATGCGATACTGCTGCATTATGTCAACCCCAGTGAAGCCGACCAATTAGAGCGTATTGGTTTAAGTTTGGCCGCCTGCCAGCAACATGGCGTGACCTTAAGTGCTGAGAGCTTCACCGCCAAGTTTAAAAACAAGCTGCATGCGTTAAGCACCTTTGCCAATGATGCGATTCATAAGTGGCGCCAGCGTTTGCAACAACGCGGTTTGATTGCTTGGCCGCTAAAAGTAGACGGTAAATTATCGCCCATTGATCGCGACTTATTGTTTAAAGGCTGGTATCAGCTGGCTATTGCCCACCCAGAACTTAACGGTGTACTGGATTTACAGCAGCAACATGGTGTGCCAGTGGATGAACTCAGCAGTTTATTAGATAAACTCAAAGTGCCGGGCAGCTACATGGCCAAAGGTTACACCGCTGATGAACATGCGGGTTTATTTACTGAGCTGAATAATGTGCAGCGCAGTACTGCGCTAATCCCGCTGTTTTTAGCCCGCATTGCCCACCCCAACAAACAACAAAAGTGGCAGTTTGAGCGCTTTAAGCAACAGTTTTATTTTGCCTATGTCGCCGAGACCAGTATTACCGCCAGAGGCGTGTTTAATGATTGGATGTGGTGGTGTGGTGAGCTGAATTTACTCACCCTAACTAACCCAACTGATAAACAAGCCATTTGGGAAAGTTACCCACGTTCGCGTTTAGAAAATGCCATTATCGAGGCGCAAAACTGGTTTAGCGGTAACGCTATGGACAGTTACAAAGCCAACGTGGAAGTGATGAGCCGCGTATATGGTTATGGCCGCATTAATGAAGTGTTCGCGCCTTTAGGCAAAAACCAGTTGGGCTATGCCACGGTCGAAGCCAAAGAGCAGTTAGAAAAAGCACAAACACTCTTTAATGCGCTGAAGCAGCAAGAAGAAAAGCTCGAGGATATTAGCGAGCCCAATGAGGCTCACCTGTTAGCGGGGCTTATTGATAAGCGCGCTGAGGTATTGGCTTTGGTCGCTAAGGTTAAACCACTTAATGGCACGAAACCAACGCTGAAAGATGCACACATTCTTGATTTAGAAGATAAAACAACGTCGCTTTATCAACGGGTTGAACAAGCCTGTTTATTTGCTGAATTTGTCGAGCGAAGTGCCGAGCGTATTAATCTTCGACTCGCCGATTTAATCAAAGACGTTGAGTCAGACTGTTCCGCGATCGCTCATTTTCCAAAAAGTTTATACACCAACACGCTTCGCACCATTGGCCATATTTTAGATGGCGCATTAAAAGAGGATGCCAGCAGTGCCACAGGCCAAAAAGAGCAGCAAGCTGGCAGTGATACGTTATTACACTACCTGCGCAAACTCGATTTAGGTAAAGCGCAGGATAAGCTTTCAGCTTTAGCGTTGGAGGTGGGCTTAAACCTGCACACTGAACAACAGCTGCCACTGCCAGAAGTTCAAGGCAGTATTTTAGCGAGCTACCGTAATTGTAAAGAGCGCTTTGAGAAGTTAGTGAATAACCTAGCCGAGCAAAACCAACGTGCCCAACAGCTACAACAATTACTCAGTAGTGCCACTGCCGAGTATGAGCACGCAAGTGATATTGCCGAATTACCGAAACTGATCATGAAGTTACAACTGATTGACGATGCAATAGCGGATTTACCCGCTGATGCTGAAAGCAAACGCCAGAGCATGCAAACCACTTTACGCAATGGCCAGTTCTCGGGGTTACGTGATTTACCAGAAGAGCTACTCAAATCGGCACGCGGGCAAATTGCTCCTATTCAAGGCCAGTTGTTAAAAATAGAGGAACGTTTAAACCATGTTAAACGCGCCGCCATCGAGCAGGTTAATAGCTGGTTGCCAGTATTAAAGCCGCTATTAGCTTCCCAGCAGCAACCGCTACCTGCTGAGTTAACACTAAACGACGTCGCCAAGTTAGGGATAAGTGAGCTGGTGATGGTGTGTGATAAAACTTTGGCTGATTGGCAGAAACAAGGAGAAGCTATTTTACAAGGTACTGAGTTAACACTGGTACAGTGGCAGCCGATTTATCAAGCACTCAGCCAAAATCAAGAGCCTGCATTAACGCCTGAGCAGCAACAAGGTTTAGTCGCTAAAGGCATAGTTAAAATGCGCCTCACCTTTGCTACGGGGTTGTAGAGGTGATGCAATGAGTATTTATTTGTCAGCCGCATTGGCGAGTAATCGTAAAGGTCGCTTTTTGCAATCAGTTGCGGGGGCGACTCCACTTGAGAGTGACTGGCTAAGCTCACCACCTGCGGGTGGCTTGCTATTAGTGCAAGCTGGGGAGTTAACCGACCATGAAGCTTGCCAGAACTTGTATTTATGGGCCATGCAAGCGGGCTGCGCTGCTTTAGTTATTAACCCACAAATAACTGAACTGGCCACGTTGGCTAAGCTACCTTTTGCGCTGGATTGGTCATTAGCACCGGCGACCTTGAGCGCGCATGAGCCTGAGTTAACCGCCTTGTTAGCCAGTGAAACAGACCAAATGATTACTGGCTTTGCTGGTAGTGCAGATCGTTTACAACATATGGCGGGCGATGCTGTGCATACCCGCTATATACGCAAACATAGCAACAGTGGCTTATTGGCGGTGACGACGTTGCCTTTGTGGTCGTTAAGTTTGCTCGACCATGCCGAGATTTTAGTGAGCTGGCTAAATTGGTTTTTGGACCATGCGGGGCTAGCGGCACCTATTGCTGAGAAAAAAACAGCGTTAGCGGAATATTCGCCGGACAAATACGACTTGGTTGTATTGCTGCTGCTCTTTGCAGGAAGTGGTAAAAGCCTCACTGCACTGTGTGAAAACGAGGCAGTTAAGCTGATGTTTGATGTGCATAGCCTTGATATCACTAAACGTAGCGAAATATTGCTACAGCATGGTTTTATTAACGAAGCAGGGTTAACCGAAGCAGGCAAAACTGCGCTTAAAACGTCGCAATATTGGGCTTATGCACCGCTACTTAGCGAGCAGTTAAACACAGGAGCGCTATGAGCATGAATGAGAATAAAACAATGAATTTAGCGCAGTCACTCGCCATTGATAGCCAGCTGCGCTTACCAGGTAGCGCAGGGCGTTTGCTAAAACAAATTCGTGATATTGAACAAGTAGCGCCACTGTTTCGTGATGCTGGCTTAGTGAAAGCTGTACCTAAACCAACAGTAGTGAATTTACGCGTGGCTGGCATAGCGACTAAATCATGCCTAGATAAAGCCTTGGGGGGCTTTATTTATGCCAGTGCTGCGGTGCGCACTGACTTATTGATAAATGAAAACAGAGTTAGCACCTTAGGTGGCGATTCGGTCTCGGAACTGGACGATATTGATTTTGAGGCGCAGCGTAAACGACTTGATTTGATTGAAATTCGCCAAGCCTACCAGTTGGTTGAAAAACAACTGTTAAGCCAAGAGCCTTGCGATTTAATTTTACTCGATACGCCACTGTTTTTAGCGCGTGATATGGCGCCACTGGAGCGCAACCTTCGCCATAAGCATGAGTACGACAAAACCAAGCAAGCAATAGAAATATTTTGGCAAAATCATCGCTCGAAACTGTTCCCGTGGAATCCAACTGGCGTTGTACTGGCTAGTATTTTGGCTGAGCGTTTTAGTGCCATTGTCAGTATTGCAAAGCAAGATTTACGAACCGAGCAAGGTCGTAAGCAGATTTTAGAATCAGATGGTTTTTCTAGCGAGTTGATGCAAAGCCTAGCAGGACTGGATGAAAGTTTGGCAGGTGTGGGTGACTTGCGTTTTATTAACGGCATTTTGGGTAACTATTCGCGGACCATTGCCTTTCGTTTGTCTGAACAAGAAAACCGCATAGAGCCCAGTGCAGAAGCAAAACAAGGTCTCATCGGTTTTCATTTTCGCAGTGCTCGTAGTGGTCAAATAAAAATGGTGCAGCTAGCCGGTGATGAGCCCGATTGGCAGAGTGCAGACTTAGATTTAGTGGCATCGCGCTTAATGGTGCTGGATATGCAGAACAAAGGTAATGCTATGCCATTACCGCAATTATTGGGTTACCAACAACTTGGAATTTTACCTAAGTTTGCCAAGTTTTATCGCCAAGGTTTACACGGTGCACTTAAAAATAATGATATTGAAGCTGGCTGGTTGGCTGGTTTAGATGAGGGATTAAATAATGGCTTATAAAGTTTTAGGTAAATTAGTCGGTAATACCGGTGATGCCAACCAGTTAACTATGGTGGTAAAGGATTCGTTTTCAGTGCGCCGTGGTGAGTTTGTTCGCATTATGCATCAAGAACGCAAAGATGAAGGCGAAGTCGCGGTACTGGGACGCGTAATGAAAATAAGCCGTACTAACATGTTGTATAACGCAGGTTTTGGCGATGGCGTGACTGAGCTCGAACTTTTACCGGGCGCGAATGTTACCGGTGAAAATATGTTTGCTCAGGTTGAATTGGTTGGCTATCGCTGCCCTATATCTCGTCAGATCAAGATCCCGCGCCGCCCGCTTAACCCAGGCACCGCGGTTGAAACCGTCGACTTTCAGTTTTTGAGTGATTTTTACGAGTTTAATGAGCACTCTAGTTTGCACCTTGGCAACTTGGTCGGCTACGACAAAGGTGAGAATACGGTTCCTGTTTTTATAGATGTAAATAAACTGGTTACTGAGCATTTGGCTGTGTTAGCGATGACGGGCTCAGGAAAGTCATACACGGTTGGCCGTATCATTGAGCGCTTGGTTGCAATAAATAACGGTACTGTAGTGGTGTTTGACCCTCATGGTGAATATGGTAAAGCCCTCGCTGGTGGAAACCTGCAATTCTCTAGTTTGTTAGATGCAACTGACGATAAACGCGATCAAGAAACGTTACCACTCATTAAACAAACCTTTGAAAAGCTACAAGCTGCGGGTGCGGGGATTCAGGTTTACTCACCGCAGCATGAATCGTTTAAACATAAATACGCCAGTAAAAACGCTCCTCTTGCCCTTCAATTCGACCATTTTGAAATGGACGATATTGCGGAAATTTTACCGGGTTTAACGGAGCCTCAGCAGCGTGTGCTTGATGTGGCCATTCGTTATTGGCGCTCAGTGGATAAAGTGGAGCCACGAGATATCAACCGATTGAGGCATTTGTTAGGTGATGGTATTGAAGAGCTTAAAGAGTGGGGTGATCTCTCTGAAGCTGAAGCGAAGGCGCTATCAGGTCGCAGTGCTGCCGTTGCGTCGATGAAGCTTTCTCGTGTGCTTAATGAAGCCCAAAGTTTTTACAGTGCAACGATGGCTGAGCCGACCGATATATATAAAATGGTGGGGCGCCCGAGTAATCAACAAGGGCGTTTAGTGGTTGTCGACTTACAAGGTTTGAGTGATACCGCAAAACAAGTCGTTTGTGCGCTGTTATCGAGCGAAATTTTAAAGGCGGCTTCAAGCAAAACAGATCCACTTCGTCCTTGCTTTATTGTGTACGAAGAAGGCCATAACTTTGCGCCCGCAGGCGGCAATGCTGTGAGCCATCGTATTATTAAAAAGATTGCTGGTGAGGGGCGTAAGTTTGGAGTTGGTTTTGCCATTGTCAGTCAACGCCCGTCCAAATTGGACTCAGACGTGACCTCTCAGTGCAATACACTGATTACGATGCGCTTGAAAAACCCGGATGATCAGCGTTTCATCGCCAAAGCTTCAGATATGGTGAGCAAAGCCGACTTGGACGAACTGCCGAGCTTATCAACCGGTGAAGCTTTAGTGTGCGGACGTTCTATTCCGGCTCCGCTATTGGTGAAAGTAGGAAGTAAGGCGCTTATTCACGGCGGTGAATCGCCTGAGGTATTGCGCGTTTGGGGCACCTTTAATGGCTAAGCTACCCATGCCTGAGTTTGCTTGGGTAAGCGAGATGTTTCCACTTATCAGTAACGGTAAGCTATTGGACCAAGATGTATTGGTCCATAGCTTGGGTTGTAGTGTCTGGAATACTTTCGGCCATGAACAATCGTTTATGGCAATGGTGGAATGCCCAGCACCTGGTACTTTTGGCGCGGATATTCGCTCAGATTCAGGTTGGTTTGATAAAGCATCGGCATCACCTTTATGTTTAATTGAATTTGAACGATTTGATGGCTCTATTCGTGGCCAACAAAAGCTAGAAGAAAAATTAAAAAACTTATTAGAGGCAGCGCAGCGCTGGGGACATTCCCCAAAAACCTTAGTTCTCAGTGCATGGAGCCAAGGCTTAGTGAGTGCGCCTGATACGCAGAAACTAAAAGAGATCTGTCGTTCGGGGTTCACGTCTTCTACTGGCACGTTCGTACAGTCAGATTCTGAGGTTGAAGTGGTATTTAGTCGCTTCTTATTTGTAAAAAATCTAAATTCTATTGCTTTGGATAGAATTCACTATGAGGTGTTGATATGAATATAAAATCAGCACATTTTTTACCAGGGACAAATAAGCGTCTTGGTGATAAATATTTATTACTTGAATGCCTAGGTGATGGCAGCCATGGCTGGGTATGGCGCGCCGAGCGCTTGCAAGATGGGCAAATTGTCGCGGTAAAAATCCCTAAGGATATTACGCGAGAAGATCGCCATCTAGCCGAAGGGAAAGAGCTGTTAGATGTTGAACCGCACGACAATATTGTACAAATTTATGATATGGGCCGGATTGATAACGAATGGTTTTATATCGAAATGGAGTATTTCCCAAGCCAGACTTTGGCGCAAAAACTTGATGATAGGCAGCGTAACTTTGGCCAGACTTATGAGCGATTATTTAAGATTTATCGCCAAGTACTGTGTGCAGTGCAATATCTGGCAGAGCTATCTGTTCCTATCTCCCATGGTGATATCAAGCCGCACAATATTTTAGTTGGTGAGCGGGACCTTGTGAAGTTGACTGATTTCGGTAGCTCAGCTTTACCGGAAGAGAACTATGTTCGCACCCGCGAAAATGGTGGTACGGTTTTATATTCCGCCCCTGAGTTTTCTAATGTCGATAGCCGTAGAGGTAACTTAGAAGAGCTGTTGCTGGGTGATATTTATAGTTTAGGTGTACTGCTATACCAATTATTAACAGGAACTTTGCCGCATGATACTCCACAGCAAGTTCAACGTAGCGCCCCTTTTAAGCGCCCGACAGAAATAAATAGTTCTATTCATCCAGACTTAGAACAGGTTGTACTCACCTGCCTGCAAAAACAGCCGCAGCATCGTTATTTAACTGTTGGCGCATTGATTCAAGCATTTGATATTGCCAGCAATAAACAACTAAAAGTTGGCTCTATTGCTCCAATGTATCAGGCTAAGCCAGATCAGGATTGGTCGAGTGCCGTGATTGATGCAATGTCTGAACAGTCTTACCAAAAAGCGGCTCAACTGGCTTCTCAGGAATATAATCGCAGTAAAGACTTACAAGCTTTACACCAACAACTCATTGCCTTGTATCGCGCAAACCGTTTGTTTGATTTTGAAAAGGTCGTTGAGAACAATAAATCTATCTTAATTGAAGGCAAGATGGCCCAACCTTCAGAGCTATTCGAGTTGATTGTTAAGGTGAACTTACAGTTACGCAATATTGCTCAAGCTAAATTCTGGTTACTGCAAAGAAAACAAATTGCAGAAGAAAACACGGCGACTATGTATTTAGAGTCATCTATCCTCGGCCTTGAGGCAAAGTATCCACAAGCGAGGGCCTTATTGGAAAAAGTAAACCAAGCAACACCAATGAAATTCCACGTATTGAGCCAACTCATTTTAGTTTGTGAACAGATGCGCGACTACTCTGGCGCTGCAGCTTACTTAAAAGCAGCTTTGCGTGTAATGCCATCTGATAACAGTATGAAAGAAAAGAAAGAGCTCTATGCAAAGCTTGGAGTGATATAGGTCTAAACATGCTTTCACGTTAAATCGTTAAGTGGGCCCATTCAATAGAAACATTAAGTACATCTCAGTAAAATTAACGGCGCAACGATTGTGTCCACTGCCAATACACAACAAGTACGCTAGCGGCATTGTCCGCTTTATACTTTAATCCTCGCCCAGCCCTTAGGTTGACTGGCGGTTCACTGAAAGGTGACAAGCCCACACAGGATTCATCGCCTCTTTAGTCATCCAAAATACTGCCTTTAACACAGTACATGCGTGGGCGGGTGTTGTCGGGCAGGCTGACTTTGCGCTGTGGGCGGTTGCCATCGGGGATTAGGTAGCCTGCGGCCATCAGTGCTTTGGCGGCGCGATCTGGGCTTAGGCCTTCGGTGGCTTCGCGCCAGCCGGTTGGGTAAAACAGGTAAAGGGTTTGTGGGCCCGTGGTGTTATGTTCAGGATGAACGGTATGCCGCGAGCGCATGGATGCGCAGGAGCGGCCAAGCCAACCGGCGCGTTGGCGTACTTGGCTGCTGTAACCGGTTTGTTTGGGCGTAAAGCGGCTTTCGCCATGCTGCTCAATAAAGCTGCGCACCTGGCGAATGGCTTGTTGGTCTTCATTGGCGGCCACACCACCGCGAGCGAGTATCCATTGGTTAAGCTGGCTTAAACAGGCGGCTTCGACACTTTGGGTTGGCCAATCGAGCACCTTGGCCTGAATCGCTAACAGGCCTGCGCTGGCCAGTAAGGCAAATTTTTCGGCAACTCGACGCACTTGGCCGTCTGACTCGGGAGGTAAACTGGCTAAAAAGCGTTGGCGTACGTTTTGGAAAACGGGGCGCACCTGTGCGCTGTGCTGCGTTAAATACCGTAACCAGTCCAAGGCCAAGCTGCCGTAATGTTGACGACTTTGTTGTTTTAGTTGATCGGCTAAATCGGCGGCGTTCATACCATGACTATGGTTAAACACGCCCATTTAGAGACCGGCATCAGCACTCCCTCGTCATCTTTCTACCTGCAAGGGTGTTGGCTGCACTTTTTCACCCTAATCACTTAGGAAACTAAGCTCATAGGGTTCAAAAGCTTGCCGCCTACTTGCAGTCAGAAATCTATAGAGGGGATCAATCACGCGAACTTGTTGCCGCCAACTGTCGCTACTACCTTGTTGAATAAAGCCTTCTATCGGGTGCATGGTTTGCAGCACCATGCGCGGGTTGTTGTGTTCGCTTGGGTAAAAGGTGAGGCGCGGATGCACATAAGCGTGGTGATGCCAGCCAATGCAGTTCACGCTAATGGCTTTTTGCGTGGCCAGTTCGCCCATTTGTTGAATAAACAGCGAGAGCAACTGCCGCGCTTTGACACTGTTACTTAGCCGCATGCCTCGGCTGAGTAGGATTCGGCGGTACTCGCTGCCGTCTCCGGCCAATAGTTCTGCGGGCATGGCCCAATAGCGATGGCGATTGTCATCGTCTAACCAGTGCAATAAATAGCCGTAGTTTTCCCCTTGCGGATCGCGAGTACGAGCAGCTACTTGCAGCCAAGAGCAGATTTTAACTGGGCTATCTTGCCCTGCTGGTTGCATCACCAGCCAGTTTTGCGCGTTATAGGCAAAACCAGCCGGTAATGTTGGCATGTTGTTATTCACCTCATTGGCAGGTAACGGGGTTGATGCTGATGGTTTATCCACGGCCATAAGCAGCACCAATACGGCGGGTTTCAATCCACTGGTCGATATCGCTTTCTAACCAGCCCACGGCACGCGCACCAATACGAATGGATCGCGGAAATTCACCGTTGGCCATCAGGGCATAAATGGTGCTGCGGCCAAAGCCTGTTTTTGCTTTTACCTCGGGCAAACGCAAAATCCGCTGCTGACGCGCTGAGTGTGTTGATGTGGTGGATGATTGTGTAGTTGGGTTCATCGTTTCTATTTTTTCCAAAATAAGCCTCACTGATCTGTTAAGTTCTCTTAGGAGTTTGCCCCGCTATTATTAAAGAGTTAAACGGACGCAGTAGGCAGATAAATGCTCAGATCGTGCAGCTTTCTGAGGGTGCAGGTAGCGAGCTGCCCCAGAATTTACATAAAGCCCCAGGTGATAAATACCCTGTGGGCAGGGCTAGTATATTGCTAAGTAGCGTGAATTAAGGCGTTGCCCAAACCGCCCCAGAAGCCCAAGGGATGAGCGAAGTGTTAAAACACATGGAGTATGAGGTAAAGCATAAAGTGAAACTAAAACTTCTTTATCTGCTGAAAAATGAAAATATAGTTTCACTGACTCATTAAACGTTAAACGCTGATTGTTTCATGGCTTGCTCGGCTCGGCTGATCCCTAGCCGCTTAGCAACGATTTGCCATTGCTTCACCGCCATTAATACTTCATCGTAAATTTGCGTGGCTTGGGTCTGAGATAGTCGGAAGAAATCTTTTACGTCAAAGGCTAATTGGTAGTCTAAAGCGTTGTCTGCATCGGTAATATTCAGATGCAGGCCATACTTACCAACTATCGGGTTTAAATCATAAGCGGGCGATAACTTCCAGCCATTCTTTGTTAATAAAAAACCATGATTACGCAGGTGATCATCCGTGTTGGACACCGCAATATTAAACACGATACGTCGCCATAACTGTGCTAAATCAGCTTCGGTTTGTGCACCAGAATTGGAAATAAATTCAGCAATCTCTAAGTAGCTGGCACCTTGAGATTGTTCAGCATCATACTTTTCGTTTACAAAATAGCGAAGCTGTGTCATGGCCGATGAAAAATGCAGCCGCTTTTCACCGTCGCGGTCAAACCGTTTTGTTAAAAAGGTATGATGCCCAGAGGAAAACCGTCTAATCTCACTTGGAAACATGTCAACACCTGCCGCCAAGGCCAATTCATAACAGACCATCTCCCACGCCCCCACGTCATGGGTATCATTTAAATTGGGAAACTTGGCAATCCACAAGTGGCCTTGTTCATCTTTCACACAAGCCTTGGGCCTTGCACCACCTAATGATGAGCCTGGAGAAATCAGCATTTTCAACCAGCGATAATACTCGTCACTGTCGATGTTATCGTCTTTTTCAATCTGCATAGCTGCGTGCTCTAGCTCTCGCAAAGAAGTCATTGGCGGCGCAGCAAACTCAGAGTTGTCGTCCAAAAAAGCATCCGAGCCTACTCGCTTAAATCGAATCCCCCCCATCCGATAAGAGTCATGTACGCCCAGCAGGTAATCCAATTCGTTTAATCGACTTGTTGCTCGAATGCCTTTGCGCGCCTCAATCGCCGCACGCCGCTGCATTAAAATACGCCCCCATCTATCAGGCGATGAATCAAGAAATGCGCGAAAGTTTTTATCGGCTTCATCGTTATAGAGTTCACCGGGGTGAAGCGTTAGGATTGGATCAATTTGCAAGCGATAGGCTGAGGTTAAAAATGCTTTATCGTAGGCAAAACTAAATACACCACCTCGGCTTGAATCGCTGTAAGAAAGCAGCCCAATTAGTAAAGGCGCTTCAATTGGCTGCCAGTCGGCATAGACTTCGACGATTTCACGGCTCATTTTGAACCTTCCAGCAATTTTATGTTTTGCAGCTTGATACCCACTTCATCATGAGCGGCCATTTCTGCAAAGTTGCTTTCCATGCCAAGAACGGCCATCACTTTTAAGTAAGTGCCTATGGCAACGCCCGGATCACCGGCGA
The DNA here is from genome assembly GCF_014694405.1 of Pseudoalteromonas sp. S16_S37. Taxonomy (GTDB): domain Bacteria; phylum Pseudomonadota; class Gammaproteobacteria; order Enterobacterales; family Alteromonadaceae; genus Pseudoalteromonas. Next base: position 39,041 of record NZ_JAAUWV010000033.1, read on the forward strand.
AGACTTTATTCACGGTTTTATGATCAAAACCAGTACGTTCACACAGTAGCTTTTTTGTAAAACCACGTCGTTTCATCGCCAACAGCAAGTCTTCACCAAAATGCGTCAGGATTTTGCGCTGCTTCGGAAACAGTACATTGTGTAAGTCACGCTTAGCCATATCACCAACCAAAGGGACTATATTCCCACTATTTAACCGTTAATGGGAATATAGTCCAACTTTTAAATTCAAGCAACGTCAACAAGTAAAATATGGGACTATATTCCCATTTTATTTAATATAATTGGATTTATATCCTACTTTTAGGCTTAGTTTGCGCGTTGGCCAAGGCGATGATGTGGATCCCTGAATGCCAAAGGCCATCAAATTACACTTTTACGCGCATAAAAATGTAAAATTTCGCACTTTTATGCGCAAAAAAATGTAGACTAAGTTATACTACAGCCAATTAACAGTCTTAATTGGCGGGAAATGACAATGCAGCGCAACTTACTAAACGCCCTAATAGCATGGAAAAATCAACCTGTGCGTAAGCCATTATTGATCGATGGCGCAAGACAAACAGGTAAAACCTATCTGCTGCAAGAGTTGTTTGGGAATACCTTTGCCAACATCCTTCGTATCGACTTCCTTGAAAACCCAGCTTACAAAGAAGCGTTCGATGGCTCGTTGTCACCTGACGAGCTAGTAATGAACATTGAGTTGTTAACCAACCAAGCGTTCAATCCAGAAACCGACTTGCTGATATTAGATGAAATTGGCGAATGTGAACGAGCCGTAACTTCGCTGAAGTATTTTGCCGAAAAAGCACCGTCCTATTTTGTCGCAGCCAGCGGTTCGAACATTGGCTTGCTCAATACCTTCCCTGTAGGCAAGGTAGAACAATACAATTTACGACCACTGACCTTCCAAGAATTTATTTACGCATCCAACGAGCAAGCACTGATCAAAGCATTTGATAGTCAAGCAAGCACACCGGCGGTGCACACTAAATTGATGGATAAACTAACCGACTATTTTTTTACCGGTGGTATGCCGGAAGCCGTTTCTGCTTGGTATCAGTTTAAGGATTCAAGCATTCTAGAGCGTGTTGAAAAAGTCACAAAAATTCATGCCGATTTAGTTGAAGGTTATCGCCGCGATTTCGGTAAGTACGCGGGCAAGGTCGATGCCACACTGATTGAATCGGTGTTTAATAGCATTCCAGCCCAGCTATCACTTGTCAGCGATGAGTCGGTTAAACGCTTTAAATTTAAGCATGTGCATGAGCGTAAATCTCGTTATAGCGATTTTGAAACCGCCATTCACTGGTTAACCTGTTGCCGTTTGGCCTTGGCAAATTATCCTATTGAAGGACAGCCAAAATCGCCTTTAGCGGCCTATAAAAAAGAAAATATGGTTAAACTGTTTTTGTTTGATGTGGGGCTGCTCAATCATATGCTCGGCAGCAGTTATAAAGAAATTAAACAGCAAAACTATGAGTACAAAGGTTATGTGGCTGAAAACTTTGTGCAACAAGAGCTTACCGCTATTGGCGTTGACCCAAGCTATTCATGGAATGACGCCCGCGCCGAAATCGAATTTATTTTGGCAACCGATGAAGGCGATATCATCCCTGTTGAAGTCAAAAGTGGTAAACGTACAAGAGCAAAATCGTTGGCATCCTACGTTGAAAAATGTACTCCAAGTAAAACCTTTAAGTTAACGGGTACACAAGGCTCTTCAGCGTTAGAACAAACCAATATCGTGATGCCTTTGTATTTCACGCAGTATTTACCACTAAGATGGTAAAAGCGCTTTGCCTAGAACCCCGAGGTCTACACAAAGTGACTTCATAAGTAACAATCTGTAGACCTTGATGTCTGCTATTCGACACTCAGGCTTATCAGTCGTGGACACCATAATATCCACATTGAGTTTTTCTATGGAATTGGGCACTTTAATAACCATAACTTACTGGTGTAAATGACGTGTTATATTCACCTATACCCATCCAACCTAAATATGTGTGTTGACCTTATTAAAGCAGCTGAGCCGCTTTGAATTTGGCCTTCAACGCTGAACGGTTTGCATAACGCGCTAATAAATCATTGGTTTTCACTTTAAATTCAGCCGTTTGATTCTGAATTTTAGCCAGTTCAAATAAGTCTATTAAGATCGCAACTGCTTGCTCGTAAGCCTTTGTTTGTTTTTTATCGATCAACGCGACCACTGTCCGCCAAAGCTGCGTTTGTTTGGGCATGAGTGAATTGAGATAGGCCAAACGCTGTTGTTGCTTAACCGCAGAGGCTGCTGCTAACCTTCGTGACGATGCCTGCTTGGCTTGCTCGAGCAAGCGACTTACTGATACCGCGGTAGTCGCAGTCGCCACTTCATCGCCATTAGGTGTTAAATGCTGAGTGAGCTTTTCTGCCAGCAGCGGCTCTGCGTCCAACAATCGTTGTAACCACGCTATCGACTCTGTTGCTGACAAACTACTTAAGGGCTTTAGCTCGCGCTGAGCTAAAGGCTTAGGGCTATATTCTGCAACGGCTGCAATCAAGTCTTGATCTAAATCCAATAAATTAACCAAGGCTTGCAACGAGGGATCAAGATGGTTAAAACCCGCCGGTATCGGCATGCTTGAGGCAACCGAATCACTTTGCCATAGCCAAAGCGCAGCTTTTAACCATGCCAAATACAGCGGACGATAATCACCTCTGAGCAACATCGCGCGAATGTCGGCAATCTCAGCCAACTCTTCTTTGTCTTCTATCCAGCGACCACTGTCTTCATCGTGAAAGCTAATCTCCAGCACAATTGAATCTTGTTGTTGCTGCACACCAATCAGATCGTCAATACAAAATGCCCGCAATTTAGCGACATTCACCAGCGCCGCCGGTAATCGAATAAGCAACTGTATCGCCCCCCAATTAGCTTGATACAGCGCCAAGTCAAAGCCCTGTAATAACACCTCACTCAACTCAGCGGGAAAGTCACTATAGTGATATTCATACTGCGCGCTATAAGAGGTAACCTGCGCCCGTGAGGATAAATCATGCAGGTATTGTTTTTGATTCTGTGTTAAAGGGGCGTCAATGGCTTGGAATTGATATAACTGGTATTCACTCATCACAAAAATCACCATAAATAAAATGCTGATAGGTTAACGAAAGAGGCGTTTCAAGGCAATCTGATTACTATTATGCGTCTGGTGGTTGCGCATTCTTGTTAGGGCAAAGGAAAGTCAATCTTTGACCAAAACGCACTTTTGCGAGCATGCTGAGCGCGCATCTCGGCCACGAATTCTCGATGCGCTTGGTGCTCTTGATAGTTCGTAATAGCGACATCCAATACACAAAGTTGATGCAAATAGCTCACCGCATAATGATAGGATTTAGAACGCGCTGCCTTGAGTGTGCTCACTATTAATACGCGATAACACACCGCCGCCGCAAGCGGGTAGCCCTGTATTGCCAAGCTTTTCGCCCAATCAGCGGCAACATAACCTACGGTTAATAATTCACTGGTGTTAACCATGATTTGATCGGCTGCCTCAGCAAATGCCCCAAGCTCCAGCAAAACATTGATTCTAATTGAAAAATATTTTATTTCTAGTGCTCTAGTCGATGCTCCTAGCTCAAGGATTTGTCTTTCTTGAGGGTTACTCACCGCTATCAATAGACGTAAATTCGTGACATTGGGTTCTGTTTCGTAGCGTTCGCGCCGCAGCTGCACCAGCGCATTGTTATCACCTGCAGCTTGGTAACAGGCATCCAGTAAGTTTTGTTGTTCATAGCGAACATGCCCGCTCCATTCCCCTTGCAGCCAAATGATGGCGCGCTGTGCATAACCTATGCTGAGCAATTTTTTTGCCATATGTTTTTTTTGTAACTCATTCGGCTCAAGGTTGCGTAGCAGCATGCTTTTTTCAAGTAACTCAGGATCTTTCAACGCAATAGCAATCCCCTCTAATCCCAATGCCGCATGTCTTGCGCCGAAGTTGTCAACAACATGGTGGCAAGACTCGCCTTGCGTTGAATTTTTTTGTGCTGCGAGAATCGTATTCTCAAAGTACAACGCTAATTGTGTTAATTCATCATCAGTCAGTAACAGGGCGCTATTTTCCAGCAAGTGATCCCATACGCCATATTCGTTTTCTGTAAGCTTCGCGAGCACTAGTTGCGGCCAATCATAGACTGTGTGAGCGTCCTTAGGCTCCTGTTCAAGCTCGCGTAACTGACTGGCGGCCTTAAGCCAAAGCAGTGCGGTTTGCTGGTACAATTCACCGACAAAGAATGACTCTTCCACTCGTTCAATCACGTTAACATGGCTTTGCATCAAGCCGTCCACCAGCATGAATACCGCATTAGCATCTGAATGCTGTTCCAGCAACTCGGCCACCACCGTCACTAATTCGTCCAACTCACTCTCAAATGATCCACAGTCTCGATAGGAAATAAAGCTCTGATCCCCTTTCAAGTTCTGCACCCGATTTTGCAATAACCTCATTCGATCAGAAACGAAAGGCTTGGTGACTAACAAAGCAATACGTTGATCAAGGGTGGCGCTCTCCCCCTGCAACCTTGCAATAAAAGCGACCAACTCGTCTTTGTTGAGTTGGTTTAGCTGAGCGATGAGTTTGTTCATACTGTACCACTTCCTTCTACTTCGTTTTTATTAATCAACATTAAGGTACGGATAGTTTTATCGTTTTAGTACCTCTAATACACTCACAATACTCTGTTACCAAGTATCAAATTAGCATTGCCCAACTCACCGCCCAACGCCTTCTTGGGCTTAAGTTTCATCACAGCGCTCGCTCGAATTTATAGTATTGCTATTCGCTCATAATGGCCTGGCTATGCGCTAATGGTGAATTGAAAAGTTTGTTTTAATAAAGGCTGTACCTGAACCACTCTGGCGACGGGTTCAGCGTTTATATAACGTCTTGGATCAATGGTCACAAATCCCCAAAACTGCAAAAATCGCTCAATAAATCGTGATTCGATGAGCATGCTTAAATTTCTTTCTGGCGAGAAGTAATCATCCATAGGGAATGCTAGCAGTAAATCAGGGAAAGCCACTTTCACCTCTTCAACCAACTGATCTACACTGCTGTGGCTTTGAATACGCCACAGCATAAACAGCCAAAAGGTTCGCAAGTCGGCATCAAACTCAAAACCGTCCAAATAGCCCCAGTTATATTTGCTGATGACGGCTTCTAACATAGGTTTAAAAAATGCCTGTATACCTAACTTCTGATACTGCTTTTGCGCTGTTTTTTTCACATGGTAGCGACCGCTACGTCGATAAATAATGCCACTAATTTCGGCGAGCACCCTGGTGTAGTGCAAGGCATTAAACTTGTCTTCGTTACTGCCTGCAAACTCACTGATACTAATGTTACGTTCGAATTGAGCAACGGCAAACTCGGGCAATAACTCACTGGCCTGTTTAACCAACTTAGTCGGCAAGTTGCCTTTACTGGTGGCTTTGAATGAGCCTTCTTGCGCCACGGCCTCATCAAGAATGAGCGCTAAATAGCGCATCACTGGGCTGGCATAAAGAGAGTCGGGTGTGCTGATGCTCACCCACTGTAATTCAGCAAAAGGCGCATACAGCCAATTGGCCATTTGTGTTGGCGTTACGCCACAAAAATCGGGATGAGGTTGATTATTGCGATCCTGAACTTTGTGTTGCAAAGCTGCGTTGAGTTCATCAAGGCTCAAATTTGGGTTCATGGCCAACATAGCTTCAACATCATCGAAAACTTGGGCATGTTGCTTGGAAACGCTGCTCATACAACAACGTTTAAATTTTTTACCACTGCCACAATGGCAAGGATCGTTTCGGCCGAGCTTCATTGCTGTCCCTCCTTATTGTTATATAGAAAAAGCGCTGCATTTTCCTGTTTGCGCTGATCCAATGTCTTAGCAATCGCAGACACTGTTGTTTTACTGATCCCTTGCTGCTTTGCAAGATAAGTAAATTGACTGATGGCTTCTGCAACTTCTTCAATGACTTGCCTTGCATCATGCCAACTCCCAAAGCCAGCACTGGTCGCTAGTTTTTGCATCACCTTAAGCGGTGGCGCTTTGCCATAACCACCAAACGCAGTGGCGTGTTCATTGAATGGATGTGGACTGTAGGTAACATCATAGAAAGGTGCAGGATCCCATTGACCGTCATCCGCTTGCAAAAACGCCCAGTTTTTACTGTGGTCGTCTTGATTAGACGACAGCAGGTTAAAAATGGCACGGCGAAATTGCAGTTGTCCAGCCGCTGGCGATTTACACAACTGACGGCTGGCTTTGATCAAGTCAATGTAATCTAAACTTGGCGTTCGAAAGTCTGCATCCAGCAGCCCGCAAGCGCTGTGCATATGCAGGCGACCTGAACTGCTCTTGCCGCTTAAATTGGTCTGCTCCGTGACATAATCAAAACGCTTAAGCGCCAACCAGGCAACCGCACCGCTGGTAGGCGGCGCTTCAATGAGTTGCCAAACTGGTGGTTGACACTTAGCTTGCTCAGCTATTTGCAAATAGACAGCCTCGCACAAACCTTCTTCATGCCCGAGCGCGAGATTTTTAGAAGTAAACTTAATCAGCCACGCTTCATCACCAGGCTTTGCAAAGGTTCGACAATGCCGAGCTTCCCCAGCAGGCATATAAATTTGTGCCTTAGGTCTTGCCCCACCCGAACTACCTCCGGCGACTAATGCGGCCAACACCTGTTGCGTATGCCCATCTAACTCATCGTGATTATCATCCATATAATCTGACATCGAAGAATCGAACAACGTTTGTGCTTCTAAGCCTAACGTCGCTAAATCAATGTCAGCGTTCGTGGTGGCTGAAAACTCAGACACAGGAGAAAAAGACAATGCTCCCATGCCTTTATCACCGACAAAGGCCAGTCTATCCATCGCAGTTAATTGATTAGGTAGGATGCCCTTTTGCCGGAAAATACGATCTTGCAACAGCATACCCCAGCCATCGGGTAAACAATCTCCAAATACGCCATGTACACCTTGGTGCGGCGCTTTAGGTGCGGCTTGAATTTGTGTGCTCGCTTGCAAGATAAAAGGCGATAAATTGCCAAACTGCTGCAAATAGCTTTCTGCATACTGGAAAAAAACACCTTGGCGATTCTGCGCTAGGACTCCAACAGATATCTGTTCACCTGAGCTTAACGTACGAGCTACGGCGAGTTTTTGAATGGGTTTAAAACTCATCTTTTAGCACCTCATCAATACTAGAGGGCATTGTAGCGCGCTCTTTGCTAGGTTGTGTGAGTTGATAGAGCCTATCTAGCGAATCAAGCGTCTGCCAAAGCAACAACAATTGGCGAAATGAAATTTGACCAGTCAACTCAAACTTCTTGATGGTGGCTGCAGGCACGCAGCTTCGCTCTGCCAGCGCTGTGCGTGACAGCTTTGCCTGCTTTCGTAACTCTCGCAGATAAGCCGCATAGGCTTGGCTTACATCGGTATCATCAAGTAAGGTAAAATTCATCCGCAAAGACCAAATGGACACAGTTATATCCATTATAGCCAAATAAAACAAAAAGTGGATATTATTGTATCCATTACCAAATGAAGTGTTGAAAAAATCACTCGATAATGCCTTTCAAAACTGCTATTTTTTAAACCCTAGCAGCAGCGTAAAAACGGCACTGTTTTTCCATTGCTAACCACTAAGATTTAGTAAAAGCCATAGACAAGTGGTGGGCAGTTTGGTGGGCAAACAGGCATTTTCGAACGGTTTCATTTCGATAAATCATTGAGTTTATTAAGGTCTAGGCCGCTACTCAATGAGCAAATACAGAATATAGAGTAAGGCTCAATATAAATGCAGCTATAAAGCCCTGTGAGCAAGGGCTTTCATATTATTCACTACTACTCTTAGCTAGAGTTGAGCCGTATATGCATAAGTGATAAAAGCTTCACCTGACTCAAAGCCAAAAAAGAACCGCAAAAACTGTACATATGTACAGTGTAATTCTATACTTCGTTTCATGGTATAGACAACCCCTTAATGTTATTATTACGAGTTGTCCATCACAATAGCTTCGCGGCTGTACAGACTGACCTTTATATAAATTTACTATCAAGTAACCGTAACAAGTGAGACTTTCAATGAAACAAATTTTCTCTGATTTAACAGCAAAAGATATCAAGAAAGACCATGAAAATCTCGCGATTATGACTCATAAAGTTGAACAGGAAAAAAATAAAAACAAGAAGTTCACTTTTATAGACCTATTTGCAGGTATTGGTGGAATCCGTAGGGCGTTTGAATCAATAGATGGCGGCTGTGTTTTTTCCTCTGAAATAGACCTTTATGCACAGCACACATACTATGCAAACTATGGCGTTGTTCCTTTTGGCGATATAACTAAAATTGAAAAAAGCAGCATACCTGATCATGATATTCTGTGTGGAGGATTTCCATGCCAACCGTTTAGCTCGATCGGAAAAAGAGAAGGTTTTGCTCATCCAACTCAAGGTACTATGTTTGATGAAGTATTGAAAGTTATCGATGAAAAACACCCTAAAGTTGTATTCCTAGAAAATGTACCAGGGATTGTAAACCACGATAACGGAAATACCCTATCTACTATAATTTCTGAGCTAGAAAAACGAAGCTATCAATGCCACCATACTCTATTAAACGCTAAGGATTTTGGTGTTCCACAAAACAGAAATAGGTTTTACTTAGTTGCTTTTTCATTTCCTTGCTCTTTCGAATTTCCAACTCCACCAATGGAAGTTGTAAATATAGGAGACTACATAGAGAAAAATATTTCTGGGTATTCGATTTCAGAACATTTGCAAAAATCTTATCTTTTCAAAAAAGATGATGGTAGGCCTATTTTAGTTGACCAACATAGCAAAGGGCACGTGAAGACTCTTGTATCTACATACCATAAAATACAAAGACTTACAGGGACTTTTGTTAAAGATGGTGAAACAGGTATCAGACTATTAACAGCTAATGAGTGCAAAGCAATTATGGGCTTCCCTCCAGATTTTGTGATACCCGTATCACGTACGCAAATGTATAGACAAATGGGTAATTCGGTCTGCATCAAGGTAGTTGGGGAAATAGCTAAACAAATTGATTTAGTATTGATGAAAGAACTAACTTCTAGATTAAAGACAAACAATAAAATGGCTTAAGTATAATCTTCGTAGCAACGTAAAAAAGCTCTGTACATGATTTTGTCCAGAGCTATCTGTGCTATGTTATTTCCTTCCCTGAGATCGTTCGTACCATTTCAGGTTCTACAATTTTGTAATTTTTTAAATCGCTAACGAGCTCATCAATATTATCAATGCTATATGCCTTATCTATAGAGACGATTTCTCCATTCTCAATTTTTTTATTTATATTTTTAATGTCATCTGAAGTTACTAAATATGCAAGACTTCTCCTATGAACATTTTTTAGGACGAGCGCTTCTAAATCAGCTTGTTTATACCTTTCTCTTAGAGTGGTTTTAAGTGAAATACAAATAGGGCCCACTTCTTCTGTGTTAATCAAAATATCGTACTCCACATTTGGAACAAATGCGGCCTTTGCTTGATAGTAAAAAGGCAGTATTCCTTTATTTATCAATACAGTAGAAAACAACAGTTCAAAGAATGTTCCGTTTATAGAGTTACTACTTTCCGGATGTACTTTGTAAAAAGCTGACCAGTGTTTTTGCATATACACTGATGGAGCAAGATCCTTGTCTAAACGAAAATCAGGTACTACATCTAAAAATACAGATACGGACTTCGATGTATCTTTTATTAAATTAAATCTATGGGGCACTAAATACTCCTTATATGCGCGATCTTATTAGCAAACCGCTAACTTCATAACATTTATGATTAATTTACCTTAGTAAGCTGAAATATGACAATATTTATATATGTAGTGGCACAATAAAAGCTTATTCTATAAATAGTCGATTCTGAAAAACTCGGTTTTTCAAAAAACTGAGGTTGTTCAATTTGGATTGCCATCTTTAGAGTCGGTTAACCATCTAACGTTATTGTTGTTGATTTTCACGTGCCAATGGCGCACATAGCCAACATAAAATCCAGACGTAAAAAAGCCTCAATAGGCTTAGGATTTTTCTAAAGTTTTGGCCCACACCCGCTAGAATGGCATTGAGTTTGTCGCCCAATATGCCTTTCAAGCGGTTTAATCCCAAATGGCCATCACTTTTCATGTGCCC
>NZ_JAAUWV010000034.1 GCF_014694405.1 Pseudoalteromonas sp. S16_S37
TGGACAATGCCGATAAGAAATTGGAAATCGGCCTTGAATCGATTTATGATCGAATTCGAAGACCGATTAAAAGATGTTATTTAAAACTGGCAGTTACACAAAATGTGTTACAGGGTCTTTGAAGGGTGTTGTCGCCTATAATCTATTGTATAACGCAAACATAAACCCTCGTACCCATTACAAGTTACTGACAACCTAGCTCAAAAATGCTAGCTTCTCACAACAATAAATAAGGATATAGATAATAACGCAGACCGTTGAGGCTATTTCGTCATTCTGAACTTGCTTCAGGAACTTCATCACTTAAACGAGTCGCGTTTACTATAGATAACCGTTTTTTACGCAAATAATAAACAATGATCTTCTCTAAACATCTTATTTTAATTTTTGGTGCCGCTGCGCCTTTAAAAGTCACTCATCATTATTTTTTGGAACACTAACATGACCAACAACAATTTTTCTCAAACTGCGGCTTTTATTTGGTCGGTTGCAGATCTTCTGCGTGGGGACTTCAAACAATCTCAATATAGTCGCTTTTGTTTGCTATTTATCTTACTTTACGTTTGGTAAAGGTGGAGAGCACAATAATTGTGCGGCTGTAAAACTCATATAGTGTCGTGTTGAGAAGCAAATAGTCTCTGCACTGCGGAGACAATTAAGTTTGACGCATATCAATACCTTGATTTACACCGATGAGTCACTACTGACTATCTAAAATTCGCTAACAAGATATTCAGCTCAAAGAAGACAAGCCTTCACAGTACGTGATAAGTTGACTGAAAACGAAACGGTGATGAGTCAAATTGCCAATAATACCCGTGAACAAGCGATGCTTGGCGATTTTCCAAAAGCAATTGATGATGCCATCTTAGATAGCAATGAAGCTCATCAAGAGCAAATGATGCAGTTGTTATCTGACCCATCTAAAACCGCTCAGTTTGCAAAAGTGGTATTTGATATGTTGTATGGGTTTAAAAGATAACAAAAGGGTAGTGATTTGTGGTAATGCACTCTGTCTTAAAGAATAAGAGAAAACCTATGGCATTCAGTGAATTTGAAATAAAACGAATAGAAAAAGTGGTGGGTGAGGCCGTTGAAAAGCGCCGTCCGCCTGTGCATCTGCGCAATAAACTTGATATTGGCTTTCGCATTGACAACCAAACGGTGTTTATATTTGAGCGCCGCCCTGATTGGCGTGATAAAACCCAATACAACGAGTTTGAGAATGTTAAATTCACTTATGTTAAGTTGCAAAAAATCTGGAAGATTTATTGGCTTCGGCAAAACCTAAAATGGGATGATTACGAGCCAGACCCAACAGCGAAGAGTATTGAGCTTGCGCTTGCGGTAGTCATGAAAGATGAGTTTGGTTGTTTTTGGGGGTAGCCTCCGACGGAATCAAAAGGGCGCCCTTTCATTTTCAATCCGAGGGCTTTGTGAATAGCTTAGCCCAAAGACGCTTTTTTAAAGTGAGCTAATGTGTGTCGAATTGGATAAATTGAGATTGCGATAATACTTGCTATGTTACATGACCAAAAAACTATTTTATACGCAGGCTTTAACTCATGGTAATCAAAATAGCCTCTTGCGATAAGTTGCATCATCATTACAGCCATGACGATCAAAGTTGTATATAGGTTGAATCGTGTGACTAGAGAGAATTGAATATAACGTATTCTATGAATACAAAACACTGCTGACAAAAATATAAACTGATTAATCAAAACAACGAGATAAAACACTCGGATCTTGTCATCTAATTGCGCTAAAAATGGCCCTGTAAAAAACGCCTCGAGTTCTGAGCCAATAATATGAAACATCAAGATACACAAAGCAGTAATAAAGCATGAGTGCATTTCATGCAGATGCAACGAGTTGAGATTTTTACCGCTTGCTGTAAATAATGACCATTTACATGTAGGGAAATAGGCAACAACAAACCAAAAAACAATTAAGAATTCGTAACCTTTCAAGTACCAACCGATGTGATGCAAAAGCTCATTTAATTCCATGTGCGGTCCTTTAATGGCATTTTGGTTAACTAGTTTACCTTACTAAAAACAAAAATGGCGATCATAGATCGCCATTTAACATGAATGAATTTTATATGTAAGAGATTTACTCTACAGCAGTTTTTCTTTGCTTCAAGTACTCTTTGATTGAGCGAATAGGGTATGAGCAGAGAGCTCCTACAGCAATAAAGTTGCAAAGCCAGCCACCAACTACATAAATCACACTTAGTTCATGATAATCATAGTATCCGCGGGCTATTAACTCCATACCTAACAGCATCATGACAACCAAAGAACTATAAGTGCATATTCTTGCTGTTGCTGAAAAAGTGCACCCTCTAATAAGGTGTAAACATACTAATGTTAGAATAAATGAAAACCTAACAATTATCATCGTGGTATAAAATAGCTTGATTCTCTCATTACTATCTAGTTGAAGAGATAATATGAGTTGCTCAGTTTCAGACCCAATCAAATGAAAAATCAAAAAAGAAAATGCAGTTAAAAAACAAGAGTATAGTTCATGTCTCTGTACTGAAAATGGGTCTTTTTTTATCCCAAAAAACAGCTTCCATTTCATTTTTGAGAACTTATACAACCAAAATAGCACTATTAAAAGTTCTATTACTTTTAGCACCCAACCAGCGCTATAAAAAAATTCATTCATGTTCCTTCCTTTGATTTAACTTTTTAGCATTTGCAAGAGTATAATGTAGGCCAAAAACTCCCCTGCGCTTTGTATGGCAAAGTAATGTCTCCAGTTCCACCACCCACGAGTTGCGCTTTATCTTTTGATAACTCTTTTAGTTTCTTCGTTTTAATAGTTAGTTTCATTGAGGTTTTCATTATCCAATTCCTTATCTTTGGGTATACATTCCTTACCTCAACGCGAGAAATTAACGTATTTGGTACAAAATAGCAACAAGCTGAGTGGCGTTAATTTTCACGTAACGGTTTGGTTTGTATAAATTTATTAATAATTAGGCGCCAACTGCAACAACCTATTTGCGAGTTGACTAGGTTATGTTACGTTTTTCGCTTTGACTGAACAAACATTTTTAGATGATAAGCGAGGTCTCAAGTGCTTTTGTTTAATCGCTTTTATTCAATAATAAAAAGGATCATATTACTTTGTGCAACCTAGCAATTATGTTGAACAGCAAATGATAGGTTATGTTAGACCCCTACCTTCGTTAGGATGACGCTGTAGTAGTTGACGCATTCGTGGTTGATGTAATCGTGGTCAGCATATTAATAGGATTAGCATTGGCAGGTTTATTAATCGTTTAGCGTGTCGCCCTGAACTAGTTTCAGGGTCTTCCTTCGAGTCACTCTGGCTGTGCAACAGATCCTGACCTTCGTCGGATGACGCTGCAGTGGTTGACGCATTCGTGGTTGATGTAATTGTGGTCAGCTCATGAATGGGATTAGCATTGGCAGGTTTATTAATCGTTTAATGTGTCGCCCTGAACTGGTTTCAGGGTCTTCCTTCGAGTCACTCTGCATGTGCAACAGATCCTGACCTGCGTCAGGATGACGAGGTATATAGGAGAGGTGAGCATTACTGTATCATTTTATTCAGTTTTTATTAGCATTAAAATCATATGGTTACCTGAAATTTATTGGCAAAGCCACACCACTGAACATGTCATTCAACACAAAATCAGCTAAACACCATACTGCCGTCAGGTGTTTTAAAATCAATTTATATAACTTGGTGACTTATTCACACACACTAATACAAAGGATAAGTGATGCGTTATATATCTATGCCCATTCTGTCATTGTTTTGCATGCTCACGATGAGCGTGAAAAGTATGGCCCAAGATAAGCCCTGCGTGGCAGAGCAAGAATACTTTGGCGAGCAGCCGCCGGGTTTAATACCAAAACTGTTCGACCCTAAAATTGTCTCTCCTGAGGGGCGCTTTGAAGGGGGGACGTTTAACCATGATATGACTGAGTTTTATTTCACTCGTAAAAATGGCAAGTATAAAAAGCGCACCTTTTTTGTTATCCGTTATGAAAATGGTTGCTGGGGGGAAGAGGCTGAAACGGATATTCGCTGGCCGCAATTTTCTGCTGATGGCAAGGTGATGCGCCTTGGTAAGCAGTATAAAGAGCGTACAGCAACAGGTTGGTCGGCGCCTAAAAGCCTAGGCACGTTTATACAAGAGCAGGGGCATGGTTTGTCTGTGTCGGCAAACGGAACTTACTATTTTCCGTTTTATAAAAAACAAGATAATGGCCATGGCAACATCGGCTATTCAAAGCGAGTGAATGGCCAATACCAAGACCCGATAAAGCTGGGGCAACAGATCAATACCGGTGAGTGGATAGCACACCCTTATATTGCACCCGATGAATCATATTTAATGTGGGATGTGGTGCGCGATGTAGGTCATGGTGGGTCTGACATTTATATCAGCTTTAAAAATAAAGAAGGAGAGTGGCTACCTGCCATCAATATGGGCGAGCATATTAACACTGACTCTGATGAAAGTTCGCCTTGGGTTAGTCATGACGGAAAATACCTATTTTTCTCTCGAGGTGATTGGTATCGTCGAGCAGATGGCAGCAAAAACTGGGTGGGTAGAAGTTACTGGGTGGATGCAAAAGTGATCGAAAACTTAAGACCTAAACTCTAACCCTAAGCGCGGCGCAGTCATCAGTTGGTGGTTGCGCTTTAGGCGGCAAAAGTTAAGCACCGAGTATAAGTAAGGTGTTGGCTTAGGTTGTTACGAGGTAGCAGTGAGTCATAATTTCGTCATTATAGTATCGTGATTTCGTCATCATTTATTTCTGAAAAGGTAACAATGGGGCCGTATCTTCTGCGACTTGTTAATTTTAGTCGTTCACTTAGAAGTAGAAGTACAGATGAAAAAGCCTCTTTCAGTTAGTTTTGCCGCAGCACTTACTTTGTCAGGATTAACCCATGCCATATCGGCACACGCGCAGCCTTTAGTTTTCGATACACAAGTAAAAGTTGTTACCGCTAATTTATGGCATGATTTAAGTGCCAAGGCACATTACTACGAAGCAGGCGTTGCCGAGTTTAAACACTTAGACGCCGATATCATTTTTACGCAAGAAGCCGATGGTGCCAGTGCTCGCCTTGCAAATGACCTTGATATGTATTTGTGGCAAGGCAGCTACGCGGCAAGCTCAATGGGTATTTTGTCTAAATTTCCGATCAAACAGGTGATAGATACTGATACAACGGGTAGTCATATTGGTGCGGTATTAGATATTAATGGTCGCGATGTGGTGGTTTGGTCAAACCATTGGAACTATAAGCAATATGTATCTTACGATGCACGCGGTGGCAATGGCACAACGTGGGCGGCGCGCAAACACTGCCAAGCTGTAAGTGATAGTAACGAGTTAGATGCCCTGAACGACCAATCACAGCGACCGATTCAGGCAGCCAGTTTACTGCAAAGTTTAAAGCCTTTTATTGAGCAGGGTATACCCGTGATTGCAGGTGGTGATACCAATGAGCCAAGTGGTTTAGATTGGCGTGCCAACACTGCCAATATGTTTGATCATAAAGGCACGGTATATGATTTTAAATCTCATCGTATCGTGCGCGCTGGCGGGCTGACAGACAGCTATCGCAAGCTTTATCCAAATCCTGTTACGCATCCTGGGATATCGTGGCCGTTTAGACAAGAAGATAGCTGGACCAAAGGCAGCACTTACATTAAAGAATGTGGCAGAGCATTAGATGACAGAGATCGAATCGACTTTATTTATTACAACCAACAGGCCGATGGTGTGAGCTTACAAAGTGCTGCGTTTGTGGGGCCACGTTTTAATACCTACTTTAGTGGCCCCGATGGGCAAGATGCGCAGCATAATTGGCAAGACCCTTACGTAGGGCGATTGGTTAATAGCGAAACACAAACGCATGAGTATGGCATTTATGACTTCCCATCGGATCACCTGTGGTATCAAACGTCATTTATCATTAAAACGCCGTCAGATAAAAGTACAAGTGTGTCGCTTGATAACAATGCCAAGTTTGATAATGTGCTATTAAGTGCAGCAGGCACCGATCTGCAAGTAACATTTACACTCAGCAATAGCCAATATTTAGGCAAAGATAGTAACTACTTGGTCAATGTCTCGAGCAAAAACGCAGGACCAGCGGACCAAAGTGGTGGCAGTGTTAGTATTTCGAGCAATCAGTTTGAGCAACAAATTTCTTTACTGATCCCTAAGCGCTTTTTAACCAGCCAACTAGCGCAAAATGATATTCAATTGCGCTTATTCCATCACAACGGTGCATCTCTTCGCGTGGATGCGGTGTACGATTTAAGCTGGGCAGCAATCGGTGCTGTGATTGACTTGGGCGCTACCACCAATACCACCATTAGCGCCTCCAAAACGGTTTATGGCGTTAATGAACCTATTGTTGCCAATTTTAGCAATGCACCGGGCAACGCCAAAGATTGGATTGGGATTTACCACAAAGGCAGCCCAAGTGACGGCTCAGTTTATTCGATAGACTGGCAATATATAAATGGGCAAACGTCAGGTAGTAGAACCTTTGCAGGATTAGCAGCGGGGGAGTATTTGCTAAGAGTGTTTGCCGATAATGGCTATACGTTGCTTGCGCAAACAAGCTTTGTGGTGCAATAGTTTTATCACCATTTTATAAAAACTGAGCCAGCATCACGCTGGCTCAGTTGTTTTGTTCAAGCTCTCTGCCAGCGCGCTGACGCCATTACATATCTCGCATAACGAAAGTCATGCAGGCGTTTAAGTGCGCCTGATGCATATTCAAGCTTAGCTCTATCCTATAGAGTGTTCGATTGAGAGGCTTTGAGTTCGC
Organism: Pseudoalteromonas sp. S16_S37; assembly: GCF_014694405.1. GTDB lineage: Bacteria > Pseudomonadota > Gammaproteobacteria > Enterobacterales > Alteromonadaceae > Pseudoalteromonas. The sequence continues at coordinate 6,847 of NZ_JAAUWV010000034.1, forward strand.
TTACCAATGGAGTTATGGTATTTAAGATTGACCACGAAGTTACGTCTTGCGCCTTATCACGAGGCAGCCCTCAATTATCAACATTTTAGAAATACGCCTGAAAAGGGCCCTCGAATGGATAAGCCGCAGTGTACTCTATTTCATGGTTGTGATACTTTTCTGACTATTAATGAACGCTTGCTTGGGAAGCCCTAACAAGCCAATTAGAAAACAAAATTTTATGCAATTATCACCTAGTTTAACGGCGCTTATTGAAGCGCTGCGTTGTTTACCAGGAATAGGCCCAAAGTCAGCGCAACGGATCGCATTTCATCTTTTAGAGCGTGACCGAGACGGTGGCACACAGCTTGGTAATAGTTTGACAAAAGCCATGCAGGTCATTGGTCATTGCCAATCTTGTCGAACTTTTACTGAAAATGAGCATTGCGATATTTGTCAAAGTATTAAACGCCAAGATAGCCGTTTGTTATGTATTGTAGAATCGCCCACCGATGTATTGGCGATTGAGCAAACAGGTCAATATCAAGGACTCTATTTTGTTTTAATGGGTCATTTGTCGCCCATCGATGGGATAGGGCCTAAAGAAATTGGTTTAGATTTACTAGAGCAAAAACTATCGCAGGGTAATATCGATGAAGTGATCTTGGCCACTAACCCAACGGTTGAAGGCGAAGCGACAGCTCACTTTATTGGCGAACTGTGCAACAAATATCACGTTGAAGCATCAAGGATCGCCCATGGTATGCCCGTCGGTGGCGAACTCGATCTGGTTGATGGTATGACGCTAATGCATGCGTTTTCTGGTAGGCGCAAACTGAGTTAAGCAACACCATTATTGATGAAGTAGTAGCCGAAGGCGTTTGGCCTCGGCTTTTGATAATAACAATCAGATACAAGGATTATGTATGAACAAACTGCTCCCATTCATATTTATTGCTCCCTTTTTATTAAATGCAAAAGAAGAGCGTTCAATATTTGTAACAACGTCCCCACCTGATCACAGTTTTATGAAGTTGGTCACCACGGACTCATATGCAAAATCGCAGCTGATCCGAGTAGGAACTACTCGTTCTAAAGAGGGTCAACGCTATATTTCTTTTGAAGAAGCGTACAGCGATTTTTTCGACGAACTTGTGACTGTTGCTAAAGAGCGCTCTAAAAAATATAACATGGATGGGGCATGCAACATCAAAGTGACCTATCAAGTAACAGAAGAGTACTATTACTTTGCTGGTACTTATGACTATTGGCAAAGGTAAATTCTCTTATGATTGAAATGCTGTAAAAGAAATTGCAGCGTTTTGAAAATTGCCAGATACAGAACAAATGATTGAGGTAGTCTCAACTTCACTCAAAATGAACCAGCGAAAGTTACAATCTATTTCTAGTCAGAGAAAAATTGTCGATCTCCCCTTGAAGTTAAAAATCTCCCCCCCATATCTGATTGCATATTAACACTGCATCAATTGGTTATACCGGAGAGAACAATGACCGCAGCTCAAAAAGAAACATTAGGCTTTCAAACAGAAGTCAAACAACTATTAAACCTAATGATCCATTAAATTTAGTTACTAAAACTTACACTCCTATATTTTCCTATCTTTCATTATATCATATTAAAATCAATGGTTTGTGTTGTCTATAATCTCTAGTGTTTTATCTTGTTGTCCGTTTCGTTCCGTTTGATTCGGTGGAAAGCGTGTCCAAATTTGTGTACCATATTTTTGGTGATGTTTTTCTTGGTACACAAAAGGTGGATACATGAAAGTTACAGCGGCTAAACTCAAGAGCATTCACGGCAAACCATATGATGGTAAGGCCGAGGTAACAGACGGGGATAATTTAAGTCTAAGGATCTCTCCCAAGGGTAAGATCGCTTTTCAAATGCGTTACCGCATAAATGGTAAGCCGGCTAGATTTAGACTTGGCGCTTATCCTGAAATGTCCCTAGCTGAAGCTCGAAAAAAATGTGAAGAGCAAATGCAACTTGTTAGGCAGGATTTAGATCCTCGCAATATGGTGGCATTGAGCGAGATCGAGCTACCTGATGAAAACAATCCGACTATTTCAGAATGTATCGATTATTGGTTTAAGCTCTATTGCTTGAGCAAACGAGAGCGGCCCTATGAAATACTAAACAGGGTTTCAAGTTGCATTAATAAAGACTGGATGAGCCAATACATAAGCCAAATGAACAAAAGCCATTTCTCTGCGCTGTTTTTGTCTATGTCAAAGGAGGGTGTTGAAAAAGGGCGTGGTGCTGGTTATGCGTTTAATTCAATAATTGAATTAAGAACAGTGCTTAGGTATTGCCTCCGACAAGGGTTTATCAAGAACTCTGAATTTGAAGCGCTTAGACCGGGTGATTTTGCAAGGGACTACGACAGCCGAGAGCATTTTTTGTCACTTGACGAGTGTAGGCGCATTTGGAAAAACGTTGATCACCTAGCGTTAACTGACCGAAACAAAGTAATGCTGCGTTGTGCAATGGTTTTTGGTTGTAGGATTAGCGAGCTATACACCGCGCATAAAAGTGATTTCGACTTAGATGCCAAGTTGTTTACGGTTAGACGAGAAAACACCAAAGGTAAGGTTCACTCAATAGTAAGGCCAATTCCTGATATATTGATTGAAGACTTGAAATACCTTAAGGGTTTAACACCTGGTTATAAACATATTTTCCCAAATCGTGACGGAGATAAGCCAGCAAGTAGCGCTAGTGTCAGCCGCATTGCATCAGCCTGCTATGAGTATATTGATGGCGTGAACGAGTTTAGAATGCACGATTTCAGGCGAACTATATCAACGCACCTTACTGATGCGGGATGCCCTTTGCAGTTCACTGAGAAACTACTCGGGCATAAAATGAAAGGGGTTCTTGCAATATATAACAAGTCCCCCATGCTTGATGGCTTGACGGAGTGGGTTAATAAATGGGTTGTCATGCTTGAAGCTGATCTTCAATAGTGCTGCATAACTTTGCGCAATGTTCGTTTATTACTTTTTTATGCCAGCGCCTCATTCGACCGTTGTCGATTGCTGGCTCTGGTATTAGTTTCTGGTTAACCCAAGGGGTAACCGTTTTTGACGCGATGCCGTAGATTGCGGCTACTTCTTTTGTGCTGTAAAACAGGCTGCTAGGTAAACTCATTTGTGCTGCTCCTTGTAAGTTACTTAACTACGCCAATCTCTGAGAAAATGGCTCTAAATTCATCTGTACGATCACCAAGGTATGTTATAAAACAGCCTTTGGTGGTGCCTTTTTTAAGCTTGTTGTTCTCATCATGAAAATGAGTGCGACCATTTAAAAAACAGCTTAAACCAGCATTTAACAGCTTTTGGCACCATGCTTCTGAGCTGTTCACAAACGTGATGTTCATAGCTTCTTTGATATTTCCAGCATTAAATTGATACAGGAGATAATCAATCCAGTCACCGTTTGATGGAATATCAGTATCTATGCAGTGGCCACGATATTTACTGTAGTTAGGATCGTTGCATATTTTCTTCTGGCATTTTGTTTTACATGCCTTTTCGCCCTTGTTGAACGGGTGATTCATCCAAAGTGTTTTCGCGATCCATGGTTGTTTAAGTCCATCGACGCTTTTGTCAAAAAACCGAAGTGCTTTAACGTTTTGATTCGCAGTTTCACAGCTTGCTGGATCTAACTCGATTACTGGGAACATTCTGTGCACGTAGGCAAGAAGCGTGGGCGGCGTGTAGTATTCAGCGCAGCCGCTATCTTGATTTATTAGTTGGTCGTTGCCCATTTTCATTACCCCACTAACACGCTACGAGCGCCGTTGTGGTTAGGTTCACTAACAATGCCGTTTGCAACCATATCATCAACTATCCTAGCCGAGCGGTTGTAACCAATTCTGAATTTACGCTGGATTGCGGATACAGAAACGCGCCCCTCAGATTTAACAAAATCAACAGCATCGGTGTAAAAAATGTCGTTGCCGCTGGCGTCTATAAATGGGTTACTTGTTGGCTCTTCGACCTCTTCGTGATCGCTTTCAGTTGATTGGCTTAGTTGTTGTAAAAGAGCTGTAATGAGACAGGTAAGCTCATTGGTAACTAGAATAAAATCAGCGCTGAGCTTTAATGCCATGTCCTCATTTGGCATGTCAGCGTTAGCTTCCTTTATGATGTCCGAGTACTTTATTTGGCTAATGATTCCGCTGTTACTCAAAGAAAATTTAAGCTTGTCGCTTTTCATTGCTAGCTTTGTGACCAGTGAGTCATTGAGGAGCGCTAGCACTTCACTTGTACTGAGCTCTTGGTCTTTTAAAGTTACTTCTGAGCTTTTTTCACAAGAGTCTGTAAATGTGGCGTCACCTCCAAATTCAAAGCCATCTAGAGGCTGTTGGTCACGCAGGTGTAGTGTGAGAGTTTGCGCAATATCAGCATTAGAAAATGCAGGCACAACTGGTAGAGTGCCAAGTGACTTGCGAAGTAGCGCGAGCAATGCCTCTGCTTTTTTGAAGCTGCTAGCATTGACGATAATTAACTCTGATTCTGTGTCGATCAGCGCATATTCATAAGAATTTTTGACAAAAGCCTGTGGTAATAGGGTGCTCAACAGGTTTTCTTTTAGCTCTTCACGTTCCTTTTTATTAACTGGACGATTCTCTTCTAGCTCGATTGTATCTACTTTATTTTGAAGTATTTCGTTTATCACAGCAGGTGGCAATACCTTTTCTTGCCTGCGAGCTTTAACAAGTATTTTTCCGTCATCAAAATGAGCTAGGGAACTGCCATGCTTACCTAGCGCGTTTACCCATCCGAATGTGCTTATTTCCTGTTCTCCGCAGCTTCTTGCAGGGTCTTGTGAAAGTGCAGCTTCAAATTCGCCTTGATCATAATTTGGCTTGTCTTTGTATTTGTATGCTATTGCGTTAGTGAAAAACATGTTTATCTCCTTACATTACGCTTAATAGCGCTGGGTATTGAAGCCCGATAGGGGCGAATGGAATGTCATCATCGAAATCCGCTGGCGGCTCCATTGGGTTTGATGGAGTACCAGTTTGTTGTCTGGGCGTAAAATTACCTTGTTGCTGTTGCTGTTGCTGTGGTCTTGCTGATTGCGCTGGGCGTTGTGCATTCTGCTGTTGCGGAGCTTGGTTAGTGTGCTGCTGCTGACCTTGCTGCTGAGCATAGTTATTTTGCTGTTGGCCACCGCCTTGTTGCTCGCCACGACCGCCTAGCATTTGCATTTGGCCGCCCATATCAACCACAATTTCAGTGGTGTATTTCTCTTGGCCACTTTGGTCAGTCCATTTGCGTGTCTGCAAACGACCTTCAATATAAACCTGTGAGCCTCTACGTAGATACTCACCCGCCACTTCAGCTAACTTTCCAAACAACACCACTCGGTGCCACTCGGTGCGCTCTTGCTGCTGGCCTGTGTTTTTGTCTTTCCAGCTGTCTGTAGTGGCAATACTGATCTGAGATACAGCATTGCCATTAGGCATATAGCGGACTTCAGGGTCTTTGCCCAAATGTCCAACTAAAATTACTTTGTTTACACCGCGTGCCATTAGTAATCGCTCCAGCTCGTTTCGTAATCACAAGCGTCAATCCCTTGATCAACAATGATTTCACCTTTCATTGCATAAACGTTGAAAAGAATTTTATCGATGTTGTAAAGTCGGCCAGCACATAAGCGCTTATCTGAGTCATTATCACCTACAGAGAGAGATAGCATTTCATAGTTACCTGACTCCTTTCTTTTTGATAAATGCAATCTGTAGTCGCAAGAAAAGCTGGATTCATCTGCCTCTTTATCAATACCAATAATCAAAGAATCACTGCCACTGATTAACGGCTTAATATGCAATGTGATCTCACCCTCAGGCTCATACTCACGCGCATTCTCAACAATTTTCTCGACTATGTATGAAAGTGTTAACTGTTCAGGTACTTCTGAAAACACTTGCTGTAACTCTTTATCAAGAACATCTTTTAAGCGTTCATCATAAAAACTTTGCGCAGCTAGTTTTAGGCGATTAGTAACAAAATCATGATAAACGGGTAAGTCATCTAAACTGTCTAACGCGGGCATTATTGCCTTGGTTAATTGCTTTTCTATTGCTTTTCCTAAATCGCTATAGCTTCTAAATACACTATCTGCGGTGCTGTTAATTAAACCATCAACTTTTTCTTCAATGGCTTTTTCAAGCGCCCCAGCTTGTATGCGCTCATTAAGAATGCGACTAAACATATCTTGTGCCGTTGTGTTGCTTGGGTCTATTTTTGGTGAGAACTCTGTGTTATCTGGCATTTACTTATCCTTAATTCATTACTAAAAGCGTTGGGGTATATAGAGCAAGCACAATTGCAACTAGCGCTAGTACGAAGTGATTGCTACGTGTAAAGAGCTGTGCCATATCTGGGCGCTTGTTATTAGTTGGAGTGTCATGCAACATCAGCATCTATCTCTTTAATTTTCAAGTAAACGACTGCCGCAGCTTTAGCATCAATCAGTGCATCGTGAGCACCCTCAAGGTTTTCACCCGTGAAATATCGGTATGCTTCGCTTAATTTTGGCTGCTTGTAACCATAACGGCCTTTTGGTGATAGCTGCATAATTGGCTTAGCGAGCAGCATTGTGCAATGATGGTCTTCTTTGTTTGCCCATGCCTCTTGCGTTTCTTCATTAAAGAAGCGCTTAAGGCCAATACGGATAATTCGCTGGTCGAAAGTGCGGTTAAATGCATTTCGCTCTGACCCCTCACAGAACTCAACTAGTTTTTGAATTGCATCTTTTTCTGGGATACCCTCAGCTAAAGCGCGTTCATTTGTAATGCCGTGAATATCGATTGTCTCTTGTGGGATTTCCCAGCCATCTGGTTTAACGATGATATTAAGTTGATCAATTTCTTCACCGGTATCCAAGTTGTGCTTAATAGCGCCAATTTGTACAGTGTGAGGTTGCGCTTCGTCGTCGCTCGGTTTTTTCCATTCAGGTAAACCTGTTGTTTCAGTGTCATAAGTTACTAGTGTTGCCATGATGACTATCTCCAATTGAGTCAGTGGTTATGCTGTTGCCATGCTTAGCATTTCAATGCATTGCTCTGCTTCTTCTAATTTGACGCAAACGTGGTCAAGCTTAGGGCTTTCAGCGCGGTCAATATCGCTAGGCCATGCTTGTATAGGGGTGTAAGTAGCTAATTTGCGAGGCACAAATACTTCTTTGCGCTGGACACGTATGTTTTGTGGTTTTGACGGCTCTTTAGGCTGAGCGGCTTCAAGTTGTTTTGCTTGCTCTAGCATCATTTCAAGCTGTTTCACTGCTTGTGTTTTATAGTCAGCAGCTTGTGCTACAAAATCACCGTAATCACATTCATTGATAGGTAGCTCTCGAAGCACTTCAAGCTTTCGTTCAATTTCACCCGCTGATTTACCAATACAATCTAGCGTGTACATTTGAAGTTGATTCAAGCGCTTTTGTGCATCCATGACAGCTTGTTCCGCTGCTAACTTTTCTCGTGCTTTTGCGTCTGAGAGCATTAGCATCAGTGTTGCAAGTGTTTGCTCTTTTGCTTCAATTGCTTCGTGAATTAGGTCTTTGCTAAAAACGCTTGTATCAATTAGGTCTACGCTTTCAATCGTGTCAGCAATGTACTGAGCATCTTTGTTTTGACAGTCTGAAATGAAGTTGCGAATTTGATTAATTCCATTACGTTCTTTTGCTAGCCTTTCTTCTTTCTCACGCTTGATGCGCGCAGCTTCTTCTTTGCGGCGTTTTTCTTCGCGTTCCATGGGTTCAATGATCGGGGCGTAAATCTTGTCTACTTCTTCCGCTAGGCTCTTTTCTTTTTCAACCAGCTCGTTATTGAAATCAATTCTTGCGCGCTTAAAGCCAGCCTTTAGCTTGTTGCGTTCAGTTCTTGCCGCAGTGCCAAGTTTATATTGCTCATCGTTAGACATGTCGTAAACAACATTGCTAGGGTATTTTTTGCGAAGGCCTGCTAGCCCTTGCGCTGTAATCTCTGGGTTAAATACCTGCTGTATTAGCTGCGTGTTTTGCTCTTGCATTAGTGCGCTCCTTGAAGTTGCGAAATTCGTTGATGTTTAACTTGGTTAAGCCTGTTTTCGTACTCGACTTTATTTAAAGTCAATGCCAAGCACTGGCCGCGCAATTCATTCATAGCTGCCTTGAATTTGCGCTCTAGAATTGATTCGTTTTCAGTTTCTTCTAACTCTTGAATAGTTGAGTTAAGCCACTTGTTAAAACGAGCAAGCGACTCTTTGCGCTTTTGCTCTGATAACTCTTCGAGTTCAAACAAGCGGCTATCACGAAGCGCTTGCGCTTGCTCTTTAATGTCTGAACGATTGTGTACATCTGCCACTTTTACAGCTTCTATAAGCGCAGCTTTTAATGCTGTAAGTGTTTCGGCGCTTTTGATAGCGTCTAGGTAACTATCAAATTTTGCGCGAGGTAGAGCCCAGGCGGGTAGGGCTGGCGCTTCCCATTGTGCGCTTACAGGAACACCTGTACTGCTTTTTATTTCTATGTAATTAGCAGTGCACTCTTTGCCGTCAGATAAAGGCTGGCACTGCATAAAAACAGGCTCAATAGAGTACAAGTATCTAGCTATGCCAAACTGGACTGCAGCGCGCTTCATAGAGCCTGACAATGCTGACTTTAGAGGTTCATAACCGTGATTACCTTGATAGTCTGCACCATCCCACTTGGTAATAGTCTGATCCCCAAGCTTTAGTTTAAGGCCGCAGATTTGGCCGTGCGGTGTATCTCTGGGTAGATTTTCCCAGCCATTTAGACCAAGCACATCGTCTAATCTCTGCTGCACCGCTCTGTTAGTTACATATGGGACCACTTGAACCCATGGGCCAGTGTGGTTGATTCCGCAGCGTTGGACCATCCACTCAATTTCATGCTCTTCAAACGGATCGCTTAGCTGCTTTTGAATTTCTTGAATATTCATTACGCAGCCTCAACTAAATTCGCTTGTGAGCTATACAACCTGTTAATTTTTACCAGTAGGTTGTCTATTTGAGTTATGGCATCATGTGAATTTAATTTAATTGTCAGCGGCGGCTCGTAGAGTTCAGAGTGTTCCTTGCCATTAACAAGTGAATATTTGAAAATCACTACATCCAGCATTTGGTTACGCGGGAAAGTGGTGGTTGATACTGATACCTGCTCGTTATAAATCAACGAAAGTGAGATTAGTTGAGCGAGCTTATTAATGACACTCTCAGTCATGTAAGTTTCTCTTGATAAAAGTTTCTATTTGAACAAAATACTAATCACTTTTTGAAAATATACAAGTAAAACTTTAATTTTTTATCTGTATTAGTTCGGTTTTCCTTGTATTTTGTGGTTTTGACGGTGAATAAGAGAAATTATTTAAGTATTACTTGCGTGAAAAATGTAAGTGTTATATTCTTGTGTACAAATCGTTTTTGGGCGGTTAATAGTTGGGCGAATTGCGCCCATAGCTTTGATTTGGTGGGTTTAGGATGACCGTGATTTTTGATTCAATTGACCTGTTTATACTAGCTCTGTATATGGGTATCTGTTATTACCATGTTTTTCATTCAAAGAAGCCCTCAGCTCTATTAATAGCTGTTGTGACGCTTACGTTTGTAGAAATTACATCTATTGTATTTAAGCCTGTAAGGTGGGGGGGACCTCCTGAACTAGCGAAGCATGTTTGGTATTTGGGATACATGGTTATCGATACTCTGGCAATTGCTCTGATGGCAAGATTATCTAAAGTATTTAGTTTAACGTTCCGTCAAAATTATGAGTTGATAATGACCCTGGGGGTTCTACTGTTACTATTTACAGTTCAAGCTGCCAGATATTTTGATAGGATGATTATTGAGAGCAATATATTGACTGGCTTTTATCAAACTGCGATACCAGCTATAAATATTGCTACATTGGCAATGATTATATATTTCACTGTTAAGCACTTCTATTCAAGACGCAAAATACAAGGGGCAAAAAGTTGATTGACCTTTACATGAAAATTGTAGGAGTTGCATTTTTCACCATAAACATGTCGATTCTTGCAAGAGTGCTTTCAGGGGTTTATAAAACAAAGCCAATCGAAAACCAAGAAACTGATGATGAAGTCACTCAAAAATATGAAAATATTAATATTTACAGGGTGTTAGACGCGGTTTTTGAGAGGGCGGAAATCGCATCTCTAGCTGATTCACCAAACCCTCCTGAAAATATATATGAGCGTAACAGGGATAATATATCAGAATGCATCGCCATAGCTAACATCGCTTTAAATGATGGTGGTGCGGAAGACAAATCATCAGATAATGTTGTACACTTGCACAGGGATATGCAGAAGAAACAATTGAAGGAATTGAAATGAAACAACTAACAGATGTGAAAGTGTTAAGAAAGATAAAAGGTTCTGGAAATGGGGGTGGGACTGAACCTCAGCAGCAAGGTTATTATTACTATGTAGCCACTCCACCACCAAAAAGCGCAAGCACACAACCTTAAAAGTAAAAGGCCGACAATGAAAATTGTCGGCCTTTTTGCATAACAAATTAGAAATATTCAAGGAGATACAATGAAAAATAAAGCTGTTACCTGCTTTTTCCTAGCGGTCCTCGCTTCTGGATGTGCAAAGTCTAGCTACACAGTAGGGGTGGATTTTTCATCTGACGATGTAAAAAAAATAGAAAAAGGTAAAACTGAAACCTCAGAACTAGTAATGCTTTTTGGAGAGCCTTTTTCAAAGGTAGTGCTTAGCGAAACTGACGAGAAGTGGCTGTATACTCACTCTAGCGGAACTGCTAATGTTCAAAGTTACATAATTACTGCAAACATTGAAACAAAAGGTATTCAGAAGACGTTAGATATTCTAGTGAGAAACGGTGTTGTTATCAACTACACTTATTCTGAAGGGGACACTGCTATTAATGTAAATTAAAAGGTGCTCGCTGGAAAGCTAAAACTTTACGGTTAATTGTTTTTATCCAGCTGGGATCTAAGGTTTTTCATCATAATGTCAGCCAAAATACTCGGGGTAATGCCATTTTTTGTTTTGATCCAGCCTATATCTGAAAGTTCAAGCATAGTTTTAGTAAAGGCTATGCTTACATCTTCATAAACTTTTTCAGCTTGAATTGCGTCACTTTTGCTATTCGCTTCACTCTGCTCGACTTTTCCAAACGCCAAAAACTCAACGGGAACATTAAATAGGGCAGCTAGTTTTCTCATTCTCTCCCCTCTAGGAGATGTTTGCCCATTTTCCCATTGCTGTACTGATTGATGGGATACGTCAAGTTCACGAGCAACATCTGATTTTTTAAGTCCAGAGTTCTCTCTCGCTTCTTTAAAACGTGATCCAAAGTCTAATTTTGCATTCATTCTTTAATGTTACAAGCAATGCTTGTATAAAGCAATACAATTAAAAGTTGTATTTTTTGATTGTTAATGTAATTATTACTTGTATTGTTTGCTTTAACCTATTTTAAAAAGGGACACATGAATATTGTTTCGAAATCTATTAAAAAAGCTGGTGGGGTTACAAAAGTATCCAAATCCTTTGGAATATCTTATCAAGCAGTGCAGCAGTGGGTAGAAAAAGGGGTTCCAGCAGGGCGGGTCCTAAAGCTAGAGAGTCAATCTGGAGTCAGTCGAACATTACTCAGACCAGACTTGTATCCTCCTGAAATTAAAACGTTGGCAACAGGTGAAGCCAAGGGGTCTTAAATGGTTAAGGCATGCATAAGTTGCGATGAAGATCTAGAGAATGTTCACGATACAACGGTATCAAACATAGAAACGGATCGCTGCTACATAGGCCAGCATACAGGCAACATTATCGATGTGAAAAATGCGGTACAGATACATATGAAAATCTACTGGATAACACTGTAGAGGAATGGATTTACTAAAAGGCAAAAAGCATGAGCAAGGACAATATTCTAGAAGCATTACTAAAAGCATTTGATGCACGAATAGAAGAAAAAAAGAGCTAAGTGATTCAGCACAGCATGATCCACGGCATGAATATTTTATAGGGCGCTTGGATGGTATAGACACTGGCCGCGCTTTGGTTGAGCAAGTGCTAAACGAGATATAGGGAAGTGAGTATGTTAAGGCCTAACGAAATAGTGGTTGACAATTTTGCTGGCGGCGGTGGCGCATCGACAGGCATAGAGCTTGGTTTAAATCGTCATGTTGATATTGCGATTAATCACGACCCAGCAGCGATAGACATGCACAAGCTCAATCATCCAGAAACAGTACACTACTGTGAGTCAGTATGGGATGTTGATCCAGTAAAAGCTTGTCGTGGCCGTCCAGTTGGTTTTGCTTGGTTTTCGCCCGATTGTAAGCATTTTTCGCGAGCAAAGGGTGCGACACCTGTAGACAAAAATATTAGGGGTTTGGCATGGGTTGCCATTAATTGGGCAGCGCAGGTCCCAGTAAGAATAATTGCGTTAGAAAACGTGGAAGAGTTTTTAACATGGGGTCCTGTTGTTGATGGTAAGCCATGTAAAGAGGGGCGTGGACAGACCTTTAAAGGCTTTATTGCAGCTTTGTCGGTAGGTCTTGGCAAAGATCATCCAGCGTATAGAGATATATACCAATCATTGTTTCGTTGTAACTATGACCTTAAAAGAAAGCTCAAAATCTATAAATCAATTAAGCATGGTCTTGGTTACAAAGTAGAGTGGAAAATATTATCAGCAAGTGATTATGGCACGCCCACTATACGTAAGCGCCTTTTTTTGATTGCCAGAAATGACAAACAGCCAATTGTATGGCCCGAACCCACTCATGGAGAAGGTCTAAAGCCTTATAAAACTGCGGCTGACATTATTGATTGGAGCATTCCAGTTCGTTCAATTTTTAATAGAAAGCGCCCCCTAGCTGAAAACACAATGAAGCGTATTGCTAAAGGTTTAGAAAAGTTTGTTATTAACTCGGATAAGCCTTTTGTAGTGCCTGAAGAGTGCTCGGTGCCATTTATTACTGAACACGCCAACGCAAGCAATCAGCGCAACATGGCAGCAAATGAGCCGTTAAGAACTATATGTGCTCAAGTCAAAGGTGGGCACTTTGCATTGGTATCTGCTCATATAGCAAAGCATTACACAGGTGTTCATGGTTCCGATATCCAAGAGCCGTTACACACAGTAACAGCCAAAGATCACAACGCCTTAGTAACCAGCCACATGATAAAAATGCGCGGCACAAATATTGGGCATGGCACTGATGAACCTGTTCACACAATTTCCGCCGGCGGATTTCATATTGGTGAGGTGAGGGCGTTTCTTGTTGAGTATTACGGCACGGGTAATGCCCATAGATTAGATAAACCTTTGCATACAGTTACAACGCGTGATCGCTTTGGGCTAGTCACGATCAGAGGTGAAGAATATCAAATTGTAGATATTGGGATGCGCATGCTTGAGCCTCATGAACTGTTTGCGGCTCAAGGCTTTCCCGATGATTACATCATTAGTCACGACAGCGAGGGTAAGAAACTATCAAAAGCAAGCCAAGTCGCTCGATGTGGCAATGCTGTTTGCCCACCAGTAGCACAAGCGATAGTCGAGGCCAATTTAGGCGCAAATCAAAGCAGCATCGCTGCATAACTTTAGAAGGATATAACCATGCAACTAACACCGCCACCAAAGGCACCGACAAGAAAACTAGTTAAAAACCAAAAGCCGATAGTCGATTGGCAGCCGCCAGAGAAAACGCCTGATGTTAAAAAAGGCGAAGCAAATTCATTCTGGGTAGCAGTGAGACGTAATCATAACGGTAGCTCATGGGACTGCATTTTTGATGCTCAGTACGTTAACAAGCCTCTCGAGTATGCTTCAGACGACCCAGACAAAGAAGAGCCTATCGGCGATTACTTTGAGGATTCAGATGGTATGCCAGTTAGTGCAATAGGTTGGCATAACACTTTAAATCACCCCGAATACTCAAGCTATTACGAACCAATCACATTCGATGAAAACAACGTTCTTGTTGGATGGGGTAAATACCTTAAACCTGATTTTCCAGTAAAACCCTGAGGTGGTTAAAAATTGGGAATAGCAAGATAGGAGCAATAGTCATGTTTGACAATCTATATGACAGATACCCAGAACACAAAGCGGGTAGGGGCAGTACGAAGAAAGACGGCGAAAGCCAAAGTGAAAAACCAGATCGTAAATAAAACAAAACCCGCATCAGGCTTGGTCGGCTAAGTATGCGGGTTCAATCATTAACGGAGTTAAGTATATGACACATAGTGCACAAAAATCAAGCGGGGTGGTTTATGAGTAGGATAGCCACTGATTGGGCTTGGAAACAAGAGCTAAAACCAGCGACTTTAAAGCTGTTACTGTTATCAATAGCTGATAGGGCAGACGAGTACCATTGTTGTTTCCCCAGCATTATGCGCTTGGCAAAAGATACTGGCTTGAACGAGAAGACAGTAAACAGCAATTTAAGGAAGCTAGAGTCTCTAGGGATCATCTCTGATACGGGCAGGCGAGTTGGAGAAAGAGGCAGGACTAAAGTTTATCGCTTGAATGGCGTTGAGAAGGTCGAAAAATCTAATACCACCGAAATTGGGGGTATTAACGAATGCGACCCGTTGGAGGCCCCGTCTCACGAGGCTTCTAGAGGTGAGAATTTCAATACACCCAAAAACGGTAGTATTAGTGAAGGAGAGGGCTTTAATCCTACCGTAAACGGGTCTTTTAAAACTACCGAAAACGGAGCGCTAAACTCCAAAAACGGATCTTTTAATCCTACCAAAAACGGATCACATAACCAGTCATTAGAACCAGTCATAAAACCATTAAAAAATAATACTAAAAAGCCACTGGATTTTTCATGTTGGCCTCAAGAGCCGAGTGAGCAGGTTTTATCTGATTGGTTTGATATGCGCAAGCGAATGAAAGCTAACGTTTCCCAGACTGTGATCAATCGACTTGCAAAGCAATTTGAAATTGCAGTGCAAAACGGGGTTAGTGTCGATGATTGCTTGGGAGAATGCATATTGCGGAATTGGCGCGGGTTCGAGTTCGCATGGCTTGCTAACTCAGGTTTTCATCAGCGCAAACCAACCAACGCGCTGCAAGAAATTAAACAGCGGTGCTTGGTTGGTATGCCACTGTTAGACGACAACCAAAGGGTGTAATGAATCCACGAAACTTTGACAGCGATTGGGATTATTACGATGCACTAGAGAGCATCTGGCAAAACAAAAACCTCAATCCATTTGACCAACTTAGTTACAGAGACGAACAGATAATTTGGGAGCAGGAACATGGAACAGGCATTGTTGAAGACAACGAACAGCACAGTAAGTAACCCACTGGATGCACTCGTCAGCACATTTGAACAAGAGGTGATCCCGACCATGCTGGCGGCACACCCAGCGGCTAACTTCAACTGGCAGGGCAACACACAAGAGCTAGCCATTGAATACGCGAGGGCGCTGATTGGGACGGGTTGTACTGGCAAAAACATACGTGATGCAGTCGATGCAATGCGCACACGCTCAACATACGAGAAACACCCGCCTAACGCGCAAGAGTTCATGATCATGTGTTTACACGCTAAGGGCATGCCGACAATTGAAAACTGCTTAAGTGAAATGGAATACCAGCGCAAAGAGAACTACGGCAAAGCAAAAACATGGGCTGAGCCATTAAGCTACTGGCTAAACGCCGCTGTTTCTCAGTCTCGCCGAATGTTACCGCATTCTCAATGGCTAAAAGAGGTCAAGAAGCACTACACAGAACTGGCAGTAAAATATGCCAAAGGCCAACTGGCGGAAATTCCGCAGTTGCTTGAGCACAAAGTTCAGCCAGCTTATATGCGTTACATGTAATTGAGGTGACTAAATGCAGCTAAGACATTTGCCAGCGGGAACGCGATTCAAGCTATTACGCAATGGACAAAAATATACATTGAATGGTGCTCAACTTTGTAAACATCGCTTATTTGTAAAACGAGATAGTGGTCAAGAGTTAACAGACTTGAACCATCAATGTGAAATCAAGCCAATTATTAGGTGCACTGGCACAGCAAGCGAAACGATTCAAATGATAGAAGTTTGCAAGGCATTAAGGGTTTCAAATGGCTGAGCTGTCCTTTATTAAAACGCCTCAAGGTCTAATGCCACTCACAACCATGGATGGCGACTACATCCAAAAGCTAAAGCTTGGTGAGGTTGTTAATGGTGAATTTAAGCGCGTAAGAAACCCTGATTTCCACCGCAAATATATGGCGCTTCTAAATCTTGGTTTTGAGCACTTTGAAGTCAAGCCGATTCAAAACAAGGGGTTTTGTATAACGCCTCTTAAAAACTTCAACGAGTTTAGAAAGTGGATAGCAATACAGGCTGGATTTTACGAGGTTGTGGGTTATCCAGATGGTGGGGTTCGTATGCGCGCTAAGTCTATCTCATTTGCAAAAATGGATGAGGCTGAGTTCAGCGAGCTTTACAGCAAAACAATTGATGTTCTCCTTCAATCTGTACTTAGTCAGTATAAGGACTACTCAGAAGTAGAGCAGACTGTTGAACAGTTAATTAGGTTTGCATAATGACAGACGTAATTTACCCCAAATACTACCACTCAAGAGCTGGTGACTCTGACGCAAATTGGATATACGCACGTATGCGAGTCATACCAGCCGACAAACAACAAGAAGTGGCTGACGAATACGAGCGCATATATAGAACGACAGTTAGGAAAGACGCCCGAGGTGCGGCAAATACCTACCTTCACAACATAGCAAAACAATACAGGAATAAAGCAGCATGAGCGTAACAAGCAAAAAACTAAGAGAAAGTGCAAGGGGCCAAGAGTGCCAAGTTCGAGTACCAGGTATATGCAGGAGCAGAACTGACACGGTTGTTTTGGCTCATGTTGCAAAAGGGTCTGGTGTCGGTCAAAAGTGCAATGACATACATGCTGCTTTCTGCTGTTTTGAGTGTCATCAAGAAATTGACCGCGTAACAATGATCACCCCTAAAGAATATGCTGACCAATGCGCATATGAAGGGATGATCAGAACACAGTCTATTTGGCTCAATCAAGGTTTAATTAAGGTGGCATGATGACAGGTGGGCAAGTAATAAAAGTGGCTCGAACTTTCAGAGCTATGAGCCAAGAAGATGTGGCACGAATTTACGGCGTAAGCCCTCGCACAGTTCAGCGTTGGGAAAGTGACAAAGGCAAACTGCCATTTGATACTGTTTCTGCAATAGTTGAACAAGTATGCCAGTTAAGTCTCATACAAGTATTACAGGTGGGTAAATAAATGGAAAACCTTAAACAAGTTAGGGCTCAGCTGAAGCTGTGGGGGCGCTATTGGGCAAGTAAAGAGGCGTTGCAAGGATATGCCCAAAAGTCGAGCACTCATAAAATTTACGAAAACCACGTGTTAGGCGGTTCGTTCAGCTCAGATGCGCACTTGTATAGCCATGGCTCAAATGGCATTAACCCGCCTGAACATATCGCTTTGCTCAGCGATAAAATTGAGACACTTAGAGCAGAATGTAAAAAGGTGTTAATTGCCAAGTATGTTAAGAAAATGGACTTAAAGGAAGCGTGTGCTTGGGGTGGTTTTGACAGTGCTACAAGTGTCGATTTTTGGCTGCTTAGAGCCGAAACAGGGCTTTTGAGCAGGCAGTAACAGTATAAAGTGCTTAAATGTCGCAAAATGCGACAGTATATGTCGTTTTCTTCGGCGTAGAATGTGCCATAATTTCATTAAGCTTGTGAGAGCTTCGTAAACAAAAACCTTGTCTAAATAAACCTGCCCTTTGCAGGTTTTTTTGTAGGTGAAATATGCAAGATGTTAGATGTACTTGCGGAAAGTTGCTTTGTCGATTAATCGGAAAAGTAGAAGTTAAATGCCCCCGTTGTAAAAAAACAATCAATACAGAACGCCAAGAGCGTCACGAAGAAAAGGTGACGCATGACAGAAGTATCATTAGTTAATGGCGACTGTGTAGAAGAAAGCAAAAACATTCCAGACAATTCAGTCGATTTAGTTTTAACAGATCCCCCATATTTGATAGGCGCTAGCAGTATCGGCAAACCATCAAGGGCTGGCTCTTGGGCTGACTAGATGAACGTGGCTCATTTCTATAAGTCATGGTTTGAGCAAGCAAAGCGCATACTGAAAGATACAGGTTATCTAGTCTCTTTCTGTAATTGGCGCTCAATGCCTGTGATAACAAAGGCGCTAGCTGACTTAGGCTTGTCCATTACCTCAGTCTTGGTATGGGACAAACAGTGTATAGGCACTGGGCCAAAGAAAGCGTTAAGACCACGTTATGAACTGGTTGTATTTGTCGGTATGAAAGACGCCGAGATCCCCAATCGCTCACTTTCTGATATATGGGAATGCAAGAAGGTCGCACCGCAAAACAGGGTGACAGGCCATCCAGCAGAAAAGCCAGTACAACTATTTGAAAAGCTGATATGCGAAACCACCCAAGAGGGTGCATTAGTTGTTGATTTCTTTACAGGTAGCGGAACGGCGGGAGTTGCATGCGAAAACACAGGACGTGACTTTATAGGTTACGAGTTAGACCCGCACTGGTATGCAGAAGCCGCTAAAAGGCTAAACACGCAAGAGTAGTAAACAGACAATTTAACTAAGAGAAACGTGCGCATACGGATGTGGCACGCTCTTGCTTATGAATATATGCATATCAACAGTTGTTCTGGTGATTAAATTTTTTCACACATTACCTATTTATACGTATAACTAAAAAGTGAACTTAAAAAGTTAAGTTAAATCATTAACTAAAAGGGTTAGCCTAACAGTTTACAAAAGGGACAGCTAAATCTTTTGCAAAAGGGTTTATTGAAAGTTTTGCTTAATTGTCTTAGTATCAATTTAAACGCCAGTAAACGACATTAAACGCCAGTAAACGACATTTAAACGAACTTAAAGTTGTTTAAAGGTCTTTAAACAATGTTTAAACATGGCTGTTTAAAATTTAAAGGTCATGTTTGGCCTTCTAAGATTAGGAGCCGAGCTGATAGATTACATCTATTTGTTGGGAGATATTTATGAGTATTTTGGAAAGAATATTTAATAGTTTTGGTTCAAGTGGCGTAGAAAGTAAAATTAGTGGAAATCCAAAAGAAGAGCCCTTGAAAGTTCGCACGATTGGTACTGACTATTTTGTTGTGGATATTGACTCGCTTTTTGATAGTGAAACGGTGAAGGCGCAGGCGCGAGCAGCAAGTAAAGTTGGAAGAAACGTCTAGCTAGAAATGTAATAATTTCAAGGGAATGCATGATAAAACCAACAGTTCTGTTGATTCTTTTATTTACCGCAAGTGGGTCGTTATTTCTGAGTAGGTTTCCCCCAACTATAGTTGAGTATAAAAACTCGAGTGGGTACCATACTTTTATAATGGCCGCATTTGCCGGTATGATTCTTTTCGGTTTAACTTATGGCGCTGTCACTTTATTAGTCTATGCAGAGTTCGCGATATCGATAGGAAGTTGGTTTGCAAAGTTTATGGGTAAGCTACTGCCAACCGTCTCTAGCTCGCATGAGACACTAAATCTTATATCAGTTTCGCTTTTAACATTAATTCTGGCAGCTATCCTTCCCTCAATTTACAAGTTCGCCTTTTTTATTGTTACGCGGGGCAATGATCCATATCTTTACCAATGGCGAAAAGATGCTGATCGTGGTGATACTCACGAATGTTTATCGCTAATCTTTAACTCACTAGATTTAGAGTTACCTATTGCCTTCACCCTTTCAAATAGGAAAGTATATATTGGCTACGTAATAAAGTTTGGCGTGTTCAGCAATGAAATCTATGTTCTGCCGCTGATAAGTGGTTACCGAGGAAAGAGTGACTTGGACGTTGTAAAAGTCATCAACTACAAAAATGTAATACATAATCTAGTGCAGGACGAGCTAAAGGAAGTTGATAAAAAAACTAGAGCTGAATTAATTGCAAAAAAGTTTTCAATAGCCATTCCTGTTAGAGAATTAGTTCATGCCAATATACATGATGTGAAACACTATTCTGATTTTGAGAAGCATAGATACGACTTAGATACCGTCAAACCTGATCATGTAGATTTTGATGTGAATTTGAATTCATCCAGCACAGAAAGTAAGCCAAGATGTAAAGTCCGTGCAGGGACCTAGTGCAGAAGTACATTGTCAACCCGCTTAATGCGGGTTTTTTTATGCCCAAATTTAGGGAGTGGACAGCTATGACCATGCTTTCAATAGAACAACTTAAAGAACATGAGGGATATAGATCCACTCCCTACACCTGTACAGCGGGAAAGCTGACGATTGGATACGGATTAAATCTAGAGGCTGGCATCACAGAAGATGAAGCTGAAATCATTCTAGCGCACAGAGTAGAGGGGCTTATAACACGCCTAACGCAATCATTCCCTTTTTTCATGAAGCTGAATGAGCCACGGAAGGCTGTTCTTATAAATATGGCATACCAGCTTGGCTTTAAAGGGCTGCTGAATTTCAGCAAGACACTTGCACACATCAAAGCATGTGAATACGAAAGTGCAGCATGTGAGATGCTTAATAGTCGCTGGGCAAAACAAACGCCGAATCGCGCTGAACAATTAGCACAGCAGATGCTGGCAGGGGAATGGCAATAATGAATTGGCTATCTAATCTATTTAGCGCCGCAACAAAAGACCCTATTGAGGCTGTTGGCAATATACTGGATGAGCTAATAACAAGTGAAGAAGAAGTTCTCAATCATGAGCTATTAAAGGCTAGATTAGTTTCAAAGTCTCGCGAAGTGCAGGCGCATATCAATGCTGTAAGCGCATCACATAGAAGTGTGTTTGTCGCAGGAGCTAGGCCATTCCTAATGTGGGTATGTGGCTTGGGCTTTCTGTTTGCATTTGTAATTAACCCATTACTGCAATGGCTATGGCCAGAAGTAGGCGCACCGCAATTGCCACTCGATGTCATGCTTGAGTTAACACTGGGCATGTTGGGGCTAGCGGGCCTCAGAACAGTAGAAAAGATTAAAGGAGTTGCCAAGTGATAGGTAAAAACGATGCGATTAGCGTATCTGCATATTTAGTGAACTGGTTATCAGCAGCCTTAAACGCATTACTTCTATTCTTTGGCGGCTTATCTATTAATGAGTGGGGCGTGCTTGCTGGCATTCTGTTTGGAGCGATAACAGCAATCGTCAATTACTGGTCAAGGGTGCGACTAGTCAAGATAGCAGCAGAGAGCGGCAAGGTAAGTTTATAAGTATTCAGCAATCAAATTAAGGGCAAATGCAATATGTCAAAGCATAATCAACACAATACATATGTACGCGGTATAAGTGCATCGCAAATATTCTGAGCCATTGGCGTACTAGGCATAATGCTTATCTGCATTGCTTAGCTATTTTAATAAGCATATTTCTTTAAACGAGCAAGGAATCGAACGGGTGAAAGATGCCCGTATCGAAGACCACGAGCGAACACTGGAACGGCTCAAGTCTATAGATAAGAAGCTAGATACATTAATACAAGCAAAGTAAACGAGTTGGCGGAGTGTGAAGATATTTGGGCTCCTTGTAACCAAGGGGCTGCTTACCCCTTTTTATTCTAATTGCAATGAGAGGACAAGCTCGTTGCGCAGAGATATTAAACCAAACGCATTAGCGAAAGGTTTCTTACGCTTTAGTCAAACCAAATAGGTAACAGTATGCCGCAAGCAATACCAAAGCGTTGTCGTGAGCGAGGGTGTGGTAACAGAACTACACATCGCCATGGCTACTGTGACCAGCATGCAGATAAAGCTAGCTGGGGTAACTACCAACAGCAACAACAACGCAAGGGTAAGCGCATATACCAGACAAAGGAATGGCGAACGGAGATAGCGCCAAGAGTTAAAGAGCTTGCTAATCACCTTTGTTTAAACTGTTTGCTAGGCACATCATCACTTGTAGTACCGGGCAATGTATGTGAACACATTATACCGGTATCAATGGGCGGTGATGAAAGTGATAAGAACTTATCTTGCTTCTGTAATTCCTGCGCAAAAGATAAGACTGCATGGGAAAGAGGTAAGAGCAAGGACCTTATACTCAAAAAATACGCAAACACCTCAATCTTTAACGCAATTCATAGGGGTATGGGGGTCAAATTGTTGGGATGAAACGACTATTTATAGTACCGCCATCCAGTCACATTTTTATGCGTAAAAAATAAGAATCGCAATTTGATCAGTAAATTTACATTTACGAGCTAAATTTTTTGCTTGGGTGGATAATGGGAAGTGTTAGAGCGGCTGGTGCTGGCAGACCAAAATCAGGTTTGGCAGTGGGAGATCCAAATATAAAAGGCAAACCACATTGCCCTAAAGAGCTGCTGAACGATGATAAATATGCAATTGATGCATGGCATTCAAACCTAGAAGTGATGTTTGAACGTGGCTCATTTTCGACCGAAGACATCCCACATTTAATTAATTACTGCAACTCAATTGGCAAGGTTATAAAAATTGAAAAGCAGCTGGCCCAAATGGAAGAGTTCACGGATGTAACTGCCTCCGGTGGTCTTAAATTGCACCCATTAGTCAATGCCCACAATATATTTACCAATCAATCTCTAAAGCTGGCTGCACAACTTGGCCTTACGCCGATGGCGCGCGCGCGCATGATCAGTGGAGGGAAAGGTGAAGAAGGCGAAGGGGAATTTGACGAGTTTTAACAGAGTTAGAATAATGCATGTCCGCAAAACGAAAAGCATACAAAGCGCCAAATTACGACAATGTAAATTCGGCCAATAAATATGCACGTGATGTCGTTTCTGGAAAGATAAATGTTTGCAGGTATACCCGCTTAGCATGCGAGCGTCACCTAAATGATTTAAAGCGCCAATCCAACAAAAATTATCAATATCAATTTGATAAAGACAAAGCCGAACGTGCTTGTAGGTTTATTCAAAAACTTCCTCACACCAAAGGAAAATGGCTAAAGCAAAAATTAAAAATCACGCTAGAGCCTTGGCAATTATTCTTTTTTTGCTGTGTATTTGGTTGGGTTAAAAAAAGCGATGGAACACGCCGTTTTAGAGAAGTCTATTTAAAAGTACCACGAAAAAACGGTAAATCAATCATTGCTGCTGGGCTCGGGTTATATGGCTTTGTTGCTGATGGTGAATACGGCAGCGAAATTTACTGCGGAGCTACAAACGAAAAGCAAGCGTGGGAGGTGTTCAAGCCTGCCAAGTTAATGGTGCAAAAGTTACCATCGCTTAAAAAGCGCTTTGGCATACAGGTCAATGCAAAAAAGCTTGAGCTCAGTGATGGTTCAAAGTTTGAGCCGGTAATCGGACAACCTGGTGATGGTGCGAGTCCGCATCAGGGGATAATTGACGAGTACCACGAACACCCAACATCAGATCAATACGACACGTTTGATACAGGTATGGGATCACGTGAACAACCTATGATGTTGGTGATCACTACAGCTGGTGATGACATTAGCAGCCCTTGTCATGATTTGGAAGAACGTTGCGCGTCAATGCTTGAGTCTGATGATGACGATGGTCTATTTGCGCTAATCTACGGGATTGACGCAGGGGATGATTGGACAGACCCAGATATACTAAAAAAGGCCAATCCTAACTTTGGCGTCAGTGTTAAAGCTGAATACTTACTCGCACAACAACAGAAAGCAATTAAGAACCCGCGCTTTGCGAATAGATTTAAAACCAAACACTTAAATATTTGGGTTAGTGCAAAGACTGCTTTTTTCAACATGGAAGATTGGAAGAAGTGCGAAGATAAAAATTTAAAACTTGGTCACTTTGTTGGCTGGGAATCTGTTCTTGCACTTGATTTGGCTCGTAAGCTTGATATGAATGCTGGGCCTAGAGTCTTTTGGCGAGAGATTAGGGGTAAAATTCACTGGTACTGCATCAGCCCTATGTTTTGGGTGCCATACGATCAGGTATACGACAATCAGGACAAAAAGCTGGGTGAAATTTATATGAAATTTGCCCAGCAAAACTTACTCAACATTACGGATGGTTGCGAGGTCGATTACAGAGAAATAAAAGCCGATGTGTTGCACGCTCATTCTGAAACGCCTTTTGTGAGCGTTCCTATTGACCCACATGGTGCGACCAACTTAGCGCATGAATTGATCGATGAAAACTTAGATGTGTTTGCTGTCACGCAGAACTACACCAACTTGTCGGACCCAATGAAAGAACTTGAAGCGGCCATTAGTTCTGGTCGTTTTCATCATGACGGGAATGCCGTTATGACTTGGCATATCAGTAACGTTGTTGGTAAAAATCTACAGGGTAATGACGATGTTGTACGGCCAATTAAGCAAAAGGCAATTAACAAGATAGACGGTGCTGTCGCTTTGATCATGGCTATGGGTGAAGCAATGCATAAAATCAGAAAGCCAGAAGAAAACAAAGAATCTATATATGAATCAGGGGAAGTCGGGTGTTAAAAGATATTATAAGCGTACTGATAGGCCTGTTGGGTTTGAGCTCCTTGAGCTATGGGGCGTGGCTTTTCACCCCCTCTCTTGGTTTTGTGGTAGCAGGACTTATTTGCATGGCTTATTCATTTTTGCTTGCACGTTCAAACGCATCTTTAAAATACTCAAACACTAAGGCCAAAACATAATGTTTTTTTCTGGATTATTTGATGCAAATACCTCAAGTACAACGATAGGTGAGCATTGGCCTACAGGTGGCGGCGCAGCTAGAGCAAGTCAATCAGGCATAATTGTCACGCCCGAATCCGCTATGGCAAATAGCGCTGTTTACCGAGCAGTCACGCTGTTATCAGAATCTGTTGCAAGTATGCCGTGTGAGCTATTTAAGCGAGAAGGAGAGCATCGAAAAAAAGCTAAGGAACACCCGTTATATGACGTATTAAGATATCAACCCAACAAAAAAGACACTTCCTTCGAGTATTTTGAACGAGGGCAGGGGTTCTTAGGTACAAATGGAAATCATATCGCCCTTATTCAGCGCAACAAGAATATGCGCGTTGAAGAGCTTATTCCTATCCACTTTAGTAAGATTAGGGTTTTAAAAGGTGGTGATGGATTACCTTATTACAATATACCTAGTGAGAATCGAACCCTGAGCATGGATGATGTGCACCATGTAAAAGGACCATCCATTGACGGATTTATTGGGTGTAGCCCATTGCAGATAGCAGCTGATACGGTGGGGCTGGCACTGGCAACAGAGAGGCATGCAGCATACAGTTTTAATAATGGCACTATGATGAATGGCGTTATTGAAGCACCGAAAGAGGCCGAGAAAATAACCAGTCAGTTATCTATAGACAAACTATTAGAATCATTCTCAGCTCGCCATTCTGGCTGGCGCAATATGTTTAAAGTCGCCTTTTTACAAGAAGGGATGACTTATAAGCAGTTGGCGATGACGAATGAGCAAGCACAGCTTATTGAAGCCAGAAAAATGGGCATTGCTGATATTTCACGCTTATACGGCATTCCGCTGAATATGCTCAGTGAAACGGCAGGGGAGTCCTATAAATCTGTAGAGCAAAACACTCTAAACTTTTTAGTGTTTGCGCTATTGCCTTGGATTAAGCGCTGGGAAGCGGCCATGCACCGCGACTTATTGCTCAAAGAAGAGCGTAGCGAATACTTCATTGAATTTAACTTAAGCGCATTAATGAGAGGCGATTTAAAAAGTCGTTATGAAGCTTATGCGTTAGGCCGCCAATGGGGGTTCTTATCTGTTAATGATATCCGCCGTTTAGAAAACTTACCTCCACTAGGTTCTGAGGGTGATATCTATCTTTCACCACTCAATATGGTTGATAGTAAAAACGCTGAAATTCATCAGCAGTTAAACACTGCTTCACCAGAGCAAATAAAAGAGATACAAGCAATATGTCAAAGATGACCAATTACCCGCACATCGCTGCAATGGTATTTAATACCCCATTGCTAGCCACTGCAACATTGGCCCAAACCGTCAGTGAGTTCCTACACAAACGCTTACTTGGTGATTTTCCCGAGCTTTCATCAACTGCACAGGTCTCAGCGAAACAAACTCAAGAGTATGTGGTCGGAGATCCTGAGCAGGGCGATAAAGTCGCAGTGATAGCCGTTCACGGCATCTTGATCCCTAGAATGGGTTTTATTGATGCAAGCTGCGAAGAAGTTATGAGCTATGAGCGTTTGCAGAAGCAAATTAATGCAGCGCTTAAAGATGATAAGGTCCAAGAGATTGCACTCGATATAAACTCAGGTGGGGGGAGTGCACAGGGCGCTTTTGAATGTGCAGATTTTATAAAGCAGGCCGCGCAGCAAAAACCAATCCGAGCAATCATCAATATGAACGCATGTAGCGGGGCATATCTAATAGCATGTGCATGTACAGAAATTATCATTAGCAAAACGGCTGTTGTTGGCTCTGTAGGTGTATATTTAAAACGCCTTGATCTTACCGCCCACTATGAGCAAAACGGGGTAAAAATCCATACGTTTTACAGAGGGGCTACCAAAGTAGATTTTCACCCTGACATCGCGCTCAGCGAAGAAGAAAGAAAGCGGATAGAGTACGACACCGAAGCAACCTATCAAATGTTTGTTGAGTATGTTTCTCAAAACCGTAATTTAAGCATCGCTGATGTACAGGCAACTGAAGCTGATACATACCAGGGGCAAGCTGCCATTGATATGGGATTGGCTGACAGATTGGCAACACCACAAGATGCAATTAATTCTATAGTCCATAGCGTTGCTCAGCAAGCTAGCAACCAGGGCATGATCGCGCATGCGGCTCTACTAAAGACTATTTAAATCAAAATCAAATCTAATTCTCTAAGGGTCGCCGTGTGCGGCCTTTTTTTATGTCATTAAAAAGGTAAATTCATGTTTAAACTATCCGACCTAAAAGCCGCGCACAATACTAAAGTGGAGCGTGTAAAAGTGCTTGCATCAAAATTAGAAACAACTGGCAAGTTAAGTGATGAAGAGCGAGGTGAGTTCACTAAACTGCAAAGTGAAATTTCTGATATTAAAGGCAGTATTGCGAGTCTTGAATACGCACAAGGCTTAGCAATTGAGCAAGCTACGTCAATAGAGTCACCACAAGGTCCTGCAATCCATGTTAAAAAAGAGCCAGAAGATTACCCCGGCGCAAAGGTCGCGCGTTTTGGTATGGCAATTGCGGCAGGTAAAGGTGATTTAAATCTTGCTCAAAAGTTTGCTGCAAATGAAATTGGTGACAAAGAAGTTGCCATGGCCGTGTCAACAGCTGAAGATTCTGGTGGTGCATTAGTGCCAGAAACGCTTAGCAATGATTTCATTGAACTGCTAAGGCCCAAAACGGTTGTTAGAGCACTGGGCGCACAGCAATTACCATTGGTGAATGGCAATCTGACAATGCCTCGCCATACTGGTGGCGCAACATCAGGATATAAGGGCGAGAACGAATCGCGCAATTCTGAAGGGCAAAAAACCGATGAAGTAAAGTTATCTGCGAAAACGCAGATGACTATCGTGCCGGTATCTAATGAGTTAATCGGTTATGCTGGATATAACGTAGAACGCGTGTTTCTAAACGATATGCTGCAAGCAACTGCAACGCGACAAGATAAAGCGTTCCTACGAGATGATGGAACAAACAACACGCCAAAAGGCATGAGACCGACAGCATTAAGTGCAGGCCGAGTAGTCCCGTTCACTGGTGATATGAGTGATACATCAAACATTGCATACATCATCGACAAATACCTAGATAGTCTAATTCTTACGCTCGAAAATTCTGATAGTGCAATGATTAGTTGCGGATGGGCGCTGTCTCCACGTAGTGCGATGTTTTTATTTGGTTTACGAAACGGGAATGGCACTAAGCTTTATCCAGAAATGGAGCAAGGCAGGCTAAAAGGTTATCCACTCCGCAAAACAACCAATATTCCTAACAATTTAGTTGAAGGTGCGATGACGGACCTGTCTGAAATCTACTTTGCTGATTTTAACGATGTGCTCATTGGTGAGACCAATTCTATGACCATCGACTTTAGCCGTGAAGCAACCTACAAAGATGCGAATGGTAATTTAGTCTCTGCGTACTCTAATAACCAATCAGTATTACGAGTAGTAACGGGTAATGATATTGGTTTCCGCCATGAAGAAGGCCTGGTGGTAGGCACAAATATCAAGTTCTAACCCACACAGACTTTTTTAAAAGTTAGATCCTCAAAGAATAACTAAAGGTAATACGATGGATAATGTAAATGATCACTTAAAAGAAAGGTTGATTGAACCGAAATATGAACAGGTTGAGCAAACGGGATTAGATTTAAGCCAGTGCCCTCAAGAGATCCTGTACTATGTTGCCGCACTTGCCGCGTTGCAACCAAAGGAAAAGCCGAAAGTCGCAGATGTAGAGGTTTTGGTATTTGATGACAATGGCGGCACAGAGAAACTAAAGCCCAAATCTGATGAATTAACAAAAGCGTATGAGTTTTACATGTCATTGCTTACTAAGCCTGAAAAGCGCATCGAAGAGGCGAAAACGGAACAGCCTTTAAATGAAAAGGCGTTCCTAGTATTTACTGCACCGCATGGCCGATACAGCAAAGGTGATAGAGCTTGTTTCAATGCAAAAGACGCAAAACGCTATTTGAACTTAAAACCTTCCGTGGCTCACAAGTACGATCCCAATGGCGAGTCAGAGCAAACTGACTAAGTTAAGCTAAGCCGTTTTCTTTTTGAAAACGGCTTTTTGTTTCAAAGGTTGTTGAATGTTAATTACATTAGAAATGGCAAAGCAGCAATTATGCATTGGCGATGATTTAGATAATGACAAGGTTTCAATGCTCATTCCTCAAGCGATCGGCCTAGTAGTCGCGGATGTAGGTCGAGATATATACCAGTCTAATGCAGATGTTCCCGAGAGTGCTGAAGCGCCAATAATTTTAGATGGTTTATCACCTTATCAACTATCAAATCTGCAAACCGCTGTGTTGTTGCAATTAGGTTCTCTATGGGTAAACACTGAAGCAGACACTACAAAGAATGCGTCAGAAACGCCAGCTTATAAAACAGCAATTAAACCTTTTAGACGCACATTGGTTGGCTAATATGAGTCGATTAAAGCCATCACAGAAACGTCACCGAGCAACACTATACGAAACGGTAAAAGTATCAGGTCCAAGAGGTGATAAAACTGAAATGCAGAGTCTCGCAGAAGTGCGCGGCAGTTTTAAAAAACAGCGAGGCGGATTGGTTAACAGGGAAACCCTTGAAATTTCCACCGCTCAAGCAAGTTTTGCATGCGATTATCGTTCAGCATTTTTGAATATATCCCATATCAAAGTGAGTGGTATCGAATATAAAGTGACGGACGTTACTAATGTCGGTCTAAATAATCACACGCTTATTTTCGATATTGAGCTAAACAGATGAAATTAACAGGACAGGTAGCAGGCTTTAAGGAGCTTGAACAAGCGTTGAAGAGGGTTGATAAAAGCGTTGGGCCAAAAGCGCTACGTAGCGCGTTAAAAAAGGCTGCTGACTCTCCCAAAAATAGCATACAACGTTCAATTGCGGCTAATTTTGAGTCTCAATCAGGAGTACTTGCTAATTCTATCAAAGTACGCGCAACACTTAATAAGAAACAGACTCACAATATCTATGATGCTGCGGTTTATGTGGGTGTTTACAATGTTAAGGCACTGCAAAAAGCCGCAGGTGGAGATATACCCGTCAGCGTTTATGCATATTGGCTTGAAACTGGCGTGAAGCCGCATGATCTAAATGCAAAGTCTAAACGATCACGTGGCAAAGTCGGTTCGGGTCAAAATAATTTTCATCCCGGTATTGAACCCAAGCCTTTCATAAGACCAGCGTTAATAAACAACAGCGAGCGCGTCATATCGGATATGCACATAGAGTTAAAGCGCAAGATCGATTTGGCACTAAAGCGCGCAGCAAAGCAAAAGAGGTAAGCGAATGTTAGAAAATGCTTTAGTTGAGTTGCTGCGGCAGGAATATATCGCTCAACATCACAAAGGCGTATATAGCGGTAGCATTCCAGAAGGAACTGAGTTGCCAGCTATTAGTTATCTAGTGGTAAACGACAAGCCAATTAATACCATAGATCTTACCGGTCCAAGACAAGCTGATGTTCAGATCAGTAGTGTTGCAGAGCAGGATGATCAGGCATACACACTTGCTAAATCAATCCGTAATGCATTACCCAGTATCAAAGGGGTGCATGCAGGTATAAACCTAAAAAGCATCATTGAAAACCAAGAAATTCCAAGCGCCGATGAGGGAAGCAGTACCTTTCGGCGCATCCAAGATTACACAATTAATTACTCAGAGTAAGAGGTAAAACATGCAATTCCCAGAGGGTACAGAGTTTCGCATTGCTAGTAGTGCTGCGGAGGATGCGGCTATGGTGGTGGTATATGGCTTTGATGAGATTGGTGATTTAGGACTTGATGTTACGATCAGCGATGAATCAACAATATCAGACACTAGCCCTGTATACGGAGTGTCAAATCGCAAAGAAGGCGGTGAGCGAGATTTGGTGTGTCGATATGAAAAAGAGGACGCTGGCCAACAGCATGTAATCGCAGCATGTAAGGCAAAAGAGCGCCGCAAGTGTGAGGTGCAGTTGCCAGATTCAACAAGCAAATGGGCTTTTACAGGCTTTTTTGCAGGTTACAAATTAAGCAAGCCTGAAAGCGGAAAATCGCTTCAGTTATCAGTGAAAATCGGAATAGAAAAAGAAACGGAGAGTGCAGCATAATGAGTTTTAACAAGCAAGCCTTATTCAAAGCGTTACAAGCGAGCCACAAAGTACCTGTTGAAATTGCAGGGTTTGGCACGGTATATGTCAAGTCGCTCAGCATTGCAGAGCAAGAAGCACATGAACTGTCTCAGCTTGACGATGAAGGAAATATGAAAAAAGGAACCATGTTTTCATCATTACTTGTCCAAGCTGTAGTTGATAAAGATGGAAACAAAGTATTTGATGAATCAGATATCCCCATGCTGAACGAATGTAAAGCGGGTCCCTTAACAAAACTATTCATTGAAGCGAAAAAGTTAAACTCTTTTGCAGAAGATGACATAGAGCAAGCTGAAAAAAACTAAAGCAAGATGGCTTGCGGTGTTTCATTATAAATCTAGCGCTTGAGCTGGGCCGCTTGCCATCAGAACTAAAACAATCACTTACCGTATTAGAGCTCAAAGAACTCATCGCATTTCATAACATTCGTAATAATACCTCTAAAACACCGCAGGCTCGCATGACAAATAAAGAGGCTGAGGACTACTTATCAGAACTTGGAGCTAATTTGGTATGAGCACACTTGCATCACTCAATATAATGTTGGGTGCAAACAGCGCTGTGCTGCGCAAAGAGTTAGTAAGAGCTAAAAAAGCGACTTCGAGCTTTGTGTCAAGCGCGACAAAAAAGCTTAACGCCTTATCCAAGAGCACACTAACTATGGGTAAACGGATGGGGGGAGGGCTTGCCATTGGGACCGCTTCACTAGGTGCAGGTTTGTATGCGATGGAGCGAACGCTTAAATCAATAGAAGATATTCGCAGACAAGCGGCAAATGTGTCGCTGCCCATTGAGCAGTATCAAGCGTATGCATTTGCCACTCAAGCGGCTGGGTTACAGTCAGAGCAATTTGGCGATGTTGTGAAAGACTTAAATGCCAAGATTACTGACTTTGCTGTTAGTGGGGGTGGCGCTTTAGCTGACTTCTTTGCGGTCACTGGTGAGAGCATAGATGAATGGCAACAGTTACAGCCTGCTGAGCAGTTTGAGCGTTTCGTATCTGAAATAAACAAAATGAGTGAAAGCCAAGCAAGATTTTGGCTTGACGAGATTAATGATTCAGCGTCACAAATGTTTAGCACGTTAGTCGGAAGTAACGGGGAATTTAAACAAAACGTTGAACTTGCCAAACAGCTCGGTTTAGTCATGAATAAAGACACCGTGGCTGGCGTCCAGCAAACGTATAAAGAAGTCAACATACTTAAAGCGATGCTGGGGGGCACTTGGCAGCACTTAGTTGCAAGTGCTGCACCTGCCATTAAGTTTGTGACTACAGGGCTTAGAAGCTGGTTAACTGATACGGCTAACGCGAGCGGGGGATTTGCCAACCTAGGTAAATCTCTATCAACCAGTATTTTAAGCGCTGTACATACGAGCATTAAGAGCTTAAGTCAGCTCTTTTATCAGATACAAAGTGCAAGCTACAAGTTTACGGGCGAGCATAATGGCGCTTACCTCATTATGCAGCGGAATTTGCGTAAGCTAAACACAGAGTATACAGCACAAGAGCGCATAGTTAATTCTCTTCGTGATGAGTATCAATCAGCACAAAAGGCGGTTGAATTGCATCAGCGCGGCGCAACAACTTTATCTAGCACTCAGCTAAAACATGCAAAAAATGTGATTGCTCAGTACGATGAGCAACTTTTTACGCTTGGCAGAATCGGCAATCAAACAACATTTTTAGAGCAGCAGTTAAGTGACTTTGAGCAGCAAGAAGGGATCTCAGCACCGTTTAAATCTGCACTTAGCACCATTCAGCAGCTAAAAACAGAAATCAACAACGTAAAAACAACATCAACATTTGATACGCCGAAAGCGCCTGCTCTACCTGCGTTTAAGCCTCAGACAGTGGTGAAAAACCCGTTTGCGAGTCAAATCAAGCAAGCTCAGGAATACTATGAAGTTAAGCGGCTCATGCGCGAGCAAGATTGGAATCAGGAAAAGGCCCAATTACAACTCAAGCTCAATGAATATGCATTAGCGAACGACTCAAGACTCATTACTGACGATCAGTATCGTCTGTTAGCAAGTCAAGCAACAGACTTATACAACCAGCAGCAGCTTACAAAAAATCAGTCATTCTTAGAGCAGCTCAAGAGCCAAGTTAGACAAACCAACACGGACTATCAATCCATGTGGGGTAACACATTTGACCGATTCACTCAGGGGGTTGGGCAAAGCGTAGCGAATGCGGTTATGGTGCAACAAAGCTTTAGCGATAGCATGAAAAGTATTCTGCGCAGTGTGTTGCATAGCACTATCGCAGCGCTAGCAGAAATGGGAGCCAAAAGGATGGCGCTATGGGCCGTTGAGAAGCTACTCAATAAAGCGACTGCAACAGGAGCTGCAACATTGCTTACAACGCAAGCCCAAGCGATGGCGTTAATGGCTGGATTGAACGCCTTTTCGAGTACAGCGGCCATCCCCATAGTTGGCCCCTTCGCTGCACCTGCGGCAATGGGGGCGGCGCTCGCTATTTCTCAGCCGATGGCCGCAGCGATAACTGGTATTAGTGCCGGTATGGTAGGTATGGCGCACAGTGGTATCGACTACGTGCCAAAGGAGGGAACTTGGTTACTAGATAAAGGTGAACGTGTTTATAAGCAAGAATCAGCAGAGAAAATAGACAGAATGAGCGCTGCTTTAGTTTCTCTTTCTCAACAACAAACACAATCCAAATCACCAACAAATATCAACGTATCCTTCAAAGTTGATGCGACAGATGTTAACGGCTTTCAGGCTTGGTTTGATGCTAACAAAACGCAAGTGATCAGGCTTGTACAAGATAATTTAGACGCACCAATATAGGTATATAAATGCTTTTTCCTAGTCGATTTGTTGATCCCCGTTCAGTGCGGTTTGGTTCAAAGACTGTAACACAGGTAAGCGAAACCCATGGCGGAACAGTGTATGCAAATATGCTAGGTGATCCCCACCAATGGCAAATTGAACTAACTACATGCACTATGGAATATTCTGATTGCATGGAGTTATTTGCTTTTGCATGCAGCCTGTCAGGCAAACTAAAGATGTGCCGGCTACGAAACCCAATGCCAGTAATTGGTCTTGGTTTATCAGATACGTGCACTATTAGAGAGGATATCCCCGCTGGTGTTTCTTCTATTCCCATAAGCTCGTTTCAAAGCAATAGAATGGGGGTGTTATTACCTGGTGACTTTATACAGATCACTGGTAGCGACAAAGCGTACATGGTTACGGGGACAGTCAATACAAACGGCGTTGGCGAGTCAACCATTCCCATTACACCCAAACTAAGACGTGCTGCAACCAAGGGGCAAAAATTAGTTAGTGGCAAAAATGTATTCTTTTCAATGAGTCTAACAACCGATGAGCAAACAATCATATTTTCAGCGAAAGATGGGGTAAAGCAAAAAGTGATCTTGGGTTTTGAGGAACGGCTATATGATTAATCTAAGCAGTAAACTCAAAAAAGCATTAGAGAGTGGTCATAGCTATGCCCATCTATTACACATCGATTTCCCTTCATCTGGGTTGCGCTTTACAGATGCAGGTTATGACGTTCAAGCCCATGGCGCAACATACAAATCTGGTGTGTGGTCAAAAGCCCCTGATATTGAGGTCATGGGGGAGCCTAAAATAGGTGAGATCACGATAAAACTCCATGCCAATAACTCAGACATTTCCGCCATTTTTTTTAATAGTAACTGGCTGAATCTGCCCGTTTCGATATATCGCATTTATTTTGATAACGATATGACTCTTGTCGGTGACGTTAAGATTTGGGATGGCTTGCTCAGTGGTAAATCGGGCAGAGAAAGCCAAAAAGAAGCATCCTTGGATCTTAAAGCCGCATCTATTTGGGCTGACTTTGAAGCGGCTAGTGGCAGAAAAACAAATGATGAAAGCCAAAAACTACATTTCCCTGATGATAATGGATTTGAGTTTTGCGGCGTTCTTATCAAGGACATTCCTTGGGGCAAAAAAGGAGCCACGCCCGCACCACTTGGCGGTGTTGGTAGGGGAGGCGGTAACCAGCAACATAATTAGATTCGGACATTGTAAATGAGTTTTTGGAAAAAAATGTTTGGCTGGCTTGTGCCAGAGCAAGACAAGCTTGATACAGGATCACTATTAACTAAGCCGGCTTCTGATGACGCAATAAAAGTGATCTACGGTCGCAGAAAAGTGCAGGGCACAATCGTTTTCCAAAATGTGAGTAACCCAGATGACAACGATGATGTTACTAATGATTTGCTGCACTTAGTCATCGTCTGGTCTGAAGCGGTATCAGACATCGAGACAATTTGGCTAGGCGATTACCCAATTACAGACAAAAGATATGATGGCGTAGCGTTTGCAGTTAACTTTCCAAATGGAATGCATGGATATAGTGATCCGCATTTAAAGGCTGCAGGTTTTGACCCAATTACCAAAGGACATTCATTAAGTGGATTAGCCTGTAGCTACATTCGATTAGAGTGGTTAGCTGGTCAAGATAATGTATTCTCAGGTGTGCCCAATATTCAGGCTACAATTTCTGGATGTAGTATCAAAGGGCTGATTTCAAACTCAAATTATGTCAGCTCTAACCCAGCAGAGTGTTTGTATGATTACTTGACTAACAAACGATATGGAAAAGGCTTATCAGAAAGCGAGCTCGATAGATCATCGTTTATAAATGCTGCGAAAATATGTAATACACAAGTCCCACTTTATGACGGCGCGGTCGATAAGCGCTCTCTTTTTACAGTGAACATTGCGTTAGATACATCTAACAGAGTATTGGACAATGTGCATAGTTTGCTGAAAACGATGCGAGGCTCATTACCAGTAATCAACGGTAAGTTGACTTTGCTTGTTGAGCAAGACGATCCCGTGGTTCCTCATCCGATCACAGCCAGTATGACGCGCAACACCTTGAAATATAGTGAAGGGGACAAATCCAATAGGTTTAATCGGGTTGTTGTGGAATTTCCCGATGAAGAAAAGGGGTTCAGCACACAGCAAGCCATTTTCCCAGAACCAAGCAGTGAAACATTTAAAAAGTGGTCAATTGAAGATAACGGCGTTGTACTAGAGCATAGAGCAAAGATAAACGGCATCACTAACTATTACGAAGCACGGCAAATGGCGCGCATTATTGCGATGTTAAGTCGTGAATCGCTCGCTTTAGAAATGGAAGTATCACCCATTGCATTACAATATACGCACGGTGATATCATCCCAATCAACTATGAAAAGTTAGGCTTTGATAACAAGCCATTTAGGTTAATCGAATCTGTTTCAATGTCAGATGGATGGTTTAAGTTAAAGCTTCGAGAGCATCAACCGCACATTTATGATTGGTTAAACGACCATGTTCGTCAACCTATTCCTGATTCGGGCTTACCTGATCCGCGCTCTGTTGATGCGCCAGAGGGCATTAGTTTTGAAAATAAAAATGATGGTCAAGTCCTCATTAATTGGGTGTCTCGATATTATCTATTTGACGTTGAAATATATCGAGATAATAGGCGTTTAGTTGCTACTCACGTTACGCAACCAGAGTATCTAACTGATGCACTTGAGTCGGGCGATTACGTAATTGAGATACGGGCGCGCTCTTCACTGGGCTATAGCAGTCAGTGGGTTAGCGCTTCTTTTAGTATTAATGCCCCATCATTGCCAATAATTGAAGAGTTAGCAGTAACCCATAACATGGTAACGTTATTGGCAACAGTAGACGATGCAGGGCTAGGCACATCGTTTGAGTGGCGGTTCACTGGGGAAGGGACTCAAAAAAGCGCTATGGGTTCTCAGCTTACATTTGCCGGGTTACTGCCTGATAAAACGTATGCTGGCTCATGTAGAACGATTAATGTCACCGGGCATAGTGCATGGAAAGCTTTTGAAGTTAGAACAAAAGCGCTGACAGTTAGTGAAATGGCGCTAACGCTACAGTTTAAGCTAACTCAATCACCATCTTGGTTTGGCGCTGTATTTGAGTGGATACCGTCTAACAATGTGCATAATGTACAAGTTGAACTACATGACTCAATTTCCAATACAACGCTGGGGACAAAACAGTTAAGTATTACACTTGATGTTAACAGTGGATTTTTAACCGGTAAATTAGAGAGTGAGCAAGGGGAGGTGTTTACAGTCTCTTTTGAGGGACAAGGAACTAGCAGTTTAACTGTATCAGCAAGCTTTGAGGGTATTGCTGCGCTTCAAACATTTAGTGCCATTGGCGTGTCGATGGGAGACTTGGAGGGTATAAAGGAGCAGCTAAATGATATTGATGAACTGGCGGAATCGGTTTTAGAGCAGGCGCTCGATGCTGAAAATGTATTTGAAGCTGACTTACACAGCACACTTAAACTTGAGCAAAAGACCGATATAACCAACGCGGTTATCAGTGAAGCGGTAGCGGCCCAAGCGACTGAAAATGAAGCGATAGCAACCAAGATAAGCTCAGTTAAATCTGAAGTTGAAGACAGTAAGGCGCAAATAGTTGAAGTAAGTCAAACATTGGCAACCACTGAACAAGCGTTAGCAACCAAAATTACGCAGCTAACTTCTACTGTGGATGAAAATCACGCTGAAATTAAAACCTACTACATCACCAAAGCGGACTCAGAAAGCGCAGTGTCTCAAGCTAAAACTGAGTTGCAAAGTAAGGTTAATGATAACTTAGCTTATTTGAACCAGACCTTTTATACCGCAGCAAGGACCGATGATGTAATTTCGGCAAAGGCGAGTGAACTTCGCGCAGAATATAACGACAATCACGCGACAATCACGGATAACTACTATACAAAAAGTGCTGCTAATGAAGCTATAGCAGCCAAAGTCACCACGCTAGAAAGTAAAGTAAATAAAAACATTTCAGGGTTAAGTGAAGTTTACTTTTCCAAATCTGACAACGACAGTGCGTTGGCTAACTTTGTGCGCAATGTGAGTGTGTCCACACCCTCAGGCACAGCCAGTGTTATCAACTTAATGACGGCTCATTCAAATAAACTGGGGCAACTAGAGGCCCGAGCCGAAATCGGCGTTGATGTGAATGGTCATGTGACAGGCATGACTATTACACCCGGGCAAATGCGTATAAAAGCCGGCGTTTTTGAATTGTTGGATAACAGCAATAACAGTGCAGTGTATTTTGATACTAGCTCTGGTCGTTATACTTTTAATGGTCATGTAAATGCTACTAGCGGCACATTTACTGGAAGAGTTGAAGCAAGTAGCGGCACGCTGAATTACATGACTTTGCAATCATGTACATGGAACGTTGGGAACGGTTCGATTTTGAATGCGAATTCAGGCCAACTTTCCTTAAGTTATTATGGAATGCCAAATGTAAAGTTTTGGTCAAATGGTGATGCTTTAGTCAGACATTTTCAAGTGATTAATGGAGCAATTAAAAAGGAAACAGGTGTTTATGTAAAAGACTACAAATATGGTATTCAAGTAGACGCAACGTCATTTGCGCTATATGCACTGAATGGAGAAATAGGCCCTCACACATCAGCACACGAAACCTTGCTCCCCAAAGAACTCACCCCGGAACCGGGTGACATTCTCTGTGACGATGAGCTTATGCACATTGCAAATATCTCCAATGCAATTTGTACGGCAAAGCTTTCAAGTTCACCGATGGATGTAACGGCTCGTGGAGTATACACCCGCCGCCGCTCGCTGACCGACTCACAACCCGCTGGGCTGATCGGTTTTGAAGAATGGGAGCAACTAGCTTACCTGTACGACGTCGCGAGCATAAACGCAGGCGGTGAAGGCGCTATGAATGTCTGTGGCGAAGGTGGCAACTTGCAAACGGGCGACCTTATTTGCTCAAGCTCCATGCCTGGAAAAGGTATGCGCCAACCCACGCAAAGCGAAGAACGTTACACCATCGCGCAAGTGCGCCATAACGTCACCTTTGACTCCCCCGACCAAGTGAAAATGGTCGCAGTAATCTACAAACGAGGTTAATCATGGCTTATTCCATAGGCACAATCTCAATACAACAAAACAACGCAATCATCACTGGCACAAACACGCTGTTTGAACGTGTGGCCAAGGCGCAAGCGGGCGACTTACTTTACTTTAGAGCGAACGAGCAAGATGTTATTTTGCAAGTGGCAGAGGTTATAAGCGATTCACAACTGCGTGTTGCAACGCTCGATGGCCAGCCGTTTTCGCCCGAGTTTAGCAAAAACGCTTTAGGTTATGGCTTGGTACAAAACTTTACTGCCACAACCACGGCCAAGCTAGCCAAAGGTATCGCTGATTTACAAACCAAGTGGCATCAACGCGAGAGTCAATTAACAGGCTGGTTTGCAAGTACCGATGACACCTACCCAATCACCACATTTTTGGGCGAGCAAAACGCGATACCCACGCCAACAAAAATTGCTGAGTTGGCACACGTGGCCATGAATGCCAGTAGTGACATGTCTACCATGGCGCAAGCCATCGAGGCTAACAAGCAAAGTTTGGCAACGGTTGAGCCGCGCATTGCTCAGTTTGATAAGGCGTACCCGCTGGTTATCAGCGCCAGCAACAAAGTAACAACTAAGCACGATGAAGTGGTAACTGCACATAATGACGTTATTACAAAATCAAGCGCGGTGGCAACTCAAGCACAGCAAGTAAGCAATGCACAACAAGTCGTGTTTGAGCTAAAAGCAGATATAGAGCAAACCGCGCAACTGGTTGAGCTTGATAAAACCCACAGCCATGCGGCAGCGGCTATTTGCACAGCCGCGCAAGCACAAACACAAAGCGATGTTCAAAGTGTTAGCGCAGATAAAACAGCGGTTGAACAGCTCAAGAGTGACCTACTTACGCTCAGCGATACGCTTAACAATTCGATGGCAAATGCACAGCAACAAATAGCAAGCCAAGCACAGCAAACACAAGCACAGGCAACACAGGCGCAAGCTGACATTGAAAGCGCCGCAATAGATGCTAAAAATACGGTGGTACTCACAGCTAACACCTTTACAAAGCAAACGGCATCGACAGAGCGAAACACCCAGCGTCATGCATTTAATGCCATGAATGCGAGCAATCAAGCGATTATTAAGCATGATGAAGTAATTCAAGCCTCTGCACATATCAATCATGACTTAGCGCATATAGCTCAGCTTAAAGACTTCGTAATTGATGTTAATGCCGCAGTGCAAACATCAGCACAAGCCGTATCACTTGATGCGCTACACAGTAAAGCCAATGCCGCACTGAGCGCGCTTGGGGCCAGCATGCTGAGTGAGCAAAACATCAAGCTTAATACTGCGTTTAACGGCTTACTAAACAACTCCCTGACATCCACCCAAATCAACGAACTATTTCCTATTTAAAACGAGGCAATGATGAGTACAGAACTCAATAATGCGGTTACTGCATTGCAAAACGTAACAGACAAACATGAGCAACTAAACGCGCAGTACAAGGGCACCCATGACGCCCTAGCAAGTAACGCTAAAGCCATGACAGATTGGCAAACCCAAGCGGGTACTGTCGAGTTGACCGACCAAAACGGTAACAAACACCCAACGCCCACGCTTAAAACACTGGTTGAACAGGCGCAAAGCGTAAACCCGCATCCCGATGTGATGAGCAAAGCCCAGTTTGATGCACTGCGCCAAATGCGTAAA
The DNA here is from genome assembly GCF_014694405.1 of Pseudoalteromonas sp. S16_S37. GTDB lineage: Bacteria > Pseudomonadota > Gammaproteobacteria > Enterobacterales > Alteromonadaceae > Pseudoalteromonas. The sequence continues at coordinate 47,290 of NZ_JAAUWV010000034.1, forward strand.
CAGCAATATGCTGGCAGTGGGTTTGTTGAGTGGGGGAAGCATATAGAAGTAAGCAACATACATAAAGCTGTTAATGAAGGTTTTTACTCTCACATTACCACCCCAAATATGCTGAGAATGGCTAGGGAGTCAGATGGAACTGGCATATCAACACCATCATTTCCAATCGTCTCTGTGGATGGTGTATTACACAAAATGGATAGAATAGCATCGGATTCTGAATTTAATAGAACTGGTATAAAATTCCCCCCAGCCCCAGATGGCACTAAAACCTATGATTCAGCAACGGGTACTGTCACTGAGCACAGTGATGCAGAAGTCGCGTTTGCGTCTGAAACTGAGACAAACAAGGTCATTACCTCTCGTAAAGACCTCGTGTTCTTAGAGTCCTGGCATGAAAAAATCGCCGATAAAGATGTGGTTTACCCGCTTGGCAATGTGCAATACGGCGCGAGCAACTATCAAGGTATTACGCTACTTAACAACTTAGTTGCACAAGGCTACTCAGCCTTTGGTGAGTGGGACCAAAGCACCAAAGGCTATGGCGTGAAGTGGTCAACACTCACAGATGAGCAAAAAGCGGTGTTCTTAAGCGAGCCAGAGCACAATATCTATTTTGACCCAAAAGCCAAAGCGTATATTCAAGTAAGGTATAGGGTAAGGGTAATTGAGGGGTTAGGCGATGATTGGCAAGGGCGCTCTAGCCTCTCCGGCGGTGCTGGGGCTAGTCCTTATAAGTCAAGATATTTAGGTCATGGTGATTTTAGTACTGGCGTATGGCAATGGATGCAACCGCGAGGCAGTGATGTTGATTATCAAGATTTGACGTCAAGTACTTTGCCTGATCAAAAGATCTTTCAGTCGGCAAATTTCCATGCAGGCAGCAATACAGTCACATTGGATGATTCAGGGCTGTGGCGTGTGTTGGGCAGAGATATAACAGCAGTGCCTGTCGCGCTCGTACAGCGCCTAAACCAAGGAGCTTATCACCCTAGCTATAACCCGATGGGGTGCGATAGATGGATAAAGCAAGATGTTATTGCTGGTGAGTGGTATACACACACTGACTTTATCAACGCATCTCGAAGCACGGCATTTTTCGAGGCTATTCAGTCGGGTGAATCAGGAAAGCAGCGCGCAGGTTCTATCGGTTCGGGGCTTACGGGTCGTCCAGACCAATATAAATATCACGATGCTATCTATGCTGGCCAAGTTGAAGACTTACGTTTAAATGCCAATAAGCTCGATGTAAACCAACTTCGTGAAGACACCATGCATAAAGCGGTGTCGGGGACATTACGAGGTAA